>JAFGFM010000212.1 GCA_016931115.1 Deltaproteobacteria bacterium | reverse complement strand
GAAAAGTATCTCCTCGTCACCGGTCGTCTGGTGTAACAGTACCATGTATATCTGATCCGGGTTTTAAAAGACGAACTTCCAACATCGGACGCCCAACGTCCAACTTTCAATGAAAAAACGAAAAATCAAAAAAACTGGATTCCAGATAAAGTCTGGAATGACAGGTAAAACCTGAAAGATCTCATCGCCATTTTATATCTTGCTCTTTCTCTTGATCTTGTCTTTAAAATCAGATTAAGAATTAAGAGTAGGAGCAAGAGCAAGAGGGGGTTATGTCTCTTGCCAATTGTCTTTCCCCTTTAGCCTTCAGTCTAAACTGCTTCAGCCTGCTTTTTATTCATACCGCAGTGCCTCCACCGGATTTGCCTGGGCTGTCTTTAATGACTGCAAGGCAATAGTCACAAAAGCAACAATAATGACTATTAATGTAGCCATCACAAATACCAGTGGATTTATATCTGCCTTATATGCAAACCCTGCTAACCATTTCTCCATAACAAGATAAGCTGAGGCAGATGCAATAACTGCCCCTATTAATACCAGTACCATTGTTGGCTTGAACAGCATTAAGATGATTTGCATGGTTGATGCACCGACTACTTTGCGTATACCAATCTCCTTGCTTCTTTGTTCTGTAGTAAATGCAGAAAGACCAAACAGGCCAAGACAACTGATAAAAACACATATACCAGCAAATGTTCCGGTTAACCCTATTACCCGTTTTTCAAAAACATATTGATTGTCTATTAACTCGTCGAGAAATTCATAATGGAAGGGATGCCTTGAATCGAACTCCTTCATAACATTTTTAATATGGTCTATTGTTTGGGACATTTCTTTCCCGGATATACTGATTATTATCATTTTGTTATCTTGGGGCCTGTTTTGGGAAGGAACATAGTCATTTCTATCCAACATGACCGGCTCAACTGAAGAATACATGGACTGATAGTGGAAATCCTGAACCACACCAATTACTTTGTATTTTGTATTTGGATATTCCTCCTCTATACGCTTACCCAATGGTTTATCCCAGCCCATATTCCTTACCAATGCTTCGTTAACAATAACTGCTTCCTTTGGATCAGTAGCAAATTCATTGGAAAAATCTCTGCCTTCCACGAGTTTCATCCCCATGACATGCAAATAATCATCATTATATATATCAACCCACGTCATGGGCAGTTGCACCATACTACCGTCATTATTTTCTACGCTTTTCGGTTGGGCCGGCATCCCAAAATCACCAGGAACTGAGTTACAGATTGTCATCCCCTTTACATTTGGATTTTTCAATAATTCCGTTTTTATCATATTGTGCTTTTCAATTACATCTGAACCAATTAAACTAACTACCAATCTGTTTTCCTTTGTAAATCCAAGTGGTTTATTTGCGATATATTGCATTTGAGAAATCATCAGAAAGGTACATGCAATGACCCCGATGGAGATAATGAACTGTGCCAAAACCAGTATTTGCCGAAATTTAAATTGAACAGTCACAACCTTTTTTATTGCTTTCAGTGCGGCAATAGGCTGGATAGAGGACAGATAAAAAGCCGGATATACACCGGATACCACACCGGTAAATATCGTTGAGCCAATCAACCAGCACAACAGCACCGGATTTGTTACATATTGAGTCAGTTGCAGGTTCCCAATCGTTTCTTTTATTGGTGAAAGAAAGAGTACAAGTTCCGCGACAAGCATTCCCAGGAAAAGAGCAATAAGAGTAATCACAATGGACTCTCCTATAAATTGTAAAATCAATTGAGACTTATTAGCCCCCATTACCCTATAAATACCCACCTCTCTTCCCCGCTTTAAAGATCTTGCGGTGGAAAGATTCATATAATTTATACAGGCTACCAACAGGATCAATAAACCAACGGCTGCAGAACCATAGAGATACAAAACATTACCAGTGGGTAAATCACCTGTTAAACCGGACGACATATAATGTATATCTTTCAAGGGTTGCAGCCAGAAGTCCTGTTTCACATTATCTGCATCACCGGTTTCTTTCATATATTTTTGATAAAAAGCTTCGGTCATTTTCTTAAACGATTCCTGCGGATAATTCTCAGGAAAAACAAGATAGGTATAACAGCAGGGAATCCACAAATCTTGGCGAAGATTGGACGCGTTAAGTTGTCGATCAGGTGCATTGTAAGACATAAGGACATCAGTTTTAAGATGTGTATTGTATGGTAAATCAGCAAAGACAAGACTTATCTTGAAGCTGGCTACATCATTTCTAATGGTTTTATCTATTGGATTTGCATCACCAAAATATTTTTTTGCAAAGGTCTCACTGATAGCAATGGAGTTTGGATCAACCAGTGCTGTTTTCGGATCACCATAAATAACATCATAGGTAAATACTTCAAACACATTATCATCTACTAGATAGACATTTTTCCAGAAGGCGGTATTGTCACCTGAATGATATGCTATACCCTGAGGATAGCCGAGAGCCATGTTGACGAATCGGACATAGTCAATGACATCCGAATTCTCTTTTTTTAGCAAAGATGGTAATGCCTCTGAAGTGTGGGCAAATTTGATGCCAGTGCCTTGGATGGTATATAGGGCGGCAACCCGGTAGATTCGTTTATAATTCTTATGATGTTGATCATAAGTCAACTCATTGTGAAGAAAGAGCCCCAGAATAAGACAACATGCAATACCAAGAGCTAAACCGGAAACATTAATAATTGTATAAAGCTTTTCCCGATACAGTTTTCGAAGGGTGATCTTTATGAAGCTTATTAACATGGGAAACTCCATTTTAAAGGATGAACATCCAACATCGAACGCTCAACTTCCAACTTCCAATGTAAAATCAAAAGACTCTGGATTCCCGCTTTCGCGGGAATGACGATTAGGTTTTTATGTTTTTATCTGTCATTCCAGACTCGATCTGGAATCCAGTCTTTGTTTTTATGTTTTTACCTTGCGCCTTGAGCCATGAGCCCTGGGCCTTTCTTTTCTATTCATATCGTAGCGCCTCCACCGGATTTGACTGTGCCGCTTTAACTGACTGAACAGTAATTGCAAAAAGTGCTGACACAAACGAAACCGCGACCGCAATAATAAATAATGAGACGCTCAAATCAGTTTTATACACCCATCCAACATTTATAAAATATTCAGACAAATAATAGGCCCCTGGCAAAGCAATAATATTTGCCACAAGCACCAGGAGCAGAAAGTCAGAAAGTAGCATTGAGGTTATTTTAATTATGGATGCTCCGTGTACCTTGCGTATACCAATTTCTTTAGTTCTTCGTTCAGCAGTATAAGAAGCCAGTGCAAACAAGCCAAGACATGCTATGAAGACTGAAACACCAGCGATGTATTTAAATATTTCAATTATCTTTGTTGTATTCCTGAGATTTTCTTCAAATTCATAATCGAGTGTGGAATATTCAAAAGGTAGATCAGGTAGTATTTTTTGCCAGGTTTCTTCAAGAAATTTGATCGTTTCTTTATCAGGATTTGCTAGTGTTTTAATATAAACGTAAAAAGGCTGCTCTGGCTCGAACAAAATCATTGCCGGTACTTTTCTAAAAAATACATGGGGAAAATGAAAATCTTTGGCGACTCCAATTACCTTTTTCCTTGTGTCATCAAGGTCATTAATAATAAGTGTTTTACCTATTGGATCATCCCAACCAAAATGTCTGGCTGCTTCCTCAGTAACAATAATACTGTTTTGGTCATTAAACTCGCGTGAAAAGCTTCTTCCTTTAACGATTTTTATATCGAGAGATTCAATAAAATTGTAACCGCATGGATAGCTGTTAATATTTTCTGTTCCATCCCGACTTGCTCCTTCCACTCGCACTTTTTCTCGTCTATCCCAGGAGACTGGAATATAATGGGCCGAAGCAACCATAGAAATGTTCGAGTTCTTTTTAAGCTCATTTTCGAGAAGATCAAATTTTGTATAAGATGAGAAATCTGTTTGTACAGTGATAATATTTTTTCTGTTATAGCCCAGATCAACTTTTGCCAACATATCGAGTTGTTTTGTTGAAGATAACGTAAATACAATCATAATAAAGGCGATGGCAAACTGAAAAATGACCAGCCCCTTTCGAAACTTTCCACCACTTTTCCTGATGGTGTACTGATTTTTAAGAATTATGCCAGGTTTTAATGCTGAGAGAATGAACGCAGGGTAAATACCCGATACAACGCCAACAAAAAAAGTTAAACAAATAGTAATTGATACTACAAGCGGTTTATGCCAGAGACTTAAATCAACAGTTCCGATAATAGATTCAAAAAGCGGCTCAGCAATTTCATAAAGCATGAAAGCCAGAAACAAGGCCAAAAACGAAAGGATAACTGATTCACTTACATATCGATAAATTAATTGTTCTTTACTGGCGCCAACTACTTTGCGTACACCTACTTCTTTTGCCTGGTTACTGTATCTTGAAGTTGATAATATTATAAAATTGACAACGACAATTACCAGCAGACCAGTAGCAATTCCAATTATTAAATAGAACTGAAATAAAGCTGTAATATCAAATCCAACCATGAAGTCGATGGATTTCAAATGGATATCTTCAAGCGGAAATAAAGAGAGATTTATTTTGTCGCCTCTTTGAAGTGGTAAAAAACTTTCAACAAAAACAGGAAATTTAGACTTAACCCGATCGGCATCCACACCTTTTTTAAGTTTAACAAACGTATAAGTACTGCCTGCTGTTCCCCAATCTGTATTAAAACTCTCAGGAAGTGAAACAAGCATATCAAAAGATTTGCTTGTATTCATCGGGCAATCTTTGACTATAGCTGTTACTTTTAGAGGTGTTTCACTGAAGTTGGCCTCCATGGTTTTACCAATTGGATTTTCTTTTCCAAAATATTTTAAGGCTGTAGATTTAGTTAAAACAATAGAATTTGGTTTTGCCAGCGGATTCTCTTTATCACCATTAATTACCGGATAAGTAAAGACTTTAAAGAAGTTTGGCTCAGTGAAGAGGACATCATCTTCATAAAGGATGTTTTCTTTGTAACGAAAGATTTCACGAAAATATTCCCTGACTACTGTAGCATTTTCAATTTCGGGTAAATTTTGCTCCATCAAACCGGCCAGGGGAAGATATGTAGATGAATCTTTCTGTAGTATACCATTGGGTGCCTCTTTCTCTGCTAATACAATATAAATCCTATCAGAATCTTTATGAAACTTGTCAAAGCTGAAATGGAAGCTGGAAAGGGTTAATGCCAGGATAAAAATAGTAAGGCCCACAGAAAGGCCAAAGATATTGATGGCGGAGTAGAGCTTATTTCTTTTTAAACTGCGTAGTGCTGTTAATATATAATTTTTAAGCATGGTTTTCTTTTCCGGTAATTAAGTATTATTTTATCTTCACCACAAATTTTGTGCTTCTTGTCCAGCTAAGACTCTGTAATCTCCAGTTCAATTTGCGCTATTTTTTATCTTGCTCTTGATCTTTCTCTTAATCTTAATCTCGTTTTAAAAGCAGAGTAAGAGTAAGAGCAAGAGATTCAAACCGGGGAATAAGGGCTAATTATTAATGTTTTCTCCTTGCGCCTTTCTTTATTCTTTCAACTCCACCGCTCCTTCAAACACCAACTCATCCGCTTCCTTAAAGCTGTCATACCCCGACGTAATTACCATATCACCTGCATTTAATCCTTCTAAAACCTCAACATTTCGCGGGTTCTGGCGGCCAAGGCGAATATCAACCCTGTTTGCTGTCATTCCATCTTTAGAAACAAGATAAACCCAGCGTCCTCCTGTCTGCTGATAAAAACCGCCTTTATTAACCATAAGGCTTTGCCCGGGTTCGCCAAAGCTTAATTCCACAGTCAGGGTCTGACCGCGCTTGATTCCATCAGGGACTTCACCTGAAAAAGCCATATCCACTGTAAACAGATTATTGATTACTTCGGGATAAATCTTTGTGACCTCTACCCCATAACTTTTACCATCCAGTGTAAACTTGCCTTTTGTCCCCACTGTTACCTTTGAGTTATAATACTGATCCACCCCTGCCCTGATCTTGAATTTATCAAGGATATCTATCTGGCCTATGCGCTGGCCTGGGATAATATTTTGCCCTATCTCAGCGCTTATGCTTGAAAGATACCCTGATATTGGGGCCTTTACATTCAGGCTTTCTATCTGTTTTGTAAGGAGATCAAGGCTCAGGTTTATACGTTCTATTGCCTTTTTCGCCTGTACCAGTTGTTCATCACCGATAAGATCCTCCTGTTTGTTCCGCTCTTTCTGCAGCGCCATCTGGGCCTTTTTATATTCAACCTGATCATAAAGGGTCTCATAATCCTCTTCGGAGATACCTATTTTTTCCTCGTTCAAGGCACTGTAGCGTTTATACTGCTTTTCCAGTTTAAGAGTCTCATAGGTCAGGTTCAGCAGCATTTCCTTTCTGGTAAGCTTATCCTTTGCCAGTTGAAGCTGGGTGTTTCGCTGTCGATCCAGGTTTTCGAGCAGGCTGTTCTCTGTACTTATAAGATTTGTCTGAAGGGTTGTATTGGAAAACCGCAGGATAAGATCTCCCTTTTGAATTGGTTTACCCCCTTCAACAAAAATTTCTTCTACACGCCCTCCCTGCTCCACGTCCAGGTATACTGAGGTTAAAGGGATTACTGTACCATCAAAGGGATAATACTCCTGAAATTCACCATACTTTACCTGTGACAGGGTAATCCTGCTCGGGTCAACCCTGAGCCTAGTTGTGCCGGACCGGCTGATAACCTGATAGCTTAAAAATATAATGACAAACCCTATCACCAAAATCGGGATGAGTTTTTTGAGAGGTAACCACTTTTTCTCTATTTTGCGATCCAATATGCTTCCGTTAATTAAAAGAATGAACTTTGAACATCGAACATCCAACTCTCAACGTTCAATGAAAATCAAAAAAGAAAAAAACTGGATTCCCGCCTTCGCGGGAATGACGACAAATTTTTCACTTGAACCCTCGAACCCTTGACTCCTTGAAACCTTTCTTTTTTCCTTTCATTCAAAGTTGGACGTTCAAAGTTCGATGTTGGACGTTCATTTTTTTTAGTTAAGCAAGCCCTGTGCCATATTCCCTGAAATCACAGGATCGTTATCCGGCAAGGGTTTCATGGGATTTTAATTTTTCTATTTATAAAACAGGTGTCCGCCAGCGGACATATGGTGTCCGGGGATGAACAGATGAAAACCAATAAACATCCAACATCGAACGCTCAACTCTGAACATCGAATGAAAAGCTTAACCGCCCTGTTGGAATAAAAGCAGATTGGTTTTACATGGTAAACGAAAAAGCCAAAGTCACATAAAACATACTCTTTTATGTCCAGGGGTTTATATGCCGGAAAAATCTAAACAGCCATTGATCATCAGCATCCAAGAGGTCTGTATGCTTGTAAAGCAAGGCATCCTTTTAAAGCAGTGTTTCCTGAAGGCACATTTGGATGCAGTATTCACTATTCTTACAATATAGCGAGGCGGTTCTCTGTTGACATACAACGCCCAACTCCATATACTTCATTCCTCAAAAAGCGAATTCTTATCAGCCATTTTTAAATTGACCGTGAAATAACAGCAAAACAGGAGGGTAATTTTATGCCAAGCGAATTTTTAATTGATTTGAATGAACATAAAACGGCCTGGAAAGGCAGCGCAAAGCATTACAGGCCTGACGGATCAACTGCATCTGAAGCGGGTTTCGTTATACCGGCTGAGGGACCAAGGCATATGTTCTGGATGCTGGATACGATTATGTATGCGCTTCCGGATGGAGTTAATCCCGATGAAAATCACATGCCCCATGAGCACCGCCACGGCTATGAAACCTTTTTTGTAGACAGCGGCAAATTGTGGTTGTACATCGATGGTATGAAATGTCTGCTTACACCGGGTGATATTCTTCACCTTCAGGCGACTCAGATTCACGGAATGGCCTTTCTGGAAGATGTTAAATGGCGTGGAACTTACCACGATTATATCATAAGCGACGATGCAAGAGCTGTCCAGAATGTCATGAAACACATGCCCGAAACTCGGGATGATAAGGATCTGCAAAAGCTGGAACCTCCAATGGATTTTATTCCCCGTGAACGCTTCCTGTTTAAAGAGGTCCCCACCGAACAGTGTACTGCTGTAAGAAATCCAAAGCGGCCACTTGCGGAATACAAATTTGAAGGTGTCGCCATGAAAGTCCTGGTCCAACGTTGGGAAAACGGTGGCGCCAAAGAGCTTTGCTGTGCCGAGATGGAGCCTGGCTTTACTGCCGAGTGGGTAAAGTATCCGAAAATCCGTGAATTATTATATGTGAGAAGCGGTGAAGTAAAATTCAAGGTAATGAATGATGAATTTATCGCATACTCCGAATGCCTTGTAAACATTCCCAAATTTGCGCCCCACAGCCTGGAAGCGCTGACAAAATCTGAGGTCTACGATCTGGGCGGTTTAACCATGTGGTCATCTTTCCTGCATGACTACACATCCATAAAGACATACGACCCGGAAAGATTTGCAAAACCGGGAGTAATTGATGAACTGAAGGTAAAATTCGATTGTCCCATCAAGTGTATGGGAATGATGAAATAATTTTTGGCCATACTCAACTGACATAAAGACTCAGAAAACATGAAACATAAATTTACAGAAGGATTACTGGATAATAAAAAAATATTAGAAAAACTTGATATTAAGAAAGGGTATAAAGTTCTTGATGCCGGGTGTGGTAACGGCTATATGTCAAAAAAATTTACAAAACTGGTTGGTAATGCAGGCACCATATATGCCCTTGATACGGATAAGGCATTCATTGAGGCCCTTAAAAAAGAAACAGCCAAAACCAGTATTATAGCAGTGGTTGGTGACATCACATCAAAAACCCCGCTGGAGGATAGTTCTCTTGATCTGATATATCTATCAACAGTCTTTCATATTTTTAAACCGGCTCAGATTGAAGGATTTATAAAGGAAGTAAAGCGTCTTTTAAGACCGGGCGCCCGGCTGGCGGTTATTAATATTAATAAAGAGGAAACGGATTTTGGCCCTCCCATGGAAATGAGATTGTCCCATGAAGAATTAAGGCAAAAACTTCCATTTGTTCCTAAAGGGCTTTTTGATGTGGGTAAATATTTTTATATGCAGCTTTTTGAAAACAGTAAATAAAGAAACAGGCAATTGATGTCAGAGAAAATTGGAAAAATCCTGGTTGTTGATGATGATGAAGATGTACTCAAGGCAGCTCGGTTATTCCTTAAGAAGCATGTCGCATCAATTCATACAGAACAGAACCCTGAAAATATCCCCTCCCTCATGGCTAACAACAGCTATGATGTAATCCTGCTTGACATGAACTATTCAAGGGATGTGACTAGCGGTCAGGAGGGATTGTACTGGCTTTCAAAGATCCTTGAGATCGACCCAACTGCTGTTGTGATAATGATTACCGCCTTTGGTGATATTAATCTTGCGGTTACTGCTGTTAAAAATGGGGCAACCGATTTTGTGCTTAAGCCATGGCAGAATGAAAAACTCCTTGTGACAGTATCTGCTGCCTGTAACCTGCGTAAAACAAGGCTTGAGGCAGCAAACCTCAGACAACGTCAGGAGCAGTTAAGCTCTGACATGAATCAGCCATTCAGCGAGTTTATCGGTTCATCCCCTTCAATGCAGCGAGTTTATGACACCATCCTCAAGGTTGCAAAGACCGATGCCAATGTCCTTATCCTTGGCGAAAACGGCACAGGTAAGGAACTTGTTGCGCGTGCCCTTCATTACCACTCTGTCAGAAGCAAAGAGGTGTTTATCAGCGTGGATATGGGGGCTATAAGCGAATCCCTATTCGAAAGCGAGCTTTTCGGCCATGTAAAGGGGGCATTCACTGATGCGACTACAGACCGTGTTGGCCGCTTTGAAGTTGCATCAGGCGGGACCCTGTTTCTGGATGAGATAGCAAACCTGCCTGTTGCCATGCAGTCAAAGATACTTCGGGCAATCGAGACAAAGCAGGTTGTACGCCTGGGTTCCAATAAATCTTTACCAATTGATATCAGGCTGATATGCGCCACAAACATGGATATCCGTGAAATGGTAAACAGGCAAAAATTCAGACAGGACCTGCTCTACAGGATAAACACGGTAGAGATACACCTGCCGCCTCTAAGGGAAAGAGGTGAAGACCTGAAACTGTTGGCTGAACACTTTCTTAAAATCTTCTGCAAAAAATATAACAAACCTGAAAAAGGTATTGGTGCATCAACAATAAAAAAGCTTATGGCATATCAATGGCCGGGAAATGTTAGGGAGCTTCAGCACTGCATGGAAAGGGCAGTTATCTTGAGCGAATCAGATATACTTCAACCCGAGGATTTTCTATTAACTGCGTCAGGGGCTGAAGGAGATGCTTTATTATTTGATAATTACAACCTTGATATTGTTGAAAAGATTGTGATCCAGAAGGCTATTGAAAAGTACAGGGGGAATGTTAGTCAGGCAGCGCGTGAACTGGGTCTGACCAGGTCGTCCCTTTACAGGCGCATGGAAAAGCACGGAATTTAGGCGCAAAGCGCACGGCGCAAAGAGCAAAGCGTAAAACATTTATCACACAGAGGCACTAAGAACACAGAGGTTAGGGCGCAAGGCTCATGGCTCAGGGCCAAGGAAAATCCTCTAACAGCCAGATCCTTCGCTATAAGACTCTTGCTCTTGCTCTTGCTCTTACTCTGTTTTTAAAGCGGGATTAAGATTAAGAGAAAGATCAAGAGCAAGATAAAAAATGGCGAAGGCGGGAATCCAGGGTCTTTTGATTTTTCATTGGAAGTTGAAAGTTGGATGTTCGATGTTGGATGTTCGATGTTGGATGTTCATATTTAGGAAAGCAAAGATTCCATGAGGTTTTTACACTTTTCAGGCCAGCGATAACAAATTAGGGAAAATATCATATGGTTAAATCATTCAAGTTTAAAATTATTATCAGAACGCTGCTCCTGACCGCCACTATCCTTTTGCTTGCCTATCTTATCTTTAAAATGGATTTTATATTTGTAACTATTACTGTTGGTCTTCTTGCAGTTGCCCAGGTGTTTTCCATTATCCATTTTGCAGAAAAGACAAACAGGGACCTGAGCCGGTTTCTTCTTTCTATTAAGTATGATGATACCTCACAGGCATTTACAAGCGATGGTCTTGGAACCTCATTCAGCGAGCTGAAACAGGCCTTCAGCGTGGTAATGCATAAACTTCAGGAGACACGCTCGTTAGAAGAGGTTAACGCAAGGTATCTTCAGACAATACTCCATCATATTGGCACAGGCATTATTGTTTACAGACAGGACGGGACAATTAACCTGATTAATAACGCCGCTAAAAAGATACTAAAAATCAGCCTTTTAAAAAACATTAATGATCTTCAACATAAATATCCAAAGCTTGCCGATGCCCTCTTACACCTTAAGCAAAACGAAAAAAGGCTCCTCAACCTCCGGATGGATAATGAGACAGGATACCTTTCTATCTACAGCCACCCATTTGTTATAAAGGAAGATAAAAACACCCTGATATCCATACAGAATATAAAGGAAGAGCTGGAAGAAAAGGAGCTTGAGGCCTGGCAGAATCTTATAAGGGTATTAACCCATGAAATCATGAATTCAATCACCCCTATCTCATCCATGACATCCACCATGCTTGGAATGATTGATAAAGAGGATGAAACCATTAATCCGGACGATATTAAGGATTTGATCGATGCATTAAAGACAATCAATTCAAGAAGCCATGGTTTAATGGAATTTGTAAGCAACTACCGGAACATGACCCTGATCCCCACGCCCAAATTCAAGCTGCTCTCTATTCAATCCTTTTTTAAACGTATAGAGATGCTGATGAATAATACCCTTACAGAACACAATATTTCTTTCAGGTGGCGAGTGGAACCTGAAAGCCTTGAATTTACAGTTGATCCTGATTTAATGGAACAGGTGATGATAAATCTGATCCTGAACGCCATACACGCTGTTGAAGGAAAGATAAACCCGGAGATTAACCTAACAGCCATGCTTGGAATAGAAGGCGGGTCAATAATAACTGTACAGGATAATGGTGTAGGGATCGTGGAAGAGGCGCTTGAAAAGATATTTATTCCATTTTTTACAACCAAAAAGCAGGGGTCAGGGATCGGCCTCAGCCTTTCAAGGCAGATCCTGCGCCTGCATCACGCGACCATCAGTGTGGATTCAAAACCGGATGTCGGGACAACGTTTACGCTTAAATTTACATGATAAATATCAGGCTTTAGACTATTAGTCTGAAGGGTGAAGAAAAGGCAAAATCCAAAAATACCATTCACCACGGAGGACATCCGCCTTCGCTGAAGCTATGGCGGGACAGGCGGAGATAACGGAGAAAATCTTTTTATTATGTTATTAATAAATAATTTATTTTCTTCGCGCCCTTTGCGACTTTGCGGTTCAATTTTAGTTTGTCACTTCTACCATACAAGGACACGGAGTTTTCTTCTTTTAAGCTTTTATTCGACCTATCTTCAACGTAGGGTGAGGTTTTATACCCAATACTGTTGACTTAAGGTTCAACTTAAGCTCCTCTCCCTGGATGGGAGAGGTCGGGAGAGGGTGGAAAAGATAAGCAGTACAATCTGCTCAGTTTATTCATCAGCGTTTCCCCCTCCCTAATCCCCTTCCACAAAGTGGAGGGGAGTTTATAAATTCCTTCAACAACATTAGGTTTTATACCCCACCGTGTAGAGACAAGGCATGCCTTGTCTCTACAAAAACTATGGTCATGTATAAAGCCCAATTTTGTTGAGATTTATAAAATATTCTAACTTAATCCACATTATTACCACCTTCGTCATTCCACGGCCTGACCGTGGAATCCAGTGGCTTTTAGAAAGGAAGATATTCTCAAAATTTCAATGGTACATAAAAAAGGTTTCCAGGCATGCAGGGGCCTGTGTGCATGCCCGATAATGGCGGTTCATGTGCCTAAATACCGGGCGGACACGCAGGTCCGCCCCTACGGCTCTCCATCAATTATGGTCAGGTATAATCCACCGTCGCCTATAGGCTTCAGTCTTCGTTAAAACTACGCCCTGACAAGATGGCGGGACAACAACCTGAACCTACGAAGACTTTTAATGTCTTTTGCTTTTCCTTCAGCCTGCCCTGGCCCGCTATAGCTTTAGCGACGGCGGCAGCCTAAACCCCTCCCCCCCTTTCTTTTAAAGGCGGAGGTTGCACATTCTCACTCTTTTTCCTTTTCCCAAAAACCATCTTTTTAAATATTCCTCCTTCACTGAAGCATCCCCATGCCCAGGGGAGCCATTTAAGTATCAGGGAGTAGACTAGCCACAATGCCCATAAAAGCATGAGCGCTTTAAAGAAAAAAATATGAAGGGATATCACCCAGGGGTTCGGGAGTTCGGATGCTACCCTGTCCTGCATCCAGTTGAGCATATAATCTGTTGACCCGTTTCCCTGTATCTGCATATCGGGTATACCAAGGAGCCCGCTTTGTATGGAAGTCCATATACCTGCCATTGCTGCTATGAACCATATGGCAAGTATTACCTGTGCAATATTAAATACCCACTCCCCCTGTTTCTGAACCGCCTGTTTTCTTAAACCCATTGCAATGAACCATCCTGCCACCATTATTGCAACAGATACAGGGACCTGTGTAAGCCCAATACCAAGTAAAATCCAAGAAGCGGTTCCAAGGGGTGTAAATTTAATCCTGCCAAGGAGCACACCAATAATAATTATAACCACCAGATAGCCCCAGAATAGCACAGCAGGGCCGAGCACAGGCCCGCCTGCAAACAGTATCCACCTGTTCTGCGGCATGTTGAATGTGACATACGCATTAACCGCCTCGGTTGTGAGATCCACTTTTGGAGATGACACCAGTACCCTTGAACCGGTCTCAGCCTGCCATTCCAGATTAACCTGCTGCACACCCGGATTAAGCGGGACAGTAACGTTTCTTCCCTCCTGGTTTATGGGCTGGCTCTTTCCTGAAATCATTACCTGCCTCAGCTCTGCCCCTTCAGGGATCATTATCTTATGCTGCCCGCCCTGGCTGCTCCTGATATTGAGATCAAGGCTTGAGGTGCTGATACGTTTCCCTGGTGAATGCGTAAGCCTTGCATTATCTATGGTAACAATCTTTCCCTGGACAGCCGCTGGCCTTGTTATATTTATCTTTATCTCTTCACCCTGCCAGGGTCTCCATTCTGGTCTCCACTGACCTGATGCATCCTGATGATGGATTAGCGGTATACCCGAAAGCTCGCAGTGCCATATGGGGCTTGCATCAAGTATCCATGTCTCTGTCCATTCAATGGTTTCGCTGGCCTTAAGGGATATCTCGTTTGAAGGGGTGATTGTGGATGACCAGAGTTTTTCTGTTTCATCCGGGGACATACTCACAACGATCCTGTTGTTCTCCACCTTTACACCACCTGTGATTACAGATTCGCCATTAACAAGGGGGATAGAGACTACAACAGGGTCATTTGCAGGGGTAACGCGCCTTACAACCGTGTGCAACTGCCAGTCAATACCAAGGGAGATAATACGTTCAATATTGAAAAATGGCGGCAGGACAGGACTACTATCAGTAGACCCTTCCATGCTCTTTTTTTCAAGCCTTACAAACTTGATGCTCCCCTGAACCTGTCCATCCTTGTCAACACCATAGGATGCCCAACCATCAAGTTTAAGGGATACCGTGTGGGGGATGAGTGTAAGGGGGACCTGGAATTCATTTGACTGAGGTACCTTTCCCCTCATGACAACATCATGTACGCCCTTTGGTACAAGTACCCACATAATACCGCTATTATCCCTGAAAAGATTTTCAGCAGGGCTGTTACCAATAGAAATCTCCTCCGGGTTCCACATCATGGAAGAGCCTGGCAGAGGGACAGCGGTCTCTGTAGATGCATGCACCCTGAAGATAATGCGCAGGTTATCCTTATCAGTAATGATATCCATCTGGGGGCTGTCTGCACAGTATGGAAAGCAATCATCCTTTTCAAGGAGACGATTCCTTAATTCATTGAGCATAGCCTGTGGAGGAAAATCACCTCTCTCCTGGGCAAAGCTGTTTTCAGATAAAGGGATAAGCATGAAGATTAAAAGCAGTACTGTAGCCCCTGCCTTCATCCCTCCAACCTTAATATTTTTTATCTCTATTATTATAAGGGTAAGGATAACAATAAGTATAATCCTCACAAATGATAGGATAAGGTTAATAAATGGAGATATGAGCCAGATGCTTATATTCTGTGATGAATCAACCGGGCCGTTCCATCGCATGTCATATGAATGCCACTGCCACTGGGGGAGCCCCGGCCCGGTCTGTATCAGTGCCTTGGGGTCCTGGAGCATGACGTTTTTCTGCATATAATGACTTAGCGCTTCCCTTTTTTTACTCGTTACAACTATTTCATTAAGTGTGAATTCTTCCTCATCTCTTTCAGCAAAGTCTCGCATCGCCGGTCTTCTACTCATCATGGCTTCTTCCTGCATTACAGGAGGAGCAGCCGGCTTTGCCTGCTTCATGAACATAGGCACTAAGTAACTCCTGGTATTTTCAAGCTGAGGGTATATACCTGTTCGTGCCTGGTCTGCGATAAAGGAGACCACCATAATAAAAAGCACAACAATAGAGGCAATTCTCCATAACTCTATTATCTTTCTGAACCAGCCCGCAGGTATAAAGCGCAAAAGTGCTGTTGCTGCAAGAATGCTTATGAAAACTGTTCTGGGGGCATCAGGTTCATGGTAGATGAGGACAAGGGTTATAAGTGCAATGATGCCGTACCTGATATTATAGAGCCTGTACAGAGCGGTTGAGATCACAAGCACCAGAAAGATATCAAGGAGGTTTCCCCAGTTCTGTAGCCATGTGCCCTCTATTGAATCCACACCTCCCACATTTATAAGCCGCCATCCGGGCGGTAGATTAAGTGTGGCTGAAAGCCCCTGAACATTGTGATCCCACCCCACTGCAGGAATAACATTTTTACCTGTCTCAACCCTTGATTCACCTTCAAGATTTATATGGCCTTTTCTGAGCTCAATACCCGGCTTTTTATCCTTTCCATGGCTGGTTATAAGCTGGTCAACGCCATCCAGCACAACCCTTCCAAGCTTAAGTGGCTGATTCATTGCCAGATACCACTGTGTGCTCATGGTGCCGGTTATAGTATCCTTTATGGTATAACCATCACCATTAAAGTCCAGCCATATGGTTCGCATCATGGTAAGGTGATCAGGCGCTGGCGATGGATCTCCCCTTTTTGTCTGTTCAAGTACAAGGGTATCACCTTTATTTATGATATAGGCAGGGTATTGTCTCCATTCGCCTGGAAGATCGGTCTGGCCCGGATCAATACCCTGAACACCCTTAATGTTTATCATCCTTAAATGATTCTGTGATTGTACTGACCATATCTCCTGACCAAAGGCAGCGTTAATTGGGCCGATGCTGTTAACAGGCCCTTTTGATCTCTCTTTTATATAGATATCCCATTTGCCGGGTCTGGCCTGGATAATAACATCGCCATTTTCCTGAATCATCACAGGAAGCGGGCTCTCTATTTCCATGGGGATAAAACCGGCAGGCAGGGTATCAGCAAGTTTGACCTCCCTTGCCTGCCCTGAGATATATAACCTCACAAGGTTTGTAATATACATTGGTATATCGTCATCTACCATCCTGAAGACCTTTACCTCAAGCCTGTCTTCCTCAGCCTCTGATACCTTTTTGTTCTGGAGCCACAGCCTGCCCTCATTATCAAGAAGCGGTGATTCAACAGGTTTGCTGTTTATCAACAGATCAACAAGGGCTGTCTTTTCAGGCACATTTATCATCTCAGACATGTTTTTCCATTTGAATGCGCCCTGAATAGTATGTGCTCCCTTTTTTAACAGGACTGAAGGCAGCCCTTTTCTGTTTACAACAGGCACAGGGCTTCCATCTACCATAAGGTCATATGGCCATGCATTGTTATTACCGGGAAGCGTGATCCAATCCTCTGCATAGACAATAAATTCCTGTGAAAAGGTGCCGCCATTATCACCCAGCTTTAATTCAAGTCTTGAAGGCCACTGGCACAAATATTCATTCCCATTGTTAAATGGGCTCGGGCAGAAGTTCATTTCAGCCCCCTTAAGCACCCATGCCTTCCAGGGCTTAAGCTGGGGAGGTATCTCCGCATCATCAATGCCCTTTGCAGTGACTGTAAAATTTATGAGGAGAAAAAACAGGTAAACGCAAATAAGGGATCTCGATTTCATATTTCCTCCAAAAAAATGCAAAAAAAGCCTGTTGTTAAAAATAGATTCAGTATGGTATGTATAAAAACAATAAAGCAGGATTATAGATGAATCCTGTATTAAAAATCAATTATTCATATCGCACAGGGAAATTTTAAGGAAATGTCATTTATTTTATGCACAAGAAAAAAATCCATGCCCAAGGTAAGTATAGCGATATGTAAAAAATGCCCCAGATTTAAAAAGTGCCCTGATTATCGTCTGTTTGAACAGCCTGTGCTGTTTCCTGATATGAAGAAGGGGAAACCAGGTAAAAAGTCAAAGAAGGCTCAAACAAAGGTTGAGATCAGTAAAACCCCATCAAGTGAAATCCAGCTACCGATCAATTTTACAGCCGGAAAATAAAATATCGCCGTAGGGGCACAGCGCACTGTGCCCTTTGATCGTACATAGCACAATGCCAACACGGGCACGCTGCAGCGTGCCCCTACAATGTTAATAATAACAAACAGAAAAGATCATCAACTTTGCTGTAGGGGCGAAAAATTTTTCGCCCCTACATTTTGTCCCGTCCAGGTTAAACCCTATATTAACGCAGGGAAAACATTGGATATAATCTCTTCAACCCTTTTTAACCATTTCTTACGTATATCCTCTGTACTGGTAATTATTACCCTGAACATCTCCCTGTGGAAATCTGGTACACCGCACAGGTCAAAGATACAGTTTTTCCAGATGAGCTGCAAAGGGTCTCCAAATACCTCTCTCTCCCTTGGCTCAGGCGTATTTGCGGTATTTAATACTATTACTGACCTTGCTTTTAGTAAACCTATGGGCACCCCTTCACCATTATCGCCTTCAAGAAATTTATATGCCACATTTGGCCTTATAACCCGGTCAACCCATCCCTTTAATATGGCAGGGGGCTGACCCCACCAGTTTGGATGAAAAATGATTATACCATCTGCTCTTTTCAGATCATTACAATGCATTTGAATATCATCAGGCAGAAAGCAATCAGACGCTATTTCAGGACCAGGTAAAATTGGATCAAATCCTTCCGCATAAAGGTCATGAAATATAACCCTGTGTCCATTCTTTTTTAACTGTTCAACAGCGGTTTCAGCTATTGCATGGTTAAAGCTGTTCTGGTCCGGGTGTGCAAGAATAACAAGTATCTCAAGCTGTTCCTGTTTTGTTTTGCTCTCCTTAAATGACATGGTAACTCCTTTGTTGACCGGTTAACCGGTTAACTGGTTAACTGGTTAACTGGTTAACTTGTTAACTGGTTTCCATAAAAGCATAGGTTTTTAATTTAGAAGCCTTAAACTTCCAGCTTTGAACTTCAAACTTTGAGCTTTGAGCTTTCAGCTTTTCGCTTTCTATAACTGATCTTATCAAATGATAAAAGCCATTTTTGATAGTTTCGTAAAAAAGCTGAATCTCACACAAAGACACAAAGCCGCAAAGATAACTGCGTAAAATATAACTGTTTTCTTGGTGTTCTTTGTGGCTTTGCGTGATAACTTACCTTTTTACAATGATGCTATTTTTAACTATTTTTTCATGAAACACTGGGACTGGCTGATAGGAGTATCATTATAAATATAGCTAATATAGCTGAAATATAAATATTTTTATTGCATTAATGCTCCAATAGTATATTATTCCGCATTGGAAAAAGATCACAAGTAATTGGATTTTTTATAAATTAGCTTTTAATTAAACAGCATAAAATAATAATATCAAGGAGGAAAATTTATGGATTTTCAATTAAGCGAAGAGTTACAGATGCTGCGTGATATGGCAAGGGATTTTATCAATGAAAAGGTAATGCCATTTGCAGATGAATGGGATGAAAAACACTATTTCCCATATAATGAAGTTATGAAACCAATGGGTGAGCTTGGTTTTTTTGGCACGGTTATCCCCGAAGAATACGGCGGAAACAATATGGGCTGGCTTGCCGCAATCATCCTTACAGAGGAGATAGCAAGGGGCTCCAGCTCCCTCAGGGTACAGATGAACATGCAGACACTCGGCTGCGCATACACAATATATAAATATGGCACTGATGAACTCAGAAAAAAATATGTAGAAAAGCTGGTAACAGCTGAATATGTTGGCGGTTTTGGTATTACAGAACCCAATGCAGGTTCTGATGTTATGTCTATGAAATCAACTGCTGTTGATAAAGGCGACCACTGGCTCATAAACGGCTACAAGACATGGATATCAAATGCCTCATCAGCCGATGCAATTATTTTTTACGCCTATACAGACAGGGAAGCCAGGGGCAAGGGACTTTCAGCATTTGTTGTTGAACCCAAAAACTTTAACGGCATTACCACAACAGACCTGGATAAATTGGGAACAAGGTCAACACCTACAGGCGAGATCATCCTTGAAGACTGCAAGGTGCCCAAGGAAAACATACTTGGAAACCCCGGTGACGGCGCAAAGATAGTCTTCGGTTCACTCAACCAGAGCAGGTTATCCGCAGCAGCAGGCGGTATCGGTCTGGCACAGGCAGCCCTGGAGTCAGCCATAGCCTACTGTAAAGAACGTGAGCAGTTTGGTCAGGCAATCGGTAATTTTCAGATGAACCAGGATCTGATTGCGCAGGTATCATGCGAACTCGAGGCAGCAAGGCTTATGGTATACAAGGCCGCAGTACAGAAGGACAACGGCAACCTCGGAAACACCATTGAAGTCGCCCAGGCAAAATATCTTTCAGGCGAGATAGCTGTAAAGGCTGCCAATGTTGCCATGAGAATCCTCGGTGCATATGGTTATTCAACAGAATACCCTGTAGCCAGATACTATCGCGATGCCCCGGCATATCAGCTTGTTGAGGGTTCAACAAATATCTGCAAGATGATCGTTGGCCAGGATCTTGTTAGTGTAAAGAAGTCCAAGTAATTATTTTATCCGCCCCTATGAATATCACGGGCGGATATCTTTCCTGAGAAACATTTTCAGGCTTTATGGCTTACAAACGATCACCCATTCCCTGATGGTATGGGTGATCATTTTTTAATGAGAAAAGTTCTCAATAATAACCAGGAGGAGTAAATGAGACGCTATTTTGAACAGATGACACCTTTTGGAAAGGCGCTTTCTGAAAAGCAGATAAAAGATGCAGCAGAAAACATTTCTGAAATAAAAAAGGTTGAAGAGGCAGTAAATAAGGCGGTTGAGGCCGTTAAAAATGCAGGTATCCCTGCTGCAAAAATAACAGAGAGAGGCCAGATGACAGTATGGGAAAGGATCGAGTACCTTGTTGATCCGGGCACATGGACCCCTCTCCACACCATCTATGACCCACAGTCTAACGAAGAGGGCACAACCGGTGTAATCGACGGGCTTGCCAAGATTAATGGCAAATGGGCTGTTGTTATAGGTTTTGACAACAAGGTAATGGCCGGCGCATGGATAGCAGGCCAGGCAGATAACCAGCTCAGGGTTACAGACATGGCAAAAAGGCTGAGGGTGCCGCTTGTATGGATAGTAAACTGCAGCGGTGTAAAGCTTCCTGAGCAGGAAGAGGTTTATGCAAACAGGAGAGGAAATGGCACCACATTCTTCAGGCACGCTGAACTTGCTAAACTTGGTATTCCTATAATTGCAGGCATCTATGGGACGAACCCTGCTGGCGGCGGTTACCAGGGCATAAGCCCCACAGTCATTATCGCACACAAGGATGCAAATATGGCAGTCGGCGGCGGCGGTATTGTGGGCGGTATGAGCCCCAAAGGCCATTTTGATGCTGAAGGTGCAGAGGCCCTCATTGAGGCAACAAGGCACTTCAAGGAGGTTCCTCCAGGAAGTGTTGGCATACATCATGATGTTACAGGTTTTTTCAAGGAGGTGCATGACACAGAAAAGGGCGTGCTTGACTCACTCAAGAGACATATGGACATGATGCCTGCCTATGATCCTGAATTTTTCAGGGTTGCAGAACCCAAAGAGCCGAAATTCAGCGCTGAAGAGCTTAACAGCATTGTGGCATTCAACCAGAAACGAAGCTATAGCCTTGAAGAGATGATGGCAAGGATATTTGACAACAGTGAACATATGGAATTCAGGCCAGGTTACGGCCCTGAGGTTTATACCGGACTTGCAAAGATAGATGGTTACCTGATGGCATTTATCGGTAACAGGCAGGGTTTCCTTGGCCCCAAATACCCTGAATACGCAAATTACCCCGGAATAGGCGGCAAGCTCTATCGTCAGGGTCTCATCAAGATGAATGAGTTTGTAACACTCTGCGGAAGAGACAGGATTCCAATAGTATGGCTCCAGGATACATCAGGTATTGATGTTGGTGATATTGCAGAATCAGCAGAGCTTTTAGGGCTTGGACAGTCTCAGATATACTCAATAGAGCAGACCGACGTACCGCAGATCTGTATAGTTATTAGAAAGGGTACTGCCGCTGCACATTATGTTATGGGAGGCCCAACAGCCAATAACCAGAACGTATTCACCCTTGGCACACCCATGACAGAGATATATGTTATGCATGGCGAAACAGCTGCCGCAGCATCTTATTCAAGGCGTCTTGTAAAGGAGAAGGATGCAGGCAGACCACTTCAGCCTACCATTGACAAGATGAATGAGCTGGCACAGGAATATTATGATAAATCAAGGCCGGTCTATTGCGCAAAACGCGGCTTTGTAGATGAAATAGTATCCCTGCCTGACCTGAGAAAGTATATAAAGGCATTTGCAGGTTGTTCATATCAGAACCCGGCATCTATCTGCTCAAGAAACCACATGATCCTTCCAAGGATTATCAAGGGTTAATCTTTTTGTAGAGACGGGTTTAATCAAACCCGTCTCTATACGCCTAAACCACCTTTACTTGATTTTTAACAGCTTGCCATTAGGTTATATTTTAGTTAATATAATCGATATTTTAATTTCAACCAGATTCATATACTTTGGGACAGCAGACACCAATAATGCCGATATCTGCTATCTGCGGTCGCGAGCAGGCATTGGGACAGACTGAAATGGAAATCCTGAATTCATGATGAATCTTTATTCAATATCCATCATCCTAAATGTTAAAAAAAGGGCTGGGGGGCCGATGATGCAAAGGTCATGAATTTCATCGGGCCTTCCAAAACCCCGGACACTGAAAATCTAATTTTACTTGTATTCATTTATCTCAAACAATTCATTGACATGAGTCAAATTGATCTCATAATAATAGATTAAGATATAAATATTAACTTTACAGTTATACAATATCGCAATTTGGAGAAATTCATGAAAAACTGGAAATGGTATCTAACAATCGTTTTGGTGTTAATCTTATCTTCTGCGCTTTTCTATCTTATACAAATAATAATCTTTCATAAGACAGGTGATACCTTTTTCTATATGCTCCAGGATATATCTTTTGTCCCGATACAGGTACTTTTTGTAACATTTGTTCTTGACCGGTTGATGAAGAAACGTGAAAAGGATTCCTTTCTGAACAAACTCAATATGATAATAGGCGTATTCTATAATGATATAGGTGTGGATTTTATCAAGCTGTGCAATAATTTTATTCAGGATATAGCTGAGACAGGAAGGCACCTCACAATCTCTGCAAAATGGTCAGATAAGGAGTTCAATAATGCGATAAACATTATTTCCATATCCCCAAAACAGTTCAATCTCAGTCATATTACAATTACACAGGTTAACACCCTTCTTATTCAAAAAAAGGATAACCTCTTATCAATGCTTGAAAACCCCAACCTGCTGGAGCATGAATCATTTACTGACCTGCTCTGGGCCATGTTCCATCTGTCAGATGAGTTATCCCACAGGAAGATTTTTTACAACTTACCGCAGGCTGATATTGATCACCTCAAGGTGGATATACACAGGGCGTATATGCATGTTATTAAGGAATGGATCTCATATTTGAAACATCTTAAAAAGGATTACCCCTACCTGTTTTCTGTTGCTGAAAGGACAAACCCCTTTAACCCTGAGGCAGATATTATTATCAGGGGATAATCCACGTTCCCTCATGGGGTCATGATAAAGTTCACACAAAGCCACAAAGCAGGAGGGTTTAAACAGGGTGAATCCCCAATCCTTATTGCTTTTTATTCAATGTTCAAAATTCGATGTTGAATCCGCCGTCGTTAAAACTATGGAGGGACAGGTGTTGGAGGTTCATTGTTTTTTGCCATTCTCCTGTGCCCTCTTTTTACAATCGACGTTCCAGATAGGGGTAGGAAGATCTGGTTGAGTACCCG
>JAFGFM010000211.1 GCA_016931115.1 Deltaproteobacteria bacterium | reverse complement strand
TCTGTAAAGCCAAAGACCCTTGATGATATCAGGAAGGAAGATGAGGCAATGGCTGCGGCAATTGAACAGGTGTGCAAGGTGTCATTTAAATAACAGCAGGAATGATTAATGGCTACCGGGTTTTCATATGAAGATATGTTTCAACTGGGTGAGGACACAACCGAGTATCGTCTCCTTACAAAGGATCATATTACCTCTGCCGCCTTTGATGGCAGGGATATCCTCAAGGTTGCGCCCGAAGGGCTTACAATCCTTGCAGAAGAGGCCTTCCGGGATGTCTCACATCTTTCACGAAAAACTCATCTGGAACAAACCGCACAGATCATGAATGACCCGGAGGCCTCTGATAATGATAAATATGTGGCCCTCGATCTGATTAAAAACGCCGTTATCTCTGCCGACATGATATTCCCCATGTGCCAGGATACAGGCACTGCATTGATAATAGGTAAAAAGGGTCAGAGGGTCTGGACAGGCTACTCAGATGAAGAGGCCCTGTCCCTGGGTGTATACAATGCCTACACAAAAAACAACCTGCGCTATTCACAGAATGCACCCCTTACTATGTATGAAGAGAAAAACACAGGAAGCAATCTACCGGCACAGATAGATATTTACGCAACACAGGGCGATGTCTATGAATTCCTGTTTATTGCAAAGGGTGGAGGCTCTTCAAACAAGACCTTTCTGTTCCAGGAAACAAAGGCAATATTAAAGAGGGATATCATCATAGAGTACCTCACAGATAAGCTGAAACACATCGGCACCTCTGCATGCCCGCCCTATCATGCCGCCTTTGTTATAGGCGGCACATCACCTGAATTGAACCTCAAGACAGTAAAACTTGCATCTGCCGGATATCTGGATAACCTTCCACGAACCGGAAGCACTGGGGGCAGGGCATTCAGGGACACTGATCTGGAAGAAAACCTCATGGAACGTTCCAGGACAATCGGCGTGGGAGCGCAGTTCGGCGGTAAATATTTCTGTCTTGATGTAAGGGTTATAAGGCTCCCAAGGCACGGGGCATCATGCCCGGTGGGCATGGGTGTAAGCTGTACCGCGCACAGGAACATAAAGGCAAAGATCACAAAGGAGGGGATCTTTCTTGAAAGGCTTGTGACTGATCCCAGTGTATACCTCCCATTACTAACAGGCACTGATGATAACGCTGTACACATTGATCTTGAAAGACCAATGGAAGAGATACGAGCAACACTTTCAAAATATCCTGTTTCAACACGCTTGCTTCTAAGCGGCAGGATGATTGTTGCAAGGGACATGGCCCATGCAAAACTAAAGGAGAGGTTGGATAAGGGTGAAGGGCTGCCCCAATACATGAAAGACCACATCATATATTATGCAGGGCCTGCAAAAACACCTGAAGGTTATGCATCCGGTTCATTCGGGCCAACAACCGCAGGCCGCATGGATTCATACGTGCCCCTGTTTCAGTCTCATGGTGCATCAATGATAATGGTTGCCAAGGGCAACCGTTCAAAAACCGTGACAGACTCATGCAAAAAATATGGAGGCTTTTACCTGGGTTCCATTGGCGGTGCAGCAGCAAGACTGGGAAAAGACTGTATCACAAAGGTTGAGGCACTAGAATACCCTGAGCTTGGTATGGAGGCAATCTACATGATTACAGTAAAGGCATTCCCTGCCTTTATACTGGTCGATGACAAGGGAAACGATTTCTTTGAACAGCTTAAATAGTGGTGGGCGGTACAGGATTTGAACCTGCGACTTCCACCGTGTGAGGATGGCACTCTCCCGCTGAGTTAACCGCCCGTGTGTGGTCAAAGATGAGTCAGACAGATGCTATTTGATATACCTAAATGACCGGTTTGTAAATAGAAAAGAAAGGATTTGGATTTATCCGGCTTTTAAAATGATTCCTCTGCCATTTCTAAGGCCGCTGTATCACCATCCATTATAGCCCTCGCCTTTGATGAAGAAAGGCTCAGTATATTGCTGCTGAAATAGCGTGCTGATGAGATCTTCCCGCTGTAAAAGGCTGCTTCGCTGTTTTCTGTTACAAACCTCTTTGCATCTCTCTGCCCGGTTAATCCCCTATCCTGAATCATTGCCTCAAATTTTTCATGGGCAATGACCGCCTGCCATAAAAGGAGCCAGCCTGTTATAACATCACCAAATAGTTCCATGTACTGGGTTGCAAAAAGGGCTATTATCTTAAAATCCTGTTTTGCCTTTTCAGTCAAAAAGGCGGTAACCTCCCTGAGCGAGCAAAGGCCATTCGAAAGAAGAGCGATATATTTTGCAAGCTCTTTATGCTGCCTGTTTATTTCACAAAAGTTTTCAATATCATTGAAAAGCCCTTTACTCAGGCTGGGAAAACCCTTCACAACCTTTCTTGCAAGGAGGTCAAGGGCCTGAATCCCGTTTGTCCCTTCAAAGATGGAATGGACCTTTTCGTCCCTTAAAAACTGCTCAACAGGGTAATCCTTCATGTACCCGTATCCGCCATACACCTGCATGGCAGCCTCTGTTACCCTGAAACTCATGTCTGAGCCATATGCCTTTGCAACAGGGGTCAAAAAGGCAGTGAGTTCCTCCCATTTCACCTTTTCATCCTTATCCTCTGAAACAAGCTCCATATCCATGCAATAGGTGGTATAAAGTATAAGCGCCCTTATGCCCTCAGTATATGCCTTCATCATGAGGAGCATGCGCCTCACATCAGGGTGCCTTATAATCGGTGCCTGTGGTGAGTCAGGAGAGGCCCCCGCCTCCCTGCCCTGAAGCCTTTCCTTTGAGTAGTTAAGTGCATGGAGGTATGCAGTGGCAGCGATTGATGCACCGTGACGCGCCGCTATGAGCCTAGATTCATTCATCATGGTAAAAAAGATTGACATGCCCCTGTTGATTTCACCAATGAGTTCACCAATGCAATTACCCTCCTCTCCAAACATCATCTGACATGTGGGAGAACCTTTAAGACCCATCTTTTTTTCTATTGATATCACCTTTGTATCATTCAGTTCACCAATTGATCCATCCGGGTTTATCCTGTACTTGGGCACCAGGAAAAGAGAGAGCCCTTTTGTGCCAGGGGGGGAGCCTTTCACCCTTGCGAGTGTCAGATGAATAATGTTTTCAACCAGATTATTATCCCCGCCGGTAATGAATGTTTTATTCCCGGTAATGGTGTATGTGCCGTCATCATTCGGAACCGCTACTGTTTTTGTTGCACCAACATCGCTTCCAGCCTCTGACTCAGTGAGCACCATTGTGCCTGTCCACTGCCCTGAGAGGATTTTTTCAACATATTTTTCTTTCTGTTCCTCTGTGCCGTGCCGTGCAATCAGAAATGCCGCACCTCTTGCCATGGCCGCAAGTGTCTGAAAGGCAAGGTTTCCTGCCTCGAAAAATTCATTTGCTGCCATACCTATAATAAGGGGGAGCCCCTGCCCTCCTATCTCACGGGGAAGGTCAATCCTGCGCCATTCTCCCTCATTCCACGTATGCCATAACCCCTTGAATACCTCTGGTACAAAAACCTGGCCATCCTTTAAGGTACAGCCCACAGTATCTGTTTCACGGTAGGTTGGCATCATCACGTTTGTGGCCAGTTTTTCAGCCTCACTCAGGATCATGCGGCAGGTCTCTTCATCAAAATCAGAATAGGGTTCTTTATCAAACAGCTCCTGAATTCTTAGCTGCTCAAACAGGACAAATGCCTGATCTCTGTCATCAATCAATAGTTTTTTCATTGTTGAATTCCCCTGTAAACGCTTAAATTATGGAGGTACTCCAAAAGGCTTATATCAGTTATGACTGAAAAATTCCACTTTACAAACTATTTTATGGATGTAGTATGAAAATGTCTTAAATCTTTTTATAGATAAAGAGGTTTGACCATTATTTTCAGAAACTCTAATCAGGAAAATCCATGGAAAGATCAGGTATAATAACCCTGCTGACCGATTTCGGCCTCTCTGATGCATATGTTGCCATGATGAAAGGGGTGATCTTTTCTATCAACAGAGAGGCAGCACTGATTGACATAACCCACAGCATCAGCACCGGCTCGGTTTTTCAGGGGGCATATATCCTAAGAGAGAGCTTTTCATATTTTCCTGCAGGCACTGTCCATGTGGCGGTTGTTGACCCGGGAGTGGGCAGCAACAGGAGATCCATAGCAGTAAAAGCTGCCGGTCATTTTTTTACAGGCCCTGATAATGGCATTTTCTGGCCAATAATAGAAAGGTATAAAGATACAACGATTTATGAGCTTACCGAAAAAAAATATTTTCTCCCGCAAGTAACCAGCACCTTTCACGGCAGGGATATTTTTGCCCCTGTGGCAGCCCAAATCTCCCTTGGGTTGCACATACATCAGCTCGGAAGGGTTGTATCAAACCCTGAAAAACTGGAGATACCCCTCCCCTTTAAATATGATAACACCCTTACCGGCCAGATAATACGTATTGATAATTTTGGTAACCTAATTACCAATATTACAGCGAATGACCTTGCCGGTTTTCTAGGGAATAATGAACCGGTTATACACACTGGTAAAATCAAGATATACGGGTTAAGTAAAATCTATTCTGACAGGGAAAACGGGGAGCTTCTTGCCATAATAAACAGCTCCAATCAACTTGAGATCGCAGTAAATATGGGTAAGGCATCAGACTATATCGGTAAAGAGCGTGATGATATCATCGGCACAGGTGTTAAGGTGGAGAAAACCGGTTAAATCAATGTGTCATCTTTGTTAAGAGAATAGAGGTATTCCTCCCATTCAATGGGAAGAAGGTATTTCTTTTTATTGTTGCACTCCTTGCATGCGGCCACAACGTTTCCCTTTTTGCTTTTCCCGCCCCGGCTTAAGGGCACAATATGGTCCATGGTAAGCTCTTTTGCCCCCACATTCATGCCGCAGTAATGGCATTTGCCTTCATTAATACGTCTGAACCACCAGGAGGTGTGCCTGAGTTCCCTGGCCTTTTGCTTTTCCCTTTTTATCTCAGCCTCATCAACCCATTCATCTTCATGCATAAACTTAACCAATAACTGGCTTTTAGCCATTATATAAATGAAAAGGCTTCCCAGAATGCCGTTTTTATCCCCGAGGCGAATCTCCTGCATAATTTATACATGGCGAGATTCCCGGCAGAAAAGATGCACGCACATCAGAGAAGCCTTTTTAAAACTATTATCTCGACTTCTTTTTTTAAACATAACCTTTTGAAGGCCTTTTGCCATCGAATGGTTTATCTATTAATCGTTGAAGTCGAATCTTATTCACTTTTGCCTGAATATAAACACTGGATTATCTCAAGTCAACCCTGAAGGATTTATTTTAGAGAGTTAAAAAAAGCAGAAAAGATTCCTGCATTTTGTCCTCAACTATGTAAATATCTACTGATTTTTACTGGCTTTTTTGCCTGCACTGGTATATATAGAAAAAGTCTTACTAAACCTTGACAAATTTTTAGTAGTGATTAGGTTTTTTCGTCTTTAATTTTGTAAAATATCAGTAAAATCAGCACATCTTGCCTGACATGATATTTCTTTCATATTCAGGTAATTATTATTATTTTATGTTTTATCTTAAGGAGGATAGAGATTATGAAGATTAAACCTTTAAACGACAGAATTCTTGTCTTGAGAACAGAAGGGGAGCAGAAGACTGCTGGCGGCATTTTTATTCCTGACACTGCTAAGGAAAAACCCCTTGAGGGGAAGGTAATAGCAGCAGGCCCAGGGAAGGTAGATGACAAAGGGGTTCTGGTACCTTTAGCTGTAAAGGAGAATGACAGGATTCTATTCAGCAAATATGCTGGTACTGAGATTAAATTAAACGGTATAGAACATCTTATCATGAGAGAAGATGATATATTAGGAATTATTGAGGGATAACAGGGAGGAAAACAGAGATGGCTAAAAAAGAAATCAAATACAGCGCAGTTGCCAGGGAAAAAACCATGACAGGTGTAGACACACTTGCCAATGCAGTAAAGGTAACATTCGGTCCAAAGGGTAGAAACGTACTTATAGAAAAATCATGGGGTTCACCGATTGCCACAAAAGATGGTGTAACAGTAGCAAAAGAGATAGAACTGGAAGACAAGTTTGAAAATATGGGCGCCCAGATGGTCAAAGAGGTTGCCTCAAAAACCTCAGATGTGGCAGGAGACGGGACAACCACAGCAACAATTCTTGCCCAGTCTATTGTCAGAGAAGGCTTAAAGCTTGTTACATCAGGTATAAACCCGATGTCAATCAAAAGAGGCATAGATAAATCAGTAGCAATGGTAGTTGACGAACTTAAAAAGATCTCCAAACCAACCAAGGATAAAAGTGAGATAGCCCAGGTCGGGACAATCTCTGCCAATAACGACCACACCATCGGCGATATCATTGCCGAGGCCATGGAAAAGGTAGGGAAAGAGGGTGTTATTACCGTTGAAGAGGCCAAATCAATGGAGACATCACTCGAAATAGTAGAAGGTATGCAGTTTGACCGCGGCTACTTAAGCCCCTATTTTGTAACAAATGCGGAAAAAATGATTGTAAGTCTTGATGAACCTTACATCCTTCTCCACGAGAAAAAGATCAGCAATATGCGCGAAATGATCCCGATCCTTGAAAAGATTGCACAGTCAGGACGCCCATTTGTTATCATAGCAGAGGATGTTGAGGGTGAGGCACTTGCAACACTCGTTGTAAACAGGTTGAGGGGCACACTCAAGTGCGCCGCTGTAAAGGCCCCCGGGTTTGGCGACAGAAGGAAGGCCATGCTTGATGACATTGCAATACTTACAGGCGGCAAGGTTATCAGCGAAGATATGGGGCATAAGCTTGAAAATATAACCATTGAAGACCTTGGTACAGCAAAGAAATTAACCATTGACAAGGATAACACCACTATAGTTGATGGCGGCGGTACTAAAAAGGAGCTTGAGGGAAGGGTAAAACAGATAAGGGCACAGGTTGAGGAGACCACAAGCGATTATGATCGTGAAAAACTACAGGAACGCCTTGCAAAGCTTATAGGAGGTGTTGCGGTTATCAGTGTTGGCGCGGCAACAGAGGCTGAAATGAAAGAGAAAAAGGCAAGGGTTGAGGATGCTCTTAACGCCACAAGGGCAGCTGTAGAAGAAGGTATTGTACCCGGCGGCGGTGTTGCGCTTATCCGCGCACAGAAGGCTCTTGATAATATTACATTTGAAGGTGAGGAACAGGCCGGCCTCAACATAATCAAAAAGGCTATAGAAGAGCCCATCAGACAGATTGCAAATAATGCAGGCTTTGAAGGTTCTGTTGTTGTTAAGAATGTACAGGGACTTACTGGCAATAAAGGTTTTAATGCAGAAACAGGCGAATATGAAGATGTTGTCAAGGCAGGAATTATTGACCCGACAAAGGTCACCAGGTTTGCACTTCAGAATGCCGCATCTGTGGCGGGTTTACTCTTAACCACTGAGGCAATGGTGGCTGAAAAGCCTGAAAAGAAAAAGGGCGCTGCTGCACAGGCAATGCCTGAAGATATGTATTAAGAAGAGGGCGCAAGGCTCAAGGTACAAGGCTCAAGGGAATAAAACCCAGGGTGCAAGGCGCAAGGCACTGGGCGCAAAGGGAAAACAAGACCAAGGGCTCAGGGCGCAAGGGGATACAAAACCAGGAGCGCAGGGGTGCAGAGCTAAAGGAAAAACAAGGCCATGAGCCAAAGGTTCCCGCTTTCATTGTTAAAAAAAAGATTTATCCGGCGCTGTTCTTTTAAAAATCAGCGCCGGATATAATAAAGGATAATTTATAAAGAATATGTTTCGAACTTATGCACACTTACATTAATTGAACAGGGTTATGACCTATGAACAAAAAAATACTCCAGCACTTCAGAAAAAGGCTCACTGATCAGCTTGATGAACTTCATGACAAAAACAGTCAGAAAAGGGTAACCACACTTGCCGAATCTGAGCAGGCACCTGACTTTACTGATCAGGCAACACTGGAAACAGATATAGATATGAATATCCACATAAAAGAGCGGGACAGCAAACTGATACTGAAGATAAAACAGGCCCTGGAACGGATCGAAAATGGTACATTCGGCATATGCGAGACATGCGGTGAGGAGATCTCCGAGGCCAGGCTTGAGGCACGCCCTGTAACTACGGAATGCATAGACTGTAAAAGGGAGCAGGAAAATCAGGAAAAACTGAGGGGAAATTAATCCCCTTTCACGTAATTACTGGAGGCCAGATTTAAATAAAATTATTCTTCAAAGATATTTTCATTTTCTAACTCTATTTTCATTTTGAATAGAATCAGTAATAGAACCTACTTTTAACATATAACAAATCTGTATCTGCATCATGCAGGTGAACCATTACTTTTATGGTTTCTCCTGCATGATATATCCCTGATTCACAGGATTGCATTAAATAATCTACTTATAGATACTCGGGAAATCGATCTATCATGAACTCGGCAGCCAGACGTGCTCCTATGCCCGGAGGGAGCCCGCACTTTTCAAAACCCTTTGCTGATGCAAATGCGCCCATGTTTGCAGCGCTGGCACCCGGGTCCATATTTTTACCGAAAATGAGCTTTTCCTGAATATCAGAACATAAAAGATAACCTATTTCATCCTCAAAATAGGCCATGAATCTCTGGGCAATTTCCATTGCAGGCCCCACCTTTTCCAGTTCAAAAGGGTCATCTCCACCATAAAAGAGACCAAAGGCAATAATGCTTCCAGTTACTCCACCGCACATCTCACCTGACCCGCCAATACCCGGGAAAAGTGTAAGAGCCTTAATAACCTGCATATCTCCTAATCCAAACTCCTCCATGAGCGCCATTGCCGTGCCCTGGGCACAGTTTTTAAAGATATAATTATACTCCTCAGCCATAAGCTGAACCCTGTCCAGTATCTCTTTTTTATTTGCAAGCAGCTCTTTTTTATTGAGCCTCTTTTTAGGGATTCCCCCTGACAAAAAACCATTTATCCTTGCCTTTATGGCATTATCATCCCATACCCTGTTACCCAGTTCCTCTATCTTTTCCCTGTTTCTATCTGTATATTCCATTTCTCCTCCTGATAATGAGATTTATTTCAAGATTGTAAATTAAAATCTGAGGGTGCACAATGCGCAAATAAAAAACGGCCCAGCTTCATCAAGAAACAGGGCCGTTATAATTAATTAACATCTATTGCATTGAGCTTTTTTTTGCCTCATCAAGACTTTTAAGGTAATCCAGACCGTCCTCTGCTTCTCGACGATGCTCCTTGAATGACTGTGCCCTTGTAAATGCCACTCTCATGCCTTCCCAGTCTTCAAGGTCCCAGGATGCCAGACCTTTTATCTTATATGCACCGCCCTCATTCGGGTTAAATGCAATAAGATCATCACATGCCTTTATTGCCTCTTTGTTTTTTCTGGCATTAAGAAGTATCTCTGCCTTTTTAAGCATGAGGGCAGAAGATGGCTTTTTCTGTATCTGCTTATCAAGATATGATACAGCCTTATCAATTTTCATGGCCCTTGCATATGCATCAGCTATCTGAAGATATTCCTTTTCTTCCAGTGCCTTATCCTTTGCGGACATCTCTATGCCTTTAATAACCCTCAATGGAAGATTCAAAGAATTATATATGTTATATATCTCTTTAAAGTCTGCTGTTTTTTCAGGTGGCTTTATGTTTGTACGTATCTCCATAGCACCGGCCATACCGTACCAGTCCTCTTTTGCCTGCCTTACCATCCCGAGCTGCTGCCAGTATACTGCACTCATGGGGAACAGGTTTAATGCCTCAAAAATTATCTTTTCTGCCTCATCATATTTTTCTTCTTCAAAGCATATACCTAAAAGCATGTTGAACCAGTTTTCTTTTGGCTCCTTTGTGGTGCTCATCATCTTTCTTATGACCCTTTTTGCATCAGCATACTTCTCTATCTGATAATAGGCACCTGCAGCGGCCTCAAGCAGGTTGATTGGCTTTTTTGTCGATGTCTCATAGGTCTTTTCCATCAAAGGCCCCGCCTCTGCAAATTTACCGCCTTCATAAAGGACTGCAGCATAGTAGGAAAGTATATCATGATGATCAGGGAATTTTTCATGTCCCTCCTTGAATACCTTTATGGCCTCATCAAACTTACTCTCATTATACCAGTAAAAACCGAGCATGAGGTAAACCTCAGGGGGGACATCCGCAGGTTTTGTAGCCAGATAATCAATAAGAAATTTCTTTGCAGTGGCAAAGTCTTTTTTTTCAAATGCCCTCTGGGCCTCCACCATTGCGGTCTGGGCCTCTTTTGACATTCTATCCTTTTCTTCATCCACTGCAGATTGCTGATCCTCTTCAGACCCCTTTTGATCCTGTCCAACCGCAGGGAAAGAGAGAGCAAGGAAACCGGCTACAACAACAGATAACAATATCGTATAATATTTTTTTGCCATAATTATATCATTCTGTTTTAAAAGTTATTATTCACTAAGGTCAAAACTAATAGGCAGCAGAACAATACAATCCACAGCCTTCCCGCCCTTTTTAGCTGGTTTGAATTTATATTTCACCACTGCCTCAAGCGCTGCCTCCTCAAAAATACCCTTTGGCTCAGCGCTAACCACCTGTGGTTCGCGTGCAACACCGTTACTGTCAACAACAAACCTTAATTTAACCTTTCCTGAAATACCCTTCTGTTTTGCCTCAAAGGGATACCTTGGAGGCAATGACTTTGTAAGCCTTGGCGGCTCATCAACCTCACTCAGCTTGAAAGCGGATACAAACAGAGAATCGGAAACCTTGAAATCCTTGTTAAGAACATTGCCTATCTCTATGGTACCACCCAGACCACTAGTCAAACCAGACATGGCCATATCTATCTTTGGCCTCTGCATCCTTTGCATCTGCTGTTCCTTCTGATTCTGAGTAGTCTTTTGTTTTTCCTCTATCCTCTCTTCTTCTTGAAGCTCAGGAGGCGGTGGCGGTTTGTACTGCTGGATAACTACAGCATGTCCCCTCTCTTTTGTTTTACTAAGATTTGCAAACTTAGTCAAAAGCGGCTGAAAGACAAAAAGTAATACTGTAATTGCTATACCAGCCAAAAGACTAAGAGAAAAATTAGCCATTGTTTTCTGATAACTAGCCATAATCATTACTCTTTCGTTGCAGCTACTACAACATTTTTTATTCCTGCAAGTCTTACCTGATCTAGGACATCTATTGCAACTCCAAAGAGGCTGTCCTTGTCAGCGGTTATTACCACATTACCCTCAGGCATTTCACTCTTGAAACGCTCCATCCTGGACCTGACAGACCTGACATCAATGATCTGATTTTCTATATAGATCATGCCCTCCTTTGTTACACCAATAACAATATTGGTATTTTCTTTAGACTCAGTTGTTGATGCAATAGGCCTATTGACCTCAACGCCTGACTCCTTTACAAAGGTGGTGGTAACCAGGAAAAATATTAATAATAAAAATGTCATATCAACCATAGGCGACATATTTATATCTACCGAATCATCACTTTTTTTACGCCCTAAAGATAATCTTCCCATAGGGTGACCCTCCTGCTATATCAATTGTTAATCAGCGTTGACTGTGAGATCATAAGGCAAAACCGCTGCATTCTCTGTAACAGATCAGTTGCCCTGCGGGCAATAAATGTACAGATAAAAAGCCCCGGCACAGCAATTACAAGCCCGGTCTGTGTTGTCAATAATGCCTCTGAAATACCCCCTGCCAACGCCTTTGCATTTCCAGTTCCGAATTCTGCAATAACTGAAAAGGTTGTTATCATACCGCTAACTGTACCAAGTAACCCAAGTAGGGGCGCTATTGTGGCAAGTAAAGAGATAAGGCCGATATTCTGCTGAACAAACGTCAGCTGACCTGTCCTGAGGCTATCCAGTATTTCAGTATTCAGGTCTTTCCTACCGGTTCGTTCCTTAATGAAACCATCCATTATATTTTTCTGCCATGCAGCGCACTTAAAATCCGCCTTGCCTGCATTATTGATACATTCCTGTACAGGTCGCCATCCCCTGGTATATATATACATATCAATCGCCTTTTTAACGATCAGATACCACATCCATAAGCAGGTTACTATCAGGGGGAACATAACCCACCCCCCAACCCTGATCTGGTCTAGGGAATCATATATCAAATCGCTGAACACGTGGGCCTCCTATTATTTAGAACCCTGTTTGAGAAGGGTGATTATAAAGGCAGTCCCTTTTTCTTCCATATCAACAAGGATCTTTTCAACCTTGGCCTTCAGTAAATGGTGCACAAACATTATCGGGATAGCCAGGCTAAGACCAAAATATGTTGTTAGAAGGGCAACAGATATACCGCCTGCCAGCATTGCAGGGTCGCCTGAGCCCACCTCTGTAAGGACTTCAAAGGTCTGAATCATACCGGAAACAGTACCTAACAGACCAAGCAGAGGCGCTATTGTAGCGAGCAGCGCAAGGGTTGGCAAGAACCTTTCAAGTTTGGGTGACTGCTTTAGAATTGATTCCTGCAGTGCATTTTCAAGTACATCCTGGCTGTAGCCTACATGCTCAAGTGCACTGTCCAGCATCTGGCATGTGGGTATACGGCTTTTTGACGAACAGAAGTCCTTTGCCTCTTTCCAGTTACCCTTTTCTGCCATGCTCTTTATATGATCCATTGTCTTTTCAGATGCCTTTGATTTTGTGCCAAGAACAACCAGGCGCTCAAGAGCTATAAGGGCTGCAAATATGCCTAAAGCAAGCAGCACATACATGATCGCGCCGCCCTGTTCAAGCCAGTCAGCAAATGATTTTTCATCGCGAAAGTTTACAAAAGCAGCTCCACTGGATATATCTATTGAAGTTATATCAGATGACTTATCAAAGAAATTCTTGATATTTGAAATCATACTGCCCGGTGTCTTACCCTGTACAGCTTTCAGGGTCGTACCGTCAGCTTCTGGCTCTAAAAAACCGACAGTGCCGTCACTTAATTTATAATATGTGGTGGTCTTACCAATCCTTAAGATTTCGCCTGATGTCTCTTCTCCATTCGGGCCAATAAATTTACCTTCACGCCTTACAACCCTGCCTGATTCCTCTATTTCAGAGAAATAAAACTCGATAAGGGCCTTTATCCAGTTCATACCGGGAAACTTGGTGGACTGTGTAATACCCTCGAGCACCTCTTTTCTTTCAGGGAATTCTGCCGTGATAGGGTTATCGCGGGAGATGCTTATTGCATCCTTTCCAATTGCCCTTACAGCATCTTCTATAGCCTGGATCTCTTCCCTCTCATTTTCAAGATCCTTTTTTAGCTGGGCCTCCTGGGCACGAAGTGCTTCATACTCTTTTTCAAGCCTGGTGTATTCTGCCTGCTCTTTCGCATCCTGAGACTTGAGATTTGCAAGCTCTTTTTCAAGTGCGGCCTTGTCCATCTTAACATACTGCTCCATCTCCGCAGTATCTAACAGGGCCTGATCCTGGTCCTTGTTTACGTTATCAGCTATCTTTTTCCACCCTTCTGACTGAGCGAAGAGCTGCCCTGCTGTAAAAAACAGGATAATTACTGATAATAATATTGTATATTTTATATTATTTTTAGCCATTCTATATTGCTCCTAAAGGAAGTTCGACGATTTCGGCGGCCCTTTTACCCAGTGCCATATCAAAGGCCCTCTTGAATTCTTTTAACTGATCATCAGGGACAGGCTCCCATTTGGCAGTCGTGCGATTATACATGCCGATCTGTTTGCGGTCCATTGACATATAATACATGGATATCCTGCCGATCCTCATAATGTTAACCCTGGTATCAACCCCATTAAGATTCAGCCCGACATCCTCCTGATGCTCAATCATCTTGCCATAATCAGCCTCGATCTTAAGGCCATTGGTGACAATGTAATTGAGTTTTTCACTTGGCTGCATATTGTAGTTATTCAGTATTTTTCTAAGGGCATCTATGCGCCTCTGTCTCTCTTCAGGTTGAAACGGGAGGTCTTTTTTAATAAAGGCCTCAAGGCGATCAACCACATCTTCAAGATATGGGTCAATCTGTTCACGGAGCTTGTTTATCTCATCCTTACTGAACTGAAGGTTTTTAATAGACTCTTTTACGCCCTCATTATAGACCTTGTATTTTTTCTGGCGATACTGCTTCCATGTGACCCTGTACTTCAGGTCTCTTACTTCTATCATCATTCCCTGCTTATCCCAACCCCAATCATCTGCTTTTTGCTGCGCGTTTGATTCGGTAGCGATGGTTTTTGATACCTTGCCATGGACTTCACTTGGTTTATCCTGCGCAAAGGCTGTTCCACTGCCTACAAATGCAATAAGCGCTGTTGCCCATAAAATACGTTTAATCATATTAGCTCTCCTATTTCTGCCTGTTTCCTTTAAGTTTGTATTGCCTGTAAAATATTAACGAAAAACTATAATAATCAAATTAAAAAAAAACACAAACCTTTTTTTTATTTTTTTTCGATATTCAGGAAGATTTAAAAACTAAAGAAAAGGCCGGGTCTCTTTTGTATAGGGATTATAAAGACCCGGCTGATGATATGTTAAGATATATTGAATACAAATCCCTGTAATTTATTTTTAGTATTTTTCAACACGCTTTATAATAAATTTTGTGCTCTCTTCTGAAACGCCGCCAAAGCCGCCAAGGCCGCCGCCAAAGCCAGTGTTATAACCTGCTCCGCCGCCTTCGCCAAAACCCGGGTTTCTCGCCCCCCTGTTCCTTGTTTTGTAGGTTAATTCAATCTCATTATCGTTTAATATCTTTCCCTTATATACCACGCTCATTTTCATATCGCCCATGGTCACAGGCACTTCAAAACTTATTTCATCACCCTTAATCTTTCCTTTTTGTAACTCTGTCTTTTTATCCCCTGCGCTCAGGTCTGAGCCGTAAAGTTTTTTGCCATCAACCTTGAACTCAAAGATCAATGTTCCAAGCCCTTGCCGTAACCCACTCCATTTCCCGTCTATATCTGCGGCGAATACGGCTGAAGATAGTGTCAGCATCATCAATGTCATTAATAGTGATTTCATCTCGTTTCCCCTTTTTTTTAAATGTTGATTTGTTTGAGGGCACTGGCCGTTTTAGTCAACTTCGGTTTTATGTACAAATTGCCTGACCGCAGTCCTTCTTAATAAAAAGAAATGGGAGAAAACAATCTATATCACTATACCGAAAAGCAAGTGCCTACTAAATACTTCCCATATCTTTAATTTTTTTAAGGGTAAGTTTAGACAAGTCAACTTTCCCTGTTGATAAATATTCTTTCGCAATTATGTGTGATAAATTGACACGAAAAGGTACCATTGTCAAGATTTTTCAATTTTCAAAATTGGACATTGAATCAGGGCAAATCTCCATTGCGATATATTAATAGCAATACAATTTAGTTGGGTGATTTTCCATTGACATGCAACTCCAAACGCCATATACTCCTGCCATCAAAATGAGGACTCTTATTAAAATCAAATTGAAAGCTATGCGGTGTTTTTCCTGTTTCAATCATCCAGGTCCATAATATTGCTTTTATGCCTGCTGTAAGTTGACGGGATATTAAAAATCATAATGAATAAAAGGAGCGGGGAAATGAGAATAAATTTTAGTAGAACAGGTCTTTTCATAAGTTTCTTACTGGTTTCAGCTTGTGCTTCAATGCAAATTGTACTCCCGGAAAAATATAATTTAAATGATAAACTTGAAGAGGTGACAGAGATACAGGACCTGCGAATAGGTGGCGGCAGGGCGCCGAGTTTTACTGAATTTAAAGAAAGCGAAGATTTTGACTTTGAACCTGCGCCTGATGTTATAGCCCGGCGTGACACTTTTACATTAAGTGAAGCAGATAACCACTGGATCAAAGTGGATAACCAATCATTGATACTCAGGAACGGGCCGGATGAATACTACCTGCTGGTACTGCAAAGACCTGCTT
>JAFGFM010000030.1 GCA_016931115.1 Deltaproteobacteria bacterium | reverse complement strand
CTGTGTAATCCCGGAATCCTGAAACAGGGAGGCTATTTCAGCCAGCACCTCGTTTCTGTTGAACCAGAAAAGGCCCGAATTGTGCAGGCCTGCACTGACCGGAAAGTATTGCTGAAATTCAGAGGAACGTATCAGTTGCATGCCTGAATCGCGAATGTCAATAGCACGGTCAGCCAGGGCCATGTCCGTGGAGACAATCATGTATCCGCGGTCATATGTCCAGTAAAGTGTAAATCGCAAGGCACTGTTTTTGAGAGAGTTCCAGGTTCTTCGGTTAATTATCTCCTGTGTAAACACCAGTGTTGAATTAGCCTTATCGGGCGGAAGTAAATTATTAAATGCCTCGACCAGGTTTAGAACCGTTATATCCAGTGTGTCAGGGTTGATTACTTCAAATATCCCAACACATCCCGGTACAGGCACTGACAGCCGCTCAACCGCCAGAGTAAAATCGGTGCCAAGGGATGAAGCAATGTCATCACCCACACTGATTCCTGTCTGCGTCTCGAACTCCTCAAGCCCTGTCATGAAATCCAGATTTTGTCCTGCGATATCAAGCAATTCGTCAAAGGCCTCACGTGGGGCTCTTGTAGATGTAGAAATAACAATGGGGGCCTCAGAGGAGATATATTCAAGGGATCCGGTAGAGGCAGGGGGGGCGAGCCATGATAATATGCCACTTCTATGCCCCTGGAATGATAAAGTTGCCTTTGTTGCATCTTCACCACTCTCCTGTCCAAGCTCAAAGAAGAGATATTTCACATTTGAGAGACCTGTTACTCGACTTGGCAGGCTCTGTTTGAATCTGGCAGTGAGTGCACCCAGGTCAAACCCTGCCAGGCAACTCACCCCGCTTTGGTAGTATTTATCAATTTCCTTGGCAAAAGGAGATGAAGCCCCGCTCTTTAGCAGAGGAACAATACTTGCCAGCTGTGCCTCATTTCCTGAAATCAGCAAGAGATCATCAATAATCTCATATGGCGCCTCAGTATTATTTTTAAAATCATCATCTAAAATCTTTAACAGATCACTATCTCTGCCAGGCTGGATCCGGGCCATCAGGAGGGGCACAATACCACCTTCGTCAGCAGGATCATCTATTAACAGAAGAACAATCTCTTCACCAAGAAGCTGTGTAAAAACCTGAACATGTTCAAGTATATTTTTTGCCTTTTGTCCTTTGTCTGAGCTCCACCACTCCTGGAACAGCCTGTTTTTAATGGAATACTGTTCAAACAGGTCAAGGGTCTGTTTAATCCTGTTGTCCAGATTGGGAACAGCAATATATCCCCTTGTGCCCTGAGGGATACAGGATAACAAACCTGTTTCCATACGCGGGGCAGGCCCTGGAAGTTCGGTGATATCCTTTCCTATATTAATAAACTCATTAAGCAGGCTGTAATATTTTTCTGCATTCTGGCTCCACGAAATGGCCTCATTAAGGGCTACCTTCTTAAGGGCATGGCCTGTTGAGGCCTGCTGTCCAACGGTTAAAACCTCATTAAAACCAGGCTGAGAGACTTTAACAGAGCCCTCCACCACAGAAACAAGTGATCCTGCTGTACCGCTGGACACGGAAAATATTGTACCCTTTACAGATACAACCGAATCATCTGTTATTACACGAAGGCTTCCATGTTGCTGTCTGGCAGCCTGAACCATGATATCACCCCGGTTGAGACGTATGCTGTCGCCGCTCCATGCACTCTGTATGGCAAGCTCAGTACGCTCGTTCAATTCAATCCGTGAGCCATCATTTAATGTCATGATAGCACGTCCCCCCCTTGCGGTTCGAATAAGATCACCCTCCTTTATGATACTGCCGACAGGCAGGCGTTCATGGGGAAGCCGGTAAAGCTCTCCAGAAAGAGATACAATGCTGGCGCTCGCTTTAGAAGGTGAAAGCCATGAGTCTAAATGGCCCCGTCCCATATAGATTGCCACCAGGATTACTGCGGCGGCAGCAGTCCATCGCATCCATCCGGTAAATCCGAATGTTCTTTTTCCCGGTATTACTATTACCTTTTTATTGCCCCTTAGTTCGTTAAAGGCATGACGGCATTCGACGCAGCGGCTGAGATGATCGTCAATCAGCATGCGCCTTGATTCCATGATATTATTATCGGCATAATCCCTGAGTTGAGACCGTATCTCGGCGCAAGACCCTGAGTTGGTGCCGGTAAGCCGTTTGAATACACGGTTAGTGGCGTCAATAACCTCCTCCTCAGAAACCTTCTCATCGCGGATTTCCTTTAACAAATCATCTATATTTTTGTCTGTCATGGTATGGTCTCCTTTATATGTTTAAATCTTTTTTCAGGGCGTCCTTAATACGGTGAAGCCTGCTTGCAATTGTTCCCCGCTCGGTCCCAAACTGATCTGCCAGCTCTTCATAGGTATAGCCTTCAAGGTAACAAAGCACAAAAATCTCTGCATCGTGTGAAGGGAGCTTCGCCAGTGCCTTATGCAGCAGTTCCTTTAGAAATGGGGAGCTATCCATATTATGAGTGTCTTTTTTTTCTTCCAGTTCAGGTAACGGCCTGGTAGCCCTTCTACGCAGCAGATCAATAGAGGCGTTAACGGCTGACCGCTGCATATAACTTTTAGGGGATTGTCGGGGATCAAGTATCACCTTGCGGTTCAGAAAACGAATAAAAACATTTTGAAGAACATCCTCGGCATCAGACCGATTTCCGGTTACCCGCAATGCGGTCCGGTAAACGGCCCCCGCATACTGCTGGTAGAATCCATTGAAATCATCTGTAACATTCCTGACATGTTTCGCGGTATTTTCCGCAGTGCTGGCTTCTTTCATATTAACCGTCCTTTACCTGTATATACGTAGCAGGGGGCTAAAAAATTCCCACGTCATTAATTTTTATAAAAAATAAATATCCGGCATCATACTCTCTTTTAATGGTAAATGGTAAATGGTAAATGGTGAATTGTGAATGGTGAATTGTGAATGGTGAATTGTGAATGGTGAATTGTGAATGGTGAATTGTGAATGGTGAATTGTGAAT
>JAFGFM010000210.1 GCA_016931115.1 Deltaproteobacteria bacterium | reverse complement strand
TCAGGTCTCAAGTCTCAGGTCTCAAGAAGACGAGAATCGGGATTCCTGCCGGGTTTGCTTTTCTGTGGAGGACAGCGGTATCGGCATTAAGGAAGAGGTGCTCACAAAATTATTTATGCCCTTTTCACAGGCAGACACATCCACTACGCGCAGGTACGGCGGCACAGGTCTGGGGCTTGTTATAAGCAGACGGCTGGTGGAACTTATGGGAGGGAAGCTTGAGGTAACATCTGTTCCGGGTAAGGGCAGCAGGTTTTTCTTTGAGATTGAGATGTTAGTTGCTTCAGAGGATACAGGGGTCGCGGATCGTCCTAAAATGCTGGATGATAACATGTCTTTTCTTGTAGTGGATGATCAGGAAACAGCGAGATCTGTACTTCGTAGCATTATAACCAGCTGGCATGGCCTAATTGATGAGGCATCAAGCGGCACCGAGGCAGTGGAATGTATCATACAGGCACATAAAAAAAATAAACCATACGATTTTATTCTTATGGACTGGAAGATGCCCGGTGAGCTTGATGGGATCTCTGCCATCAGGCGTATCAGGGAGTTGCATGAAAGCGGAGATCTTAAAGGGCCTGAGACCCCCGTATTTATTATAAGCGCCTATGACAGGGATGAACTGCCGGATAAGGAGGTCATTTTCCAGGGATTTTTAAGCAAGCCTTTTACTGCCTCGGATCTTTATAATGCGATTATTGAGGTATCAGTAGGGTATAAATCCTCTGTCAGTCGGCATGCTAAAGTCTATGGCATCCCATCATTTGCCGGTTATACTGTTCTCTTAGTTGAGGATAATGACCTGAACCAGCTGGTAGCAACAAAATTTATAGAAAAAACCGGTGCTGACATAATCACAGCCAAAAACGGGCTTGAAGCCATTGAACTCTTTGGACATAAACCTGTCGATTTGATCTTAATGGACCTTCAGATGCCTGAGATGGACGGGTTTGAGGCCACAAAAAGGATCAGAAAAATGGAACGCGAAATGGCTATTCGGGAAAATCCCTCTATATCACCTGCTTCAATTTTTCATATCCCGATAATTGCATTAACAGCCGCAGTGATGGAGGGGGACCGTGACAGGGCAGCATCAGCCGGTGTGGACATTCATCTCTCTAAACCCATTGATGAACAGGAACTTTACAAAGTAATGGGTGATTTTCTTGAGAGTAATGCAGATGCAGGTGACAAGTATTCCAGTGCCCCTGTATCAAATGGACCTTTTCCCGTTATGGATGATTTTGACCTGAAGCAGGGGAAATCCGCTTCTCAGGGAGACCCCATCTTTTACAGGAAGCTTCTCAGGGGTTTTGACAGGCAATTGTCAGAGAATTTTATATCTATGGCCGATAATATGCCAACCCTGAAACTTGCCGAGATACAGCAGTTTGCCCATGCATTAAAAGGGATAGCCGGTACAGTTGGTGCGACACGGGTGGCAATGATCGCTGAAAAGATTGATAAGATCTGCAAGTCAGGAGCGAGACCAACCCGGGATATAGCTGAAAATCTGAGACAGGCAATATTTTCGGCCCTTGAACAGATAGAAATGAATATATCAGCAGAACCTGATAAAGGGAATGAAGAAGAAATAAATGAGCCTGAAGGTCTGGAAATATTGAACGAGCTGCTTGTCCTGCTTCGCAACAGCGAGATAGCAGAGGATAACCTGCTGAACAGGGCTGTTCGCTATGTGGGCAACAGGGTGAACACTGAGGCGGCAGATGCGCTTCGAAGGCTTGTGGAGAATTATGATATGGGCAACGCAGAAAAATTGATTGTAAGTATACTGGGAGAGATAAAAAGTGAATAAGCTCGATATTGAAAGGGGACAGGCTCACAGGTCAACATTACTTATAGTTGATGATCAGCCATTAATAATTCAAACCCTGTCAAACCTCTTCAGGGATGACTATAACATCAAGGTGGCTACAGGGGGTATCAAGGCCCTTGAAATCGCGGAAAGTGATCCTCAGCCCGGCCTGATACTTCTGGATATTCGAATGCCTGACGTTGATGGATACGAGGTATGCCGGAGACTTCAGGAGAATGACCGGACAAGGGGTATCCCGGTTATCTTTATTACTGCCATGAATGAGGATGCTGATGAGGAAAAGGGGCTGAATCTCGGGGCGGTGGATTTCATTACCAAACCCATAAGACCTGCCATTGTAAGGGCAAGGGTGCGGAATCATATGAGCCTTAAGATCAAGACGAATATGCTTGAGCGCCTTTCAATGGTTGATAGTCTAACTGACATGCCAAACAGGCGGTTTTTTGATGACTACTTTGCAAGGGCCTGGGGTTATGCACACAGGGAATCAAAACTGCTTTCAATAATGATGATGGATATTGACCACTTTAAACTCTATAATGACTATTACGGACATGGGGCAGGAGATGAATGCCTGAGACGTGTGGCGCGCGCCATCCTATCACAGATTTCAAGGTCTGCAGACCTTGTTGCAAGGTATGGAGGAGAGGAATTCATAGCAGTGTTGCCGGGTACCTCCTCTGCCGGGGCATTAACCACCTCCAGAAGATTTAAAGCAGCAGTGGAGGCACTTTCTATTCCACATGAGAAATCAAAAACCTTCCCTATTGTAACACTCAGTGTCGGTACTGCGACATATGGAGAGAATTATAAACCAGCGGAAAGTCACCTTCTGTTAAAGGCAGCGGACGCAGCCCTTTATCAGGCAAAGGAAGGCGGGCGAAACAGGATTATGCAATTCAAGCCTGATTCGGTGGAGGTTCAGACAGAAGCTCCAGAAAAACCCTTTCCTGACTATACCAGCATCAGCGCGCGTGTACTTCTGGCTGAAGACAACCCCGGGAGTCAGCAGCTGGTCATGCTTATACTTAAAAAGCTGGGGTTTTCAGCTCATGCCGTATCAAACGGGCATGAAGCGCTTGATGCGCTTGAGAGAGAGCCGTTTGACATCGTGCTAATGGATATGCAGATGCCTGAAATGGACGGGCTTGAGGCAACAAGGATAATCAGGAAGAGGGAGAGAGAAAGCAGTAGTCAGAAGTCAGAAGATAGAAGGCAGGGGTCATCTTCACACATTCCCATTATAGCCCTTACTGCCTATTCAGTGCCTGATGACAAGGAAAAATGTCTTGAAGCGGGTGTAGATGACTACCTTACAAAGCCTGTCTCCCCAAGCCTCCTGGCCGAAACCATGAAAAAATGGCTGTCTGAAGGGAGGGCAACAGGCGGCAGGGTTTTTTAAAAAAAATTATACAATTCATTGATATTTTTAAACAGTATGTTATCTTCAGTTCATTAGTGGCTCATCTCATTAGCCAATCACAGGCTGATAGCGGAACCTGTTAATCATGTTTTTGAGGCTTTTATAATGGATTGCAAACCTACCAGTGAAGAACTGGAACAAAAAATCAAAGAATTAGAAAAACTCCTTAAAACCCAGGAGGAAGCAGAAAGAAAACTTCTTAAAGAGATAAGTGAGTTAAAACAGACTGAAAAATACTACAATGCCCTGATGCATAATACCGATGATTTTATTGTAATATGTGACCAAAATTCAATACCCCAGGCATTTAATGAAAGATATAAGGAAATAGGTGAGGCGTTATTAGGTACTGAAATTAAACCCGGTATGCAGCCACATAAGATGTCTGGAAATCTTGAAGTGATAAAATATTGGAGTTCTCTGCAGGACAGGGCTTTAAATGGAGAGAAATTCTTAGCAGAATTTTTTGACAAAGAGAGAAATCAATATCTTGAAACCCTGTTCTGTCCTGTTCGGGAAGGGGGAAATGTAACAGGATTTACAGAGATTACACGGAACATAACCGCCCGCAGACAGGCGGAGATAAAACAGAAGGAGTTGCAATCCCAACTCTCTAATGCCCTTGAGATAGCACACTTAGGGCCGTGGGAATACGATCCTGCCAGTGATCTTTTTACCTTTAATGATTATTTCTACAAAATATTTCGCACCACAGCGGAGGAGGTTGGTGGGTATGTAATGACATCAGGCGAATATAATAGGCGATTTATCCATCCGGATGACATTGCTTTTCTCACGGAAGAAGGAAGGAAAGCAAGCGAAACAAATGACCCCAACTATAACCGTCAATTCGAACAAAGAATAATCTACGCTGATGGCAATGTCGGGTACATTGCGATCCGGTTTTTTATCCAAAAGGACGAAAACGGCAGAACAATCAGGGCCTATGGTGTAAATCAGGATATAACTGAAACAGTTCGTCTCAGGGAAAAACTTGCACAGGTGCAGAAATTAGAGGCTATTGGCACTCTAGCAGGCGGTCTGGCGCACGATTACAATAATATATTAATGGGTATCATTGGTAACACAGCATTAATGCTCCTTGAAATGGAACCTGATCATCCCCATTACGCTAGACTGAAAAATATAGAGCAATATGTCCAGAATGCCTCGGACTTGACTAAACAGATGCTTGGTTTTGCCAGGGGCGGCAAGTATGAGGTAAAGCCTACTGACATGAATGAGCTGGTGAAAAAAAGCTCGGATATGTTTGGGCAGACAAAGAAAGAGATCACAATTCATACGAAATGGCAGGAAGATATCTGGACAGTTGAAATTGACCAGGGACAAATGAATCAGGTCTTGTTAAACCTGTATGTCAATGCCTGGCAGTCCATGCCTCACGGCGGCGAGCTTTATCTTGAGACAAAAAATATTATTCTTGATGATAATTATGTGAAACCTTTTTATGTGGCGCCTGGAAATTATGTGAAAATCTCTGTTACAGACACAGGCATTGGAATGGACGCGGCTACACAAAAGAGGATTTTTGACCCGTTTTTCACAACAAAAAAGATGGGTAGAGGCACCGGACTTGGCCTTGCCACGGTCTATGGAATTATCAAAAATCATTCCGGCATTATTAATGTCTACAGTGAAAAGGGAGAGGGCTCTACATTTAATATATATTTGCCTGCTTCAAATGCGGTTTTAATTAAAGAAAAGGAACCATCATTTCATGTGTTAAAGGGCAATGAAACCATACTGCTTGTAGATGACGAAGAGATGATAATTAATATTGGCACACAGATGCTGAAAAAACTGGGGTATCGTGTTTTTTGTGCAAAAACCGGAATAGAAGCCCTGGAAACATATAAAAATAATATAAAAAATATTGATCTGGTTATTCTGGATATGATTATGCCCAATATGGGTGGTGGAACAGCCTATGATGAACTGAAGAAGATAGAACCCGGTGTAAAGGTACTTCTTTCAAGCGGTTACAGCCTTAACGGGCAGGCTACCTCGATATTGAAAAGAGGGTGCAATGGTTTTATCCAGAAACCTTTCGGACTTGATGACTTATCCAGAAAGATCAGAGAAATCCTGGAGAGTGAATAAGATAAATGAATGGGATAAATGCTGTTGTCCAGAATAATAAAAAAGGGAGACCGGGGGACGAGATATTATAACAAGTACCTTTAAGCTAGTTCATTGACACCACTTTTCATAAAAGATACTCTGAAGCAAAACAAGACAAGGTGATAAATTTTTGATGTGTAAATGTCACGGGATAAAATTAAAGGCTTTGGATTTCATAAAAGCAGGTTTTTTTCTGGTTTTTTTTGTTCTGTACAGTTTTTCCGCTATCTTTGCAGAAGAAATGTCTTTTGAAAAAGCAGGGGTTATACTGTCTGCAGCGGAAATCGATTACCCACCATTCAGTATTGTCGATCATCAAGGCGAGGCAGGAGGCTTCTCAATTGAGCTAATGCGTGCTGCCATGGATGCAATGGGCAGGGATGTAACATTTCGAACAGGCACATGGGCTGAAGTGAGAGGATTGCTTGAGAAGGGTGAAGTCCAGGCACTGCCTATTGTCGGGCGCACGCCTGAAAGGGAACAAATATTTGATTTCACCATTCCTTATATGACCCTTCATGGGGCTATTGTCATAAGGAATAAAGAGACAGGGATCAGTGATATTGCCGATCTCACAGGGCGAAAAGTTCTTGTAATGAAAGGTGATAATGCAGAAGAATTCCTGCTTCGGCAGGATCGAGGCATTGATATCCATACTGTTCCAAGCTTTGAAATTGCCCTTAAAGAGCTGACCCAGGGAAACTGTGACGCAGTTGTTATGCAAAGGCTGGTGGCTATTCGTCTGATTGAAAAAACGGGTTTTACTGACCTGCATGTTAGTGATAAGCCGATTGAGGGATTCAGGCAGGATTTCTGTTTTGCTGTACATGAAGGTGATCGTGAAACATTGGCCCTGCTGAATGAGGGGCTTGCTATTGTAATGGCAAACGGTGTTTATCGGCATCTACATTCCAAGTGGTTTGCTTCTATGCAACTACCCTCAGACCGACCGATAATAGTAGGCGGTGATCTGAACTATCCCCCTTATGAATACCTGGATGAAACAGGAAACCCGGTAGGGTATAATGTCGATATTACAAGGGCTATTGCCCGTGAAATGGGACTTAATGTAGAGATAAGACTGGGTAGATGGTCTGAGCAGGTTCAGGCCCTTGAAAACGGTAAGATAGATATTTTGCAGGGCATGTTCTATTCACCTGCCCGTGACCTGAAATATGACTTTACCCAGCCACATACTGTCAGTAATTATGTCTCAGTGGTGAGAAAGGGTGAAGAGCCGGCCCCTGAATCTATCAGCGCGCTCAGAGGTAAAAGCATTATTGTTGAAAAGGGCGATATCCTGCATGATTTTGCAGTGGAAAACGGACTTGAAGAACAGTTAGTTGTAGTTGATGATCAGGAAGAGGCTCTTCGTGAAATGTCAGAGGGTAAATATGATTGTGCCCTTGTTTCTCTTGTTTCAGCACATTACCTGATAGATAAAAATAAATGGTCTAATCTTGTTACAGGTAAAAAGGCTATACTGATTGCTGATTACTGTTTTGCAGCGGCAAACGGTCAGAAAGCCCTTCTAGCACGGTTCAGTGAAGGTTTGAAATCACTTGAGGGCAGTGGAGAATATCGAAAAATATATGATAAATGGCTTGGCGTTTACAGAGAAGAGCCTGCATCGTTCATATCTATAATTCGTAATGGTTCAATAGTTATTATCCCTTTGCTTGGGATAGTTTTGATTGCCTTCATGTGGACATGGACCTTAAGAAGGCAGGTCGCTCATAAAACCATGGCCCTGCAGGAAAGCATGGAAAGATTCAGGTATATCTTTGAGGCGTCAAATGTGGGTAAATCAATCACCCTGCCTGACGGAAGATTGAACACAAACAGGGCGTTTGCTGATTTTTTGGGATATACTACAGAAGAATTAAATGAAATAAAATGGCAGGATGTCACACCACCTGAAGATATTGAGGCCATAGAAAAGATTATTGATCCGCTACTTGCGGGAGATAAGGATTCAGCTCATTATGAAAAGAGGTATCTTCATAAAACCGGAAAGATTCTCTGGGCTGATGTAAGCGTTGCAATTCGACGGGATGCTAAAGGCAATCCCCTCTATTTCATGACAACCATTGTTGATATCAGCGATCGAAAATTGGCAGAAGAGGCGCTCAGAAACAGCGAGGAGTATCAGCGTGCAATGATCTCCTGCTCGCCTGTGGCGCTTTATTCAACTGATACTGGCGGTATTGTAATGAGTTGGAACATATCTGCTCAAAAGATTTTCGGATGGAGCGCAGAAGAGGTAATAGGCAAACCCCTGCCGATTATACCTGAAGACAGGATTAATGAATATCACAGACTGAGGCGAATCGTTCTTGAAAAGGGGCCTTTTACGGGCCAAGAACTTTTACACATAAAGAAGGACGGCGCTCTCTTTACTGTAAGTCTGTCTGTTGCGCCAATCAGAAATGACAGGGGTGAAATTATTGGTATTTTTGCTGCTGCGGAGGATATCTCTGAAAAGAAAAAAAATGAGGTTGAACAGGATAAGCTCAGGTCTCAACTTTTACAGGCCCAAAAAATGGAATCTGTGGGCCGTCTGGCCGGGGGTGTTGCCCATGATTATAATAATATGCTGGGTGTAATCATAGGATATACTGAACTGCTTATTGATACAATAGATCATGATGACCTCTTGCAGGAATATCTAAGGGAGATCATGAAGGCTGCTATGCGTTCAGCAGATATTACAAAACAATTGCTGGCCTTTGCCCGCAAGCAGACTATTGAACCAAAAATACTTGATCTTAATGAAACTCTCGAAGGCATGCTTAAGATGCTGCGCCGACTTATTGGTGAAGATATTGATCTTTTATGGAAACCATGCTCAGGCATTTGGCCGGTAAAAATGGACCAGTCACAGCTTGATCAGATACTTGCCAATTTATGTGTCAATTCAAGAGATGCTATTTCTGATGTTGGTAAGATTACTATTGAAACAGATAAGGTTAGTATTGATGATGATTATTGCGAAGGGCATCCTGGTTTTTTTCCGGGTGAATATGTGATGCTGGTAGTAAGTGATAACGGATGCGGAATGAGCAGAGATGTCCTTGATAAATTGTTTGAACCATTTTTTACTACCAAGGAAGTTGGTAAGGGAACCGGGCTCGGGCTTGCCATGATCTATGGCATTGTCAAACAAAATAATGGTTTTATAAATGTTTACAGTGAACCGGGGAAAGGCACAACATTCAGGATATATCTCCCCCGACATGATGAAGCTGTCGCTCCTGTTGAAAAATCAGATAATAAAGAAATTCCATTGGCAAACGGGGAAACGGTAATAGTAGTGGAGGATGAACCCTCAATACTACTGCTTGCAAAATCAATGCTTGAAAGATTGGGTTACAATGTCCTTGCGGCAGTAAACCCGGATATGGCAGTCACTATGGCCAAGGAACACCCTGGAGTGATTGACCTTCTGATTACAGATGTTGTCATGCCCGGAATGAACGGGCGTGATCTGGCAGGGATTATGCAAAAAGAGTATCTTGAACTTAAGGTGCTGTTCATGTCCGGCTACACAGCCAATGTTATTGCGCATCACGGGGTGCTTGATAAAGGTATCCAATTTATACAGAAACCTTTTTCGCAAAGAGAGCTTGCAGTAAAGGTGCGCGATGCGCTTAAGAGATGAATAGACTGAAGCGGTTTAGACTAAAGGCTTTTAGGTTTTTCCTAACAGCCTACAGCCTGCTTTTATCCGTTAGTAAAAGTAAATGTTCAGTTTGACAACAAGGTCTTTTAAACGTACAATTGTACCCATGAAAATAATAGCAGATACAAATACATTTATTGCAGTTGCCCTGAACGAACCGGAAAAGGCTAAAATTATACAAATTACAGAAGGTCATGAGTTGATAGCACCTGATGTGTTACCATTCGAAGTAGGCAATGCCCTTACAGCAATGATGAAAAAAAACAGGCTGAAAAGGGAAGAAGTTGAATCCGCCTGGGGGATTATTCAGCAAATACCGGTGGATTTAAGGCAAACTGATATAAAATATGCATTGAGTATTGCGATTAGATATAACCTGTATGCATATGACGCCTATTTTCTGGCATGTGCTGAAAAGCTTCACAGCCCTTTATTAACACTGGACCGTGGTATGCAGAAAATAGCAAAAGAGATAGGGATCACAATTTTGGAGTAAATAATCATGAAAGTATATTCATATTCTGAGGCAAGGCAACGCCTGGCAGATGTCCTTAATAATGCCAGGAACGAAGAGGTTATTATCAAGAGAAGAGGTGGTGAAATATTTTCTATCCTTTTTAGAAAAAGCAAGAAATCACCATTCGATGTGTCTGGAATAGATACAAAGGCTTCAACAAAAGATATCCTGACAGCGGTAAGAGAATCAAGGGACCGGTTTTAATGGGCGATATACAGTCAGTAACAATAGAACGAAACAACCCATAAGAAACCTATCTGCCATCTTATCACGTCCTAGTCTTTGAAGAAGACTGCAACATTCTTTCCTAACAGCCTGCTACAGCGTAAACTCCTTTAGCCTGTTTTCGTCCCTCCGCAATTCATGGCATTTGGCGGCATCATTTTTATCTTCCAGTTTAAACCCCCAGCCCGGAGATTCAGGCCAGCCGTGCTTTTCAGCAACTTGCGGGACAGTAAAGCCTTTTTGAAGATTAGCATTTGGCGGAAAAGCCAGTTTCGGCATTTCCGCCAAATGATCTCTAGTCCTTTCTCTTTTTTCTCTTAATCGTTCAGTGATACACCCTTGTGGGATTCCCTGCATTTCGAACTGACCTCTGGCTTCTTTTTTATCGCTTTCCCTAACAGTCTTCAGACTAAAATGCTTCAGCTCTTTTTCCCTTTCAACTTTGAGCCTTGAGCTTTCAGCTCCCTTATCTAGCCTCTGTATAGTCTTCCCTTTCAGCTTTGAACTTTCAGCTTTCAGCTCCCTTATCTAGCCACTGTATTAGTCTTCCCTTTCAGCTTTGAACTTTC
>JAFGFM010000029.1 GCA_016931115.1 Deltaproteobacteria bacterium | reverse complement strand
GATTCATCACTCTGGGCAGGTTCACCTGTAACGGTAAATAATGGGCAGGATGTTGCAGGTACAATAAACGGAGAGGCTACCACAGGCAGAGGACAAACGCTTACCGGAGATAAAAATGCAGCAAATATAGCCGGTCTCAGTATTAATTACACAGGGTCAACTACTGGAAATGTAGGAAATATTAAATTCACAGCAGGTGTAGCAGAGCTTTTTGAAAGAGCGCTATATAATATAACCGATTCAATTGACGGATATGTAGCGAACAAAATTGATTCACTTTCTGACCAGATCGACAATAAGGATGAAATCATAGACAATGCTAACGCACGGCTGGACAGGAAAATGGAAGCAATGATCAACCGTTTTGTGGTAATGGAGCTGGCACTTTCAAAGTTGCAATCGCAGAGCCAGTGGCTTTCGAGCCAATTAAGCACACTGTCTTAGTATATTACTATCTACTATGAGATATTTTTTAGTGATGGATATTAACTTTTAATTTATTTATTATTCCAATGGAGGATTGAATGGATTACGGAAAGGCTTTTAAGCAGTACAGAAGATCATCGATTGAAACAGCAAGCAAACTTGAACTTGTTATAATGTGTTATGAAAAATCGATTCTCTGCCTTCAACAATCAAAAGATCATATAATAGATAAAGATTTCATGAAGAAAGGTGAAAAAATAAAGAAGGTTCTGGATATAATAAATGAATTACAGGCAAATCTTAATTTAGATAAGGGTGGAACAATAGCAAAAACCCTGGATTCGCTGTATACATATCTAACCAATAGAATCATCCTTGCAGACGTTCAAAAGAACCTTACTATTTTTGACGAATGTATAAATATACTAAGTGAACTAAAAAGCGGCTGGGAAGGAATACGACCGGAGCAGGAAGAACAGCTGTCCCCTGTAAATGCCGCTGTTCCCCAGGAAATAAGGAGGCTTTCACATCAGGTAGCAGCATGATGCTGCCATAAGGGTGTAAAGGCTGGAACCCATGACAGGTATGTCGTGGGATAGTACATGGAGGTAAACAAAATGGCATTTTCAGCAATAAAACCTGTTGATCATTCAATTGACCAGGGATTGTCTGCACCGTCTCATATGACAACCTCTGAGCCGGTCAATTCCAGTGCAAGTGAGATCAATTTCTATAGAGCAAATACAGAAAAACGATCTAAAGAGATAAAAAAAGCCACTGATGAGAAGATTGCCCATATTACCGAACTGGTGGACAGTTATGTACGCTCAATACAAAAGGACATCAAGATCCAGGTCAACAGCGATACAGGCGATATTTCAGTCAAAGTCATTTCTGAGGAAACCGGAAAGGTGATAAGGGAGATCCCTTCACAGGAGATGCTTGCGCTTGCAGCAAGGATGGAAGAGATTTCCGGTGTGCTCTTTGATCAAAAGGTGTAACTAGTGCCCATCCAGAAAGAGGCAAATTCTGGATGGGGCTTTCAGCAGTCAGCGATCAGATGTCAGCTAACCCTTTATTTTGAAAGCCTTTTGCTGATCCGCCGTCGTAAAAGGCTTCCGTCGTCGCATAAAGCTATGACGGGACAAGATGGCGGACAAGAAGCTGACCGCTTGCCCGTCCTCCGCAGTAGCACTGCTACAGAGGATGGAAACCCAAAAATGATAGCTTTGGATGGACACTATCTATCTGAATATCATGAAACAGGAATTTCTTTATTTTATATGGTTCTTCCTGTTTTGTCTTTTAGCAGGCCATATTATCACATGGAAATCACGCATGAAGATCCTTAATAAGGGGTATTGCTATGGATGAACAGGAAAACAGCATCCTTCTTGTGGATGATGAAGAAAACATACTGAATGCCCTGAAACGTCTCTTAAGAAAAGAGGGGTACAGGTTAGTTTCTGCAACAAGCGGCAGAGATGGCATTACATTACTTAAATCCAATGAGATACAGCTGGTTATCTGTGACCAGAGGATGCCAGATATGAACGGGATAGATTTTCTGGCAAAGGTAAAGGATGAGTATCCCAATATCATAAGGGTGCTGTTAACAGGGTACACGGATATAGATTCAATCACTGAGTCTGTTAACAAAGGGCAGATATACAAGTTTTTCCTTAAACCCTGGAATGATCAGAATCTCAAGCTTGAGATACGGCAGTGTTTTGAGCAGTATAAACTGGCCCGGACAAATAGAATATTGCAGGAAACAGTTATTGAACAGAATAAAGAGCTGAGAAGAATAAATGAGAATCTTGAGGCCATGATCAGCGAAAGGACAAAAGACCTGAAGATCCAGAACAGGGCACTTGAGATATCACAGGCAATACTGGAGGACCTGCCCATCCCGGTAATCGGCATAAGCTGCGACCTGACAACAGTAATGGTAAATATCAAGGCAATGGTCCTGGCAATAAATGAGAGATATTTTCAGGTAGGTAAAGATATATCCGGTTTTTTCCCTTTGGAGATAGAGAAAAGGATAATAAATGTGATAGAAAATGATATAGCAGATACAATAAAAGGCTTTCATATATCAGGCTCGGATTATGATATTGATATCATGTCTGCATCAGAAAAATTCCGAGGCAAGGGGGCGGTTCTAGCCTTTATTCCATTGAAGGAAACTGAATCAACCACTACCCTTTAAAAAAATTATATTATCATTAAAGCCTTAAGCGATTCATGCCGATAAAAAATACAGAGCGGGTATACATGGAGTGTATGCACCTTTTATATTAAGCAGGAAGGACCCTGAATGGAAGCTATTCAAAACATAACCAGAGAGCTGTCAAGAAGAGAGACTGATAGTATAACCCCTGTCTCTTCCTCTGCAAATATAAAAAACAGGCCCTTAAGCGCTGAGAATAACAGCAAAAAGGAGCCACGGGAAATCAAACAATATATAGAGGCTCTGAGTGATAAGATCGGTCGCATTGCAGATACCATGGACAGTTATGTTCAGTCGATACAGAGGGACCTGAAAATTAAGGTAGATGAGAATACCGGAAGAATAATCGTAAAGGTTACATCAAAAGAGACCGGAAAGGTGATAAGGGAAATTCCCCCTGATGAACTGCTTGATCTGGCAGCCAGGATTGAAGAGATGACAGGCATCTTGTTTGATGAAAAGGTGTAGAAAAAACGCTTAATTACTTCTGCATAAGAGAAATATGAATGAAACTTAGACTGCTAATTGTAGATGATGACAGGACATTACTATCTGCCCTGAAAACCGTTTTTGACCAGGAAAACGTCGTAACTGTTTGTAATGATGGCAAAAAGGCAATAGATTTATGCAGAAATGAGAAGTTTGATCTCATAATCACCGACCTTATGATGCCTGGGGCCAATGGACTGGAGGTCCTGACCGAAACCCGAAAGATTGACCCTGACTGTCTTGTTGTGCTTATAACCGGGTTTGCCTCCCTTGAAACCGCTGTTCAGGCAATAAGGGAAGGTGCATATGATTATATTACCAAGCCTTTCAAGCTGGAAGAGATAAAGATTATTGTCAATAATGCCCGTGAAAAGATAAGGCTTATACGTGAAAACAAAAAACTCATAGATGATCTGAAAAATGCCTATGAGGAGCTGAATATGATGAAAAAACTGCTTGATATAAACAATGTAAAATCCGAAGAGAATAATGAGGATGACAGACCGGTAATTGCAGGCAGCATGCTGCCCTTTTACTACTCAAGTACAGTGTCTAATGGGAAGAGCTCAATACTGGACAATCTTGAACGGATATCAGACCTCAAAGAAAAAGGTCTTTTGACAGGAAAGGAATTCGAACTGTGCAAGTCGAAACTATTCAACAGCATGGGCCAGTAGCTGATCAGGATTTTAACACAATGCGTGTAATGATTGTCGATGATGATCCAATGGTCGGTGAGACACTGGGCATGTTCTTTGAACATCTCAATTTCAAGAACATCACCATCCTGGACAGGGGTGAAAAGGCCCTCACCGAGATCGATCGAGGGCACTTTGACTACATATTCATGGATCTAATGATGCCGGGCATTGGCGGGCTTGAAACACTCAAGCGCATTCATGAAACCCATCAGTTGACAAATGTAATAATAATGACCGGTTACCCCACAATGGAGACTGTTATTGATGCAATGCGCAGCGGGGCATCCGACTTTCTGGTAAAACCCTTTCGTCTTCAGGATATCAAGATCATCCTGGAAAGGATAAGCCGTCTTAAGATCCTCATGGAAAACAACTGGAGGCTCAATCAGGAGCTGGAACAGAAACAGGAGGTGGAAAAGCTCAATATTGAACTCCAGAAAAGAATCAGGTCCCAGGCGCTCATGTATGATATTGTTGATTCACTTTCAAGGATCAATAGAACAGAAGAGCTGCACAGGTTTGTCATCAATAAAAGTATTGATATATGCCAGGCAAAAAAGGCATGCTTTCTAATCAGGGATAATGACAATTCAAGCAGTTATATCATGCTCTCACAAAAGGGGCTTGATAATGGCGGGCCGGGTAAACGTATCTCAACAGGCATGGAAAAAATTGAGGAAAATATTAATAGACGCCTTTTTGAAAGATGCTTTGGCCTGACCCCTGATACAGATCATGACAGTAAACTTCCGAACAGCAACTATATATCCATCCCTTTCAATATAAGGAATGAACCCTTCGGGCTTCTTTTACTTGGAGAAAAAACCGGGAATAGCGGTTTTGATGCTGATGACCAGTTCATTCTCAGGTTTATGGCCGAAAGAACAGCCCTGAACATAGAAAACATGGCCCTGTATGATAATCTCATGCAAAACCTTATGGCATCGATGATGTCCCTTGTAGGGGCTATTGAGGCAAAAGATATATATACCCGTCAGCACTCTTCGCGTGTAACAAATTATGCTGTAGAGATAGCAAAAATAATGGGCTGCGCTGATGATGATCTTCACAGGCTCAGGACATGCGGCCCTCTTCATGATATCGGAAAGATTGGCATAGATGACAGCATCCTGAACAAGAAGACAAGACTTACAGATATTGAATATGACAAGATAAAAACACATCCCTTAATAGGGGTAAACATTGTTTCACCCCTTATGCTGGATAATGAGGAACTCGCCATAATAAGAAATCACCATGAAAGATGGGATGGCAGGGGTTACCCAGATAATCTAAAAGCTGATGAGACCCCGCTTTTAGCAAGAATTCTTATTGTTGCTGACAGTTTTGATGCAATGAGTTCAGACAGGGCATACAGAAAGGGGCTTCCAATTGATAAATGTATTGAAGAGCTTATACAGAACAAAGGCACACAGTTTGATCCGGATGTTGTGGATGCATCACTCAGTATATTCAGGGAATATTCTGACCAGGAGAGAATCAGTATTGCCATCTAAAAACCCGCCTGAACCATTTTTCTCTTATTCATTTTTCAGGCATATCTGTTTTTACTTTTCATTCATTTAAAAAATATAATATACTTCGAAAAATTTATATCTGTGCAATAAAAATATTATCAGGAGCCAGTTGAATGCCAGAAATAAACAAACGCGATCATTTCAGGGTTGAGATAACAGTCCCGGTAAAGTGGAAACTACTCTCAGAGGATGAGATAGAGCTGGTGAAAAATGGCATGGGCAACACACTGTTTAAACAGAGCGGCATACCCAGCCCGATAGACACATTCCTTGAGGAAACGCCAAAGGGTTCAAAAGATGAACAGCTTTTTCAGGCGCTCAAACTCCTCAATCATAAGCTTGACTATATTATTGAGCAGATATTATCCAGACCCACATGTGAGTCAGCAGGGCAGGACAATATAATTGAAATCAGCGCCTCGGGGTTGAAATTTGTCTCAGAAGAGGACTTTAAAGAGGGTGCCCTCTTAAAAATGGAACTGATAATGCCGGCTGTTGTTCAGTATAATATAGAACTGATTACAGAGATACTGAGGGCAACTAAAAAGAGGGATAAATTTATTTATGGGACCAGGATAGTCTGTATAAATGATGATGCCCATGATTCAATAATAAAAATGATTTTCCAGAAGCAGAGGGTAGATATAAGAAACCGAAAATGCCCGGAGGAGAAATAATTATGGAACTCTCTTTTAAGAACCTTATTGAACTGTATAAACTTGCATCACTTGGAAAGGTAACAGGCGGACTGATACACAATATTAACGGCCCTTTACAGAATATCGGCCTTGACCTTGAGATGACTCAGTATATGCTTAAAAAAGAGGCTGAGGCTCACAATGGAAAAGAGAGCACTATTCTGCCAAGGCTCAGGCGTATTGAAGAAGAGCTGGAACGTCTGAATGCAATGATAAAGACATCATCCAACAGGATCATGCATGAGGACAGAAGTTTTTTAAACTTCAATGAATATCTTGAGCAGGAGCTCTTTTTTCTAAATACAAATCTCTACTACAAGCATAACGTGGAGACAACCCTTGACCTGTCAGAGGAGCCTCCTAATATAAACAGCTTCCCTCACGATTCTGTTTTAGCCTTTGGCTGGCTTCTTCAAAGGGTGATAGAAGAGATAGAGAGGGTCAAGGGAAAAACCCTTCACATCAGGGCATTAATAAAAGATGGTTTGTTTGAAATTACGATTGTTTCAGGGCTGAATGACCTTGTTCGCAGGGTAGGTGAAATAATCCAGAAAACAGATTTTTCCTCTGACAGGCTCACAGCCCCTGAGAATGAAACAGATATCATGCTGACATTAAAGGTATTTCACTCTGATGGAGTAATAATTAAAACCGGAAAAGGTCAGTCAGCCGATATTATTATCTGTTTTCCTCTATAGCTAAAGGTAATCGCCCCTGCGAAAACGCTCTATCTCTGCGCCCATTGTAACAGCGATATCAGAGATTACAGGCTTAAGTTTATCAGGTATGCCTTCCATGGATGAGATACCTTTAATATCAGCGAGCTTCTCATCAAGCTGATCAACAAGGGATGAGAGATCCTCAGCCGGTAAAGATGTATCTGCAAGCTTTCCGGTATAAAAATCAATAAGATCAAGTGTACCCTTCAGGGAATCCAGCAGCATTGCCTTTTCATTTGAATCTGATTGCCCGGTCATGGGTATAATTCCGGCTGGCCCGTTTATTATCTGAACCGGGTTGATATTTAAGGGTAATGCCCTTCCTGTTTCAGGACGGGAGGTCAACTGCTCCATAATCTGCTGAAAACTGCCAGTCTCACTATTCTGGCTCTTATTTAGCTTGCCCTGCTGTTCAATAAGTATTCTCTGACCTTCATCAATTCTCATTTTTTAACTCCTTTACCGGTTTAGACAATCAAACAGAAATCATACCCTGTAGTATGATCACTTTTTATTTGCATTATCTTTCTTATTTGCAATAAGCTTGCCATAGACCGGGGGATCATATACCGATAATGCACAGCATTTACACATGAGCATTTTACTCTGTATATTCAGCATGTTAAAAATATTCACAACCATTTTCTTTAAAATATTAAATAGACTGAACGTCATCTCTTTCGCCCTGAAAAGGGAATATTCTTCCCCTTTTGAGGAGAATAATTCCCCTCTTAGAATATCTTTTCCAGTTTTGCGCTGAAGGTTTCAGGGGTAAAGGGCTTTACTATGTAATTACTTACACCAGCCTGAACAGCCTGCACAACATTTTCCTTCTGCCCTTCAGCTGTTACCATGAGGAAAGGTGTATTTTTGAGTTTTTCATCTGCCCTTACCGCCTTTAAGAGGTCGAGCCCTGTCATATTGGGCATATTCCAGTCAGAAACGATCAGGCCGATCTTTTCTTTCTGCAGCTCCTTGAGCGCCATATTGCCATCTTCAGCCTCGATTATATCGTTAAAACCGAGTTGCTTGAGCACACCTTTAACAATTCGTCTCATTGTTGCGAAGTCATCAACCACTAATACCTTGATCGAAGTATCAAATCCCATATTGTTTCCTCCATTGTCCCAGATTATATTGTAAAAAAGCCGTAAAGTCAGCCTTATTTTGTTTATTTAAATTACATATTGTTCAGAAGATCATCAATGGCCTTTTGATCAAGCCCCTCCCCTGACCTTTGCGGGCCTTTAAGTTCATACATAAACTCATCAACATCCTTATTCAATTCCTCATATGTTATTTCGGGGTCTTCCTTGTATTTCTTTAATTTTATTCCAAAAGAAACGATCAATTCCTCAATTTTTACCTCCATTGACCTGACAAGCCTGATAATCCGCTGAATACGCTGTCCCACAAGGTCCTGGAAACTTAATGGCTCCATCATGGTAAGTGACCGGTTCTCCATCTCTTTCAGGAAAGAGATCTGCTCCTGAATCGTCTCTATGGCCTCCTCAAGGCTCAAACCCATGCAAATATTCCCATCACCATCACTGTTTTTTGTTAACACCTGCTCAAGAAGCCTGTAATGGGTATTGGCGGCCTCCATCTGCGCCTCATTGATATCCATTATCTTCATGGTGCTTTCTTCAAGGGTCTCATTTATGCCTTCAAGCTGGTTGCTTGCCTCAGGTATATCCCTTGATGCTATTTCCACTATTTCAGGCTCTATCCTTGTCTGGATATCTTTTCTGAAATCGATCAGCTCCTTGGCAATACCCTTTATCTTATCTGAAAACTCCATGGTAAGTAACTCAAAAAACTCGCCCTTTTTCAACTTATTTATAACATCCTTGAGTTTTTCAGTCTCATCCATGGTCAGATTCTGGGAGCTCCCGGAAGAGGTATAATTTTGAACAGTTGTCTCCATTATCCTGCTTCCATTCATATAACGCCTGCACAGATATTTTTTACCTGAGGGATCAATGCCGGAAATCAGGCTGTTTGGAAGCTCTTCTGTGTTAAAGAGTATCTGATAGTCGCTTGCATTAAATGCCACCCCTGTCTTCAGTACAATGAAGTAGGGTTTTAACTCTTCTCTATTCTTTATCCCCTTTACCGGAAAAATTCTGCCATCAAATTCCATATAGTCATTGTCATCTGTCCCTGAGACAACCCTGGCCTTATACCTTGTTATTATCTGTTCAATCTCATGTGTATCAAAGGCAAGTCTTTCTGTAATACCATCAAGATCACCCATTAGCACATTTCCCATTAGAATACCCTCCGCCCGATAATCAATAAAAAAAAATATCTGTATCACTACAAAGCAAGATATATACCAAAAAGGCAAAATATGTCTTTTTTTATATCCAATTATATCAATGCATTAGAATCCCATTACCATTTTATCGTTCTATTTTATCTATTCGGCTGATTATTCATACTGTTTCCGTCAAGTATCTGGACTTTTATTGGCTGAAAAATGACATATCTGATAGGTAAGGTAACCTTCTGTTCAACTATATTTCTGGTTACATACTCTTGTATGGCATTAACAGGGCGCAGAGTGATTGATATTTCAACCCCTCTTCCATGCCTTACTGATGGCGCCCCATCAATAAGGGCCTTTATGCTCTTTTTTATGTAATTGGGACCGTTTTCAGAGATCCGACCGCCTATATAAGGGGTGGGTCTTGGAATAACGGCATTGATATTAGAAGGGCTTGTAAATCGTTTAATACCGGCTGTATCAACAGAGTCCAGCCTTACATTCCAGATAACAGCATGATCATTAGAAATGGCATTAACCTTATTCTCTATCCTTTTTTTTTCAGAGAGCAGGCTTTTTTTTGAAAACATCTCGGAAGGCTTGTAGGCCGTATAGGATGGTCTGCCACTGTTAAAACACAACTCCTCAATATCCTGATCAGAGGGGCTGTCACCGCTTATAAAAAAATAACAGCAGAATACAGCATCTTCATCCAGTTGTAATGCAGCACTGGAAGAATGCGCTGACAGGATTATTAAGAGGAAGATAAGAAGAGATGCGGGCATGATATTTTTCCTGCCTGCATGTGAAATAAGGTTCATAATCCATCGCTCATATCAAGGATATACTCAAGGGGGTTAACCGCCCTTCCCTCTTTTATCACCATATAGTGCAGATGACTGCCTGTTGAGAGCCCGCTGTTTCCCATAAGGCCGATCATCTCCCCGCGCTTTACCTCTTTTCCTGCCTCCGCATTTATATCGCTAAGGTGGCCGTATATGGTCTTTATTTGATCTGTATGGCTGATTACAATAAATTTGCCAATCCTTTTATCATGACCTGTTTTTAAAACAAGGCCCCTGGCAGGGGCATATATCTTTGTTCCGATATGCCCTGATATATCAATTGCAGCATGGAATTCTTTTGTTTTTGTAAATGGATTTTCACGCCATCCAAACCCTGATGAGACCGATATGCCCTTTTTTTCAACCGGAAGTATACTGGGGGTGACCTCAAGAATCTGCTCACGGGTCTTGATCAATTCCGAATATTTTTTAAATCTTTCATCAAGATTGGTTAGATGAGAGGAAAGGCTATTATTATCAGGCAGAGATAACAGGCTATTCGTTAGCGTCATGTATCCTGAATCATCGGATAGGCCTCCCCTGCCTGGCAGCCCTTCCGGATCAGGAAAATTGGTGCTCATACCGAAATATTCACTCAACTGAAGATCCTTTTTTTCTATATGCTTAAGATTATCTCTAAGGTATCTGAGGTCGGCTATCTCAGTTTTCATACCGGCACTGCTGCCTTCAAGAGATGCTATCTTCCTGTTCAGTGTAAAAAGACGAAGCTCTAAAAAGGGTATGGAAACAATGCATAGTGCAAGGGCTATTGCGAGTGCAATAAGATGCCATGGATTTATAATGATCTGTCGTGTTTTCCCGGAACCATTTTGAGGCATCCATATTATGTATGATTTACTGTTTTTCATAATTGATCCTCCTTCTATTCTGATTCCTCCTATTTATTTTTCAAGGTATAAAAAACAGACCTTAAATGTCTCTGAGGCTCAAACTGAGGGCATATACCTGTCAGAGATTCTGTAGAACCAATGATAAGATATCCGTCAGGGGCCATGACACCAGCAATCTTCTCAAAGAGCTTTTTTCTGTCTTCAACACTGAAATATATGGCAACATTACGGCAAAAGACTATGTCAAACTGACCTATTCCAGTTAATGGTTCCATTAAATTCCGTTTCTGGAACAACGCCATTGCCCTTATATCATCCCTGATCTTCCAGGCGTTACCATTTGGTACAAAATATCTTTGAAGCTGATCCTTTTCAAGTCCCCGCTCAATCTCAAACCTGTTGTACTTGCCATAGCTTGCCTTTGCCACAGCATCATCTGATATATCAGTGCCTAAAAGCTTGATCCTGTATTTCTTCTGATCAGGGATCAGCTCCTTTAAAATTATGGCAAGGCTGTAAATCTCCTGGCCTGTGGAGCATGCAGCACTCCATATGCGGATATTAATGGGCATTCCACCAGGGGTCTGGGCAGCGCGTTTATCTATAAGGTCAGGCATGACCTTAAACTTGAACATCTCAAAAGGGGACTTGTCTCTGAAAAAGAGGGTCTCATTTGTGGTCACTGCATCTATAATCTTTCTTTCCATCTGGCCGCTTTTTTCAGACCTTGCCCTCTGGTAGAGCTCCTGATATGATGTAAAACCCTCCGCATCCATGATCATTTTTAACCTGGTTTCAAGAAGATAGGCCTTTTTCTCATCAAGGAAAATCCCTGAAATATCATACATATATTTTGAAAATACCTTTATCTCATTTGGAGTAATTTTGATCATGAATAATACGCAACCACTTTTCTTAAATAGATTTTACACTGTTAACAATCTCATCCGCCAGCCTGTCCAGAGGGACAATAATATCAACAATCCCATCATCAATAGGCTTTTTCGGCATACCAAAGACAACACAGCTTGGTTCATCCTGTGCTATGATAAACGAGCCGTTTCTCTTCATCAGCCTTAATCCAAGGGTGCCATCAGAACCCATACCTGTCATTATTACACCTGCAGAACGTCCCACATAATGCTCGGCAATTGACCTGAAAAGGTAATCCACAGAGGGTTTGCAGCTGTTCTCAGGGGGATCATCAGTTATCCTGATTATCCTGCTCAGCCCGTCAGCGCCTGCGACCACCTTCATCTGCTTTCCACCAGGGGCAATAAATGCGACATTGGGCCTGATTACCTCGCCATCCTCTGCCTCCTTAACCTCAATGGCGCACCTGGCATTGAGACTTTTAGCAAGAGAGTTGGTAAACATGGGGGGCATATGCTGAACTATCAATATAGGCACATTAATATTGGCAGGGATCCTTGGCATCATTTCAGATAGGGCCTTTGGCCCTCCGGTTGATATTCCAATCCCTACGATTTCCGCTTTTGTCTTTCTGGGTACCCTTGTTGATGTTGCTGCGCTGTATCTTGATGTCCTTAAATCGGGCTGGCCAGGTATTGCTTCTGTAGAATATGCCTTTCCATAACCCGCGCCCCGAAGTATCTTTTTCATCTCCAGATGTCTGGAGTAACTCTTTAATAAAAGATCCAGGATCTTTTTTATTGTTCTCTTACTCTCCTCAATACTTCCGGTTTCCGGTTTTGTAATATAGTCAAAGGCGCCCAGTTCAAGCGCCTTTATGGTGAGGTCACCACCCTTGTGAGTAAGTGTGCTTAAGACTATGGCCCCAACATCAGGCGCCTCTGTTTTCAGTGCCCTCAGCACATCAAGCCCGTTCATCTCAGGCATTTCGATGTCAAGGGTAATGAGGTCAGGCTTCAGGGAGGCTATCTTCATCATGGCAATCTTGCCATTGTTGGCAGTCCCTACTACCTCAATACCAGGTATTTCAGCCAGCACATCACTCACGGTCTTACGATAGACTACAGTATCGTCGACCACAAGCACTCTGAGGGGGGTTTTTTCCATTAAGTCCTGCAATTCCTTTTTTCTTTCAATTGAAAGATCAAGCCCGGTATTTATCTCTCTCTAATTCCTAAATGGTCTGACTGCCGTCATCCTTCAGGATCTCTTCCACATTGAGTATGCCGATCAGGCTCTTTTCCTTTTTAAAGACACCCTCAAAATATCTTCCCTGAATGCCTCCGATATTTGCCGGCGGAGGCTCTATTTTATCCTCTTCTGTCCTTTCAACATCTCCTATCCTGTGCACAAGAAGACCTATATATTCACCATTTGAGTTGACGATTATGTTTCTTGTTTCACTGGAGATCTCTGTATCTGCCAGACTGAGTTTGTTTCCAAGGTCTATGACAGTAACAATCTGACCTCTGAGATTCAGTATCCCCTTTACATAATCAGGGGCAAGTGGAACCTCTGTCATCTCAAGGAGTTTGTTTATCTCCTGGACTTTTAATATATCCATACCGCACAGTGAATCACCGACATAAAATGTTGCCAGCTCCATTGTTCGATTACCTGTATTTCTATTGTCAGCATTGTTAGCCATTTATTATTTCCTCCCGCATCATTAATCCGGTATATAGTTTTTTAAAAACAGATTTCAGCATACTGATACCCGGTCACTTTTTATTTTTTTACAGCCTTGAGATGCTGAAAAACACTTTTCATCAGCTTTTCCTTATCCAGTTTTATCTGGTAATCGTCTATTCCGACTTTACTGCCCTTTGAGATATCTTCGTCGCTCGCCATTGTTGTAAGTGCAATCACAGGAAGATGTCTGAATCTTGCATCTTTTTTAATATATGATGTCAACTCAAAGCCATCCATATTGGGCATCTCTATGTCAGTTATAACAAGAGAAATTTCGTCTATATGTTTTTCAATAAGATCAAGGGCAATTCTGCCATCTTCGGCCTCAATAACATTATATCCATCTTCCTTCAGGTATTCAGTAACCTGTCCCCTGAAAAAATTAGAGTCTTCAGCATAGAGGACCGTAGCGGCCCTGTTGTCAGAAACCATAAAGGTTTCCTTTTTGGTAAACCAGTCAGGATTAAGAGCCTCGACAATCCCGAAAATATTTATCATGAGGGTTGTCTGATTCCCTATTATGGCCGAACCCATTATCCCTGCCTGCTTGAGGGTCATGTCATCTACTGTCAGGGCCTCTTCTGTTGAATCAAGTGGCGGTGTAGCCAGAAGCCCTATATCCCTTCCTCCTATAGAAAAGACTATTACAAGCAGATCTTCCTTGTCTGCAAGTGGTTTGACATTGGCTACCTGCTCTATTGCAAACAGCGGCAGGCTTGCGCCCCTGTACTGTATGACTTTTTTCCCACCAACATGCTCTATGTCAGTCCGTTTTATCTTCTCTACCCTTTCAACAAGACCTAAGGGGACTGCGAACTGCTCATCCTCTGCATTCCTGAAAATCAGCAGGGACTGGATATCCTTCTGGCTCTTCATCCTCTGTTCCTTTGCAACCTGCACAGCCCTTTCTGTGCCATCCATTGAAGTCAGGCGGGCCATTTTAGAAATACCTGCAACATCAAGAATAAGTGCAACACGGCCATCACCCATTATGGTGGCGCCTGCATAGGCCTTGCAGTGTTTGATATGCCTTCCAAGAGGTTTTACAACGATTTCTTCCGAATCGTGCAGCTCATCCACAACGAGCCCGTATTTAAGTGCCCCTGTATAGACCACAACAATATTTACCGCACTTGATGCATGATATCTGCGGTCAGGGGAGCCTTTCCTGCGGTTTGAATAATCATCATTAATATCATCCATCCCCTGTTCATCGCTTTTCTCATTAATAGTCCTGATCACACCATCGTCTTTTTTGGCCTTTTCAAGCGGGCTCTTTCTGCCTCTTCTGTCAGATATGCTTGCCCTTCTGTCGGATTTTTTGATCTTATCACTCGGATCAAGAAATTCTCCTTTAATACCTATAATATCGGCAAGCCTGATCAGGGGAAGAAGGCTTCCCCTTAATCTTACAACCTCAGCATCACCAACCTTTTCTATCCTGTCTTTTACCTGGTTTGCAGGTATCCTGAAAAGCTCTTCAAGATTTACCTGGGGTATTGCGTATCTTTCACCGCATACGCTTATCAGCTGACTTGGTATAATAGCTAAAGTAAGTGGCAGTTTTATTTTTATGATTGTGCCTTTACCCATTAGCGATTCTATATCTACCACACCCCCCAGTTTATCGAGGTTGGTCTTTACAACATCCATACCAACACCCCGGCCAGATACATCGCTTACCTTTTCTGCTGTTGAAAAACCGGGGAGGAAGATCAGATTGATCTTTTCCTTATCAGACATGGCTATTGCCTGATCTTCTGTTATGATATTTTTTTCAAGGGCAACCTTTGCCAGTTTGTCAGGATTCATCCCTTTCCCATCATCCCTGATCTCGATATTCACCTGTCCGGCCTCATGATAGGCCTTGAGCATCACATGGCCGACAGGCTCCTTTCCTGCCCTCTGCCTTTCAGCAGGGAGCTCTATACCGTGGTCAACTGAATTCCTGACAAGATGTGTAAGAGGATCATTTATTGCCTCAAGAATTGTCTTATCAAGCTCTACCCCTTCACCCTCTATTGTGAGTTTTACCTCCTTGTTCAGGTTACGGGCAAGGTCTCTTACAACCCTTGGAAACTTGTTAAATACATTACCGATAGGCTGCATCCTTGTCATCATGATTGCTTCCTGGATCTCTGATGTTATAAGGTCCAGCCTCTGGCCTGTCCCCTCTATTGCCCTGATATCCTTCTGACCAATCGACTGCATGAGCTGATTTCTGCCGAGCACAAGTTCTCCTGCCAGCGTCATCAGGGAATCCAGCAGGCTTACATTAACCCTCAGGCTTGTATCAGCGCTCTTTGCACCTGAAGAGGCAGCCGAATCACCTTCTCTTGCGGCAGCGGCTGAAACTGTTTCAGTTACAGAGTATGATGATGTCTCTTCTTTGAAAGATTTTTCTTCATGCTGCTGCACAGGGCTCTCTTCAGCCATCTCTTTAACTTCAGAGGAGGCCTTTGACTCTCCATATTCGGTAATCCTGATAAAATTGTTATTGCTTTCCAGGAGGTAAATATTCTCCTCATCAATATCAAAAAGGGCATTTATCATTTCAGGTTCAAGTATGGTGCCGAACAGGACAAGGAAAGGCACTTTGCCTGAGCTTGAATACTTGTCCAGTGTTCCTACCGATTGTACATCCACCTCATTTGAGAGGATCGTCCCGCTTTCACTGAGTCTTTTCAGGATTTCGGCTGCTGTAAGCCCCTTTTTTTCAACATCCTGAACAAGATCAAGCTCTGCCAGGTAAATGTATTGTCCCTTTTTCCTGGAATTATTGAGGGCAGAGGAGGAAACAGTAAAAACCATTCTGCCATTATCAAAGATAAGGTCTATGTTTTTTTCTTTTATTTCTGCCTTTTTCTCTGGAGCAGCGCCTGCGGTGAGTGCAACAAGGGCATTAACATGCTCTTCAATAGGCATCTCATTACTGTCTCCGACATTATTGAGCAGGTTTCTAAGTGTATCTGATGCAAGCAGGAGTATATTTACAATTTCAGGGTTTGGTACCATCTCCCTTTCCCTGATCATGCCCAGCACGTTTTCCATCTTGTGGGACAGCTCTTTTATGTTGTTAAGCCCCATAAAACCTGCACCGCCCTTGATTGAATGGGCAGCGCGGAACACCTTGTTTACCAGCTCCTCATTGATATCAGCGCCATCCTTTTCAATGGTCAGCAGATCATTCTCAATATCTGCCAGGTGCTCTATTGATTCTTCCACGTAAAGTCTCAAGGTCTCATCATCCTGAATGCTCATTTTTATCCTCCATTGCTATTTACACCCTGCTTAAATACAGCCCACAGGTTCTTTCATTTGCCTTTATATATTTACGATAACCACATAGAGGGTTACCCTGTTATGCAGCTTCTATATTCAGATACCTGTCAATGCCTGTCATTTTTAAAAGGTTATCTATGTTTTCAGATACATTCGTAAGCTTAAGCAACCCGCCTGCCTGGTCAAGGGAGTTCCTGGCGGCTATCAAAACCCCCAGGCCTGTTGAATCAATCATATTAATGCCCTTCATATCTATTGCCACCTCATTAACATCCTGATTGATCAGCTTTAAAAGTTTCAGTCTAAGCTCCTCAACAATTGACCCTGCGATATCCTTGCCCGGCTTAATTGTTTTTTTATTTGTTTTCCTGCCTTCACCCATTTAAACCTCCAGTTTTACACAGCTTTCAGAATAAAGAATATTTAAATTACCAGTCATTCGGTTGACTGAATGCGACGCTTTTTTGACATTTGTAAGACAGTATGACTCTATTTTTCACCCATACCTTTTAAGAGACTCAGTAATAATGCTAACCTGCTGTTTTATCAGCAATAATAGGCTATCAAAACCTTCAAGGTTATTGGCACTTGCATTCATCTCGATCTGTTTTGCCTTTTCGTAAATCTCAGTCAGCCCGAGATTCCCTGATGAACCCTTTAAGGAATGGGAACGCGCCACAAGTTCAGCATAATCATAAGCAGCAGCAGCCTTCTCCATTCCGCCTATATCGGTATCACCTGTCGAAAGAAACAGCTCTATAAGCTCAATATACTCCTCAATTTCAAGCCCAAGCCTTTTTGCGGGTGTTAAAAAATCCATGTTTTCCTCCTGTATAAAAATCCTTTCGGATTTTTTTGTACAACGATGCATATATTTTACTTTTGAATTATTATGCGATAATTATGCCAGACATTAATTATCATAATTTTTTCATATAAAAGCCCCTGATAATGGCTGAAATTTAATAAGAGCCTGCCGGTTTAAAGGCCAAATAAACCGTTTTAATAACTTGAAAAATAATTAATATTGATGTAATTTATTTTGTCTTTATCATGGGATTTCAAAAAGATATCAGCATCTCAGTAATGATAAAGGGAAAACAGTCAACGCCAATGGGGGCCAATTTTAAAAACCAGACCCTGGCAAAACAATCGAAAGGGGTAATATATGAATAATATCAAGACAATAGAAGGTGTTAAAAAGACAATTTTCGGATCAGGCTCTATAATGGAACTTGGAAACGAGTGTAAAAAACTGGAGGCATCAAAGGTGCTTCTTGTGATTGATCAGACATTATCCAAAACGGCTATTGCCGAAAGGGTAAAAGAATCGCTTAAATCCGCAAGGATCAGATCTTATATATTTTCGGATGTAACCCCTGAACCGGACCCAAAGATAGCGGACCTTGCAACAGAACTCGCACTCAAGGAAAAGGTACAGTGTGTGATAGGCGTGGGCGGCGGGAGCACAATGGATATTGCAAAGGCAATCGCGGTGCTCGTTAAAAATGAGGGAAAGGCAGTTGATTATATTGGACTAAACAAGGTAAAAAAACAGGGCATCCCGACAATTATGGTGCCCACCACTGCGGGCACAGGCAGCGAATCAACCTTCACAGCGGTTTTTACACAGAGGGATACAAAGAAAAAGGGGGGGATCAACAGCCCCTATCTTTACCCCCACACCGCGATACTTGACCCTGAGCTGACTATTGATCTCCCTCCCATGGTTACAGCATATACAGGTATGGATGCGCTCACACATGCCATTGAGTCATATACATCCATTAAGGCCCATTTCATGAGTGAGATAGTATCCCTCAGAGCCATTGAAATAATAATGGATAACCTCAGAGGTGCGGTATTTGACGGCAAGAACCTTAAATACCGTGAGAATATGATGATGGGGAGTTACCTTGCCGGAATGGGGCTTGCCATGGCCGGTGTCGGTGCAGTGCATGCAATGGCCTATCCTATGGGCGCAATATTTGATGTGCCGCATGGTATTGGTAATGGTCTGCTGCTTCCCTATGTGCTTGAATATAACTACCCGGGTAACATTGATAAATTCTGCAACATGGCCATGTGCATGGATCAGGAGATGGGAGAGCTTTCAGGCAGGGAATATGCTTCGCTTGTTGCTGATACAGTATTTGAGCTTGCTCAGGATATAGACGTACCAATGACCCTGAAGGAACTCAATATACCTGAAGACTCTATACCTGAGATGGCAAAGGCAGCCATGCAGGTTGCAGTACCAATAGCAAATAACCCCAGGCCAATGACAGAAGAGGCGGCAATGGAGATATACAAAAACGCCTATGAAGGATAAGGAAAGTTGGAAGTTGGAAGTGACTAAAGTTGGAAGTGACTAAAGTGCGAAGTGACTAAAGTGCGAAGTTATTGTCTTCAACTCCGAACTTCCAACTTCGAACTCCGAACTCCGAACTCCGAACTCCGAACTAATATTAGAAAGGAATAACACATGCCAGGATATGAAATAATAGGACAGGAAGAGATTGAAGAGGTTCAGAAGGCCTTATCAAAGAAGATACTGCTCAGGTATGAGCATAAAGAGAACAGCAAGGTGCTGGAATTTGAAAGAAATTTTGCCAAGTACTGTGGCGCAGGCTATGCCCTTGCTGTCTCATCAGGGACAGCTGCATTAAGGGTAGCCCTTGCAGCCCTGGGTGTAGGACCGGGCGATGAGGTTATTACACAGGGATTCACCTTTATTGCCACATGGGAGTCTATCCTGGATGCAGGCGCAGTGCCTGTATTTGCAGAGATAGATGACACACTCTGCCTTGATCCAAAGGATCTTGAAAAAAAGATTACCCCTAAAACAAAGGCGATTATCCCTGTACATATGTGCGGCTCACACGCCAATATAGAAGAGATAATAAGGGTGGCTGATAAACACGGCATACCTGTGCTTGAGGATACTGCACAGTCAACAGGGGGCAGGTGCAACGGGAGGGCACTAGGGACATTCGGCAGCTTTGGCACCTTTTCATTTGATGCGGTCAAGACCCTGACCACCGGCGAAGGCGGCATAGTACTCACAAATGACAGGGCATTGCATACAAAGGCCTCGGAATATTCTGACCACGGGCACGACCATAACCCAAATGTCTCAAGGGGGCTTGAGAAGCGCAGCTTTATAGGCTTTAATTACCGAATGATGGAGCTTCAGGGGGCACTGGG
>JAFGFM010000209.1 GCA_016931115.1 Deltaproteobacteria bacterium | reverse complement strand
TTCAGCTTTCAGCTTTCAGCCTTCAGCTATTAAATATGTTTCAATGGCCCTTTTCCTATGGAAAAGACATTAAAACCTATCTCATATAGTTTTTTATGATCCAGGAGGTTCCTCCCGTCAAATATAAAGGCCGGTTTTTCCATAGAATCATATATGCGTTTGTAATCAAGGGTTTTATACACTGCCCATTCAGTAAGGATAGCTATGGCATGAGAGCCCTCAGCTGCTCTGTAAGGGTCTTCCTCGTATGTGACGCATGCATTTATATCAAAAAGCTCCTTTTTTGCATTGATAATAGCCTTCGGGTCTGAGATGACAACATTTGCCCTCTCCTCAACAAGCCCCCTTGCTACATATATTGCAGGGGACTCCCTTGTATCACCGGTATCTGCCTTGAATGCAAAACCAAGTACTGCTATTTTTTTACCCGCTATTGTATTAAACATATTAACAAGGATATTCTGTACAAACCTCTTTTCCTGCCACTCATTGATCTTTACCACCGATTCCCAGTAATCAGCCACCTCGATAAGGCCGTAACTGCGGCATATATAGACTAGGTTCAGTATATCCTTTTTAAAGCAGGAACCGCCAAAACCTACACTCGGCTTTAAGAATTTATTTCCGATACGGGAATCAGTCCCTATTGCATAGGCCACCTCATTGATATCCGCCTCTGTCTTTTCACACAGTGCAGAAAGGGAGTTTATGGATGAGACACGCTGTGCCAGGAAGGCATTAGCCGTGAGTTTTGAGAGCTCTGCGCTCCAGACATTTGACTCTATGATCCTTTCATGCGGCACCCAGTTGGCATAGATATCCACAAGCTCTTTTCTGGCCCTGATACCTGGCTCTGTCTCCCTTGAGCCGATCAGCACCCTGTCAGGTGCCTCAAGGTCTTTTATCGCGGTACCTTCAGCCAGAAATTCCGGGTTTGAGAGCACCTCAAACCGGATGCCCCTGTCATTACTGTTAAGTATCCTCTCCATTGCCCTGGCGGTTCTTATGGGAAGGGTGGATTTTTCAACTACTATTTTATCCGTGTCAGAGTTGGCAAGTATCTGTCTTGCTGTCTTTTCCCAGTACTGGAGATCAGCAGCCATGCCTGCCCCCTGCCCAAAGCTCTTGGTAGGGGTATTTACAGAGACAAAAATGATATCTGCCTCTTTGATGTTCCTGTCTATCTCTGTGGAAAAGAAGAGGTTCCTGTTTAGCGCCTCCTTTACAACAGGAAGAAGACCTGGTTCATATATGGGGAGATTATCCGACTGCCACTCCCTGATGCGCTGCTCATTTATATCAACAACGGTTACCCTGTACTGGGGGCACTTGAGCGCAATCATGGCCATTGTTGGGCCTCCCACATATCCTGCGCCGATACAGAGTATTTTCCTTTTAAAGTTCATAATCTCTCCTTTATGAAACAGGCAAAATCCATTTACAGTTTCACATTAAAAAAATTGATGTACCACTTTACAAACCTCTCAACACCATCCACCACATTAACGCTTGGCGCATAACCCAGATCCTTTACAAGGTCATCCACATCAGCCCATGTTGCAGGCACATCCCCTGCCTGCATGGGCATAAAATTTTTCTTTGCCTCTTTTCCCAGGGCCTTTTCAATGGCCTTTATGAAATCCATGAGGTTAACAGGGGAATTATTTCCGATGTTGTACACCTTGTATGGCGCAGGAGAAGATGAGGTGTCAGGCACTTTTCCGCTCCATTCACTATTGCCCATTGGAGGATGATCCAGCACCTTTACTACACCGGTAACAATATCATCAATATATGTAAAATCCCTTTTCATATCACCATTATTAAATACATCTATGGGCCTTCCCTCAATGATCGCCTTTGTGAAAAGGAAAAGCGCCATGTCAGGTCTTCCCCATGGGCCATATACAGTAAAGAACCTGAGCCCGGTAGTGGGTATTTGGTATAAATGGCTGTATGTATGGGCCATCAACTCATTTGCCTTTTTTGTGGCCGCATAGAGTGAGATAGGGTGATCAACATTATCATGTGTGGAAAATGGGTAGTTTTCATTCAGGCCATATACAGAGCTTGAAGATGCATATGCAAGATGCTTTACACTGTTATGCCGGCAGCACTCAAGTATATTCATAAACCCTGTAATATTTGAATCTATATAGGCATAAGGGTTTGTCAGAGAATACCTGACCCCTGCCTGCGCAGCGAGGTGGCATACCATATCAAATTTTCCTGTTAAAAAGATGCTTTCAAGCCCTTTTCTATCCTCAAGGTTCATCTTTATAAAGCTGTAACCGGGACACCTGCTGCTGTGTGCCATTTTGCCAGACTCAATGCTATCCCTGTTAATGCCGGCCCGCTCAAGTCTGCCATATTTCACATTAACATCATAATAGTCATTTATACTGTCCAGACCTGTTACCTCATCCCCTCTGTCAAGAAGCCTTATGGCCACATGAGAACCAATAAAACCCGCAGTGCCTGTAACAAGTATCTTCATTTTATCTCCCTTAAAATTAATGATTTTCAAAACAGGGTATGAAGCTTACCAAAATAGACATAATATGTCTAATTATTTCAGATATTAAAAGGGTTTAAGCATGGCTATAGCAGTTTTTCCCCTGTTTTAAAGCCCGATATTATATTCATCAGAGGATAAAACAGATATAAACGAAAAAATGATTGAAAAAAAAAGTTTGTGCAGGTAAAAGACTATCCGTCTTTATTTTTCTACACAGGATGAACAAGGGGCAAAAGAATGGATGTAATCAATGAATTTTTTGAATGCAAAGAGTGTGGCAGCAGGGATTTTCTCAGAATCTATCACTTCTCACTCCGTTTTCACAGTGTTAACTTTTCAGATTCCCTGGTATATGACCGCCTGGTCGATGAAGTCTACCAGTGTAACAACTGTAAAAAAACATACAGCATAGATCAGATTGATGAGGTGCTGGAGGCGATAAAGGCAAGGCATAAAAATACGGATCTGGACTAGAAAAAAACGGGGTTCTTATACATGAACCCCGCCATCAATAAAATATCTACACAGATAAATGACCCGCTATTTCTCAGCGCCCTTGTAATAGAATTGAAATTTGTATTTTCCTATCTCTATATTATCGAATTCGTTCAACTGAAGGCTCTCTTTAATAATCTTTCCGTTTACCTTGAGTTTGCCTTCCATTGATGTAATTACGTAACCTGATGGTCTTTTGCTTATAGTTGCGGCCGTGGCGGGCATAAAAAAACCTGTAAGTTTTATTTCAGATGTTTCTGCCTTTCCTATCTTTGTGAGTTTTTTACTTAACTCGATTTCACCCATGTCAGCATGGCCAATAAAACTGACCATTCCTGTTTTCTGGGTTGCAGCTGCAGCTACCTGAACACCAGGCTGTTTAGCAAGAAGTTCCTTCTGCTTTGCAGTATCAAGCATCATGGTTTTATCCATGTCTATCTTGTTTTCAGGTGTGGCTACTTTAAGCGTCTTTCCCTCACCAACAAACAAAATACGATGCTTGCCAATAATGATATTATCTCCGTGTACAAGTTTATGGGATACCACCTTTTTGTCATTTACAAAGGTGCCATTTGTACTCTGAAGGTCAGTAAGGATATGCTCTTTGCCAACAACATCGATCCTGGCATGATATCCTGAAACAGCTAGATTATCCACTGTAATTACATTGCCCTCATTACGACCTATTGTGATGCTCTCTTTCATTAATGGATATTCTTTAACTGCCTGATTATTAAACATCAAGATAAGTCTGGCCATGATTATCTCCCTCAATATGAATTGTTATATATTATTCTTATTTTAATATAAATAGCAATATTTATTATTTAAATGGAATCAATTTTTTACCCACCTTATGCACTCCAACAGTAATATCTGAAAGAATACATGAAATCCTGCCGGAAAGACCGGGCCTGGATTTCATAAGATCGGAAATAAAAACCGATACAATAGTCGTGTTGTCATGCGCGCCCCTGTCAAGTACTGTTCTGATAAAATCCCTGCATAACTCTTCAGGGTCATTTGCATCTTCCATCATTTTCCTGATCTCTTCATCATTTACCAGGTCTGTTAACCCGTCAGAACAGATAACAAAACGGTCATTACCTGACGGGCCTATTTCATAAATCTCCGGCTCAACATTTTCAGATGATCCAAGGTTCCTGGTCAGGATATGTTTCATTGAAGAGCGCGCTGCCTCTTCTTCTGTCATCATTCCAAGGGCAACCTGCTCAGCAACAATGGTGTGATCAGTTGAAAGCATTTCAAGCTCGCCGTCCCTTAACATATATATACGACTGTCACCCACATTAGCCGCTATAATCATGGATGGAGTGACAAGAAGAGTAACAACAGTTGTTCCCATACCCTGGTATTGTTTCTTCTCATAGGCCAGTTCGTAAACAACCCTGTTTGCAAGACGTATGCCCCCAAGGACATAATTACCTTCCCTTGAAAGCGAATCATCAGCCCCGCCGTAAATATCATCAGAGCTGGCATCCTCCTCCAGCCAACTTCTGTAACTCCTGTTTATTATATCGACAGAAATATGGCTGGCGATCTCCCCTGCAAGGTGTCCTCCCATACCGTCCGCAACAATGTACAGACCAAGAGAGTCATCAACAGAAAATGAATCTTCATTGCCCTCTCTTTTAAGGCCTACATCGGTTATGCCTGATGACTTTATCAGCAAATTTGATAAACCCCGAAGTCAATTATATATGCTGTCAGGCCCTGAATTCTGTTATTCATAGAACCACACAGAGGAAGGGCTTGTAAATCCGGCATAACCGGGCAGACATTTTTATACCTGTTTTTAATCTCCATTTTTCTGCCCCTCCTTTTTCGTTTTCAATTGATCCATCTTTTCACCGAGTAAACGAAGAACACGGGCGATTTCACCTGCTGTCCTGAACCTTTTTGCAGGATTCTTTTCTAAAGCCCTTTCCAGTATCTGCTCACAGGCCCTGGGTATCTTCTGATTATATACCCTTGGTGATGTATGCTGCACCTGGGTTATCTGATAAAGGAGGCCGCTCAGGTTGTCACCATGAAAGGGCAACTCGCCTGTGATGAGCTGGTAAAAAAGAACGCCAAGAGAGAAGATGTCAGATTTTGAATCGATTTTCTGCCCCATAATCTGTTCAGGGGACATATAATTGGGTGTACCAAGTATGACCCCTGTCTTTGTCTTTGATGATGATATTGCCTTTGCAATTCCAAAGTCAGTAACCTTTACTTGCCCGTTCTTCAGAAGCATGACATTTGCAGGCTTAATATCCCTGTGAATAACACCTTCTCTGTGGGCAAAATCAAGTGCTTCAGCTATCTGGGCAACAATATTGACGGCTGTTCTTATGGGGAGGAGATTATCCCTTCTAATGTATTTATCGAGATCTTCTCCTTCAAGATATTCCATTGCCATGTAGGTAAGATCGCCGTCATCCCCGACATCATGAATCGTAACAATAGCAGGGTGGGACAATTTACCGGCTATCTCCGCCTCCATAAAAAATCTTTCCTTTATCTCCTTGATCACATCCTCCTCAAATTCATCAGAGAACCGTATGGTTTTTATTGCTACAAGGCGATTTATTTTGGGGTCCTGAGCCTTGTAGACAAGACCCATTGATCCTTTTCCTATCTGGCCGATTATCTTGTACCTGCCGACCATGGTGCGTGCATTTACGCTTGAATCGCTGAGCACGCTTGATGGTTCTTTTATCCCCCTGTAACTCCCCATTGTTGAGGCATAATCGGATGCCTTAAGCATGGGAATCCTGTCATCAAGATCCCTGAATCCCCCGCTCTTATTGATGTAGGTATATAGCTCTATGGCCTTTACAGGCATGTTCCTCTTTTCGTATTCAAGCCCGAGGTTATAGATAAGGTCCTTTGTCTCCTTATCAAGGGGAAGTAACCTGAACTCCTCAAACGCCTCATCAAGTTCACCCTGGCTCTGGAGATTAAGCCCCAGAATCCTGCTTGTCTCATAGGATCTTACCTTTACTGATTTGGAAGGGTCATATTTTACTGCAATAAACAGAGAGAGCAGTACTGTCCCTAAAATCATGTTGCCGCTCTTTACCCATACGCCGGCTGAAATAAAGAAGACAAAGACTGCAAGAATCATAATCAGTATAATGGCAATGCATGAGATAATCCTTGTAAGATGCCCCTTTGATGATGCAAGGCGGATATAGACAAATGTAAATAATGCAAAGAAGAGTATCTCAATATAAATAAGGTATGCAGGCCTGAATGCTGCACGGCCATTCATCATATCCAGGAACTGGTTTGATATAAGGGCTGTACTCGTCAAGGAGAGGTTAGAGTTTTCAATACCTGAGCCAACCACCTCAACTATAAAAACCTTATCCTTTGCATCAGGCGCCTTCCCCTTGTCACCGGTAAATTTTTCATAATTGATGATACTGAAGCTTTCAGATTCAACCTTGCAGGATGGGGAATATATCATTCCATTTATGAGCGGTATAACATGATCTTTGATAACTATTTTTGATTCATCCGCCTTTACCTGAGCAGGTTTAAGGCCCTGATATAATATCGCCATCCTCAGGGCAATGCCAGGCACAAGCGACCCTTTATACCCTGCATAAACAGGAAATGAGATATCATCCTGAGCCCCCTTTCCGCATATGCCCATATATCCTGCCCCTGCCCTGCCGGTCATTTGCATCTGGTTAAAAGATGCAAGGCTCTCAACAGAGATAGAGTCAAGGAAGGCCCCATCCATTTCTGATGCATCAAGAAAATCAGGTTTTTTATTTGTTGTTGAGCCTGCCGGCATATCGGAAAAAGGTATTATAACAGGGCCTTTAAGGGTAGACAAACCAGGTATTTGACCCTCTTTTGCAAGCTCTCCTTCGAGCCTGTTAATGGATTCAAGTATAAAGTCCCTGAACTCGGCGGGCTTTTTTTCATTCGGATGCCCTCTTACCTCACCGGCAAATGCCCTGACAGCTTCAACGGTTTGAGCCGGATCGTTTATTTTTGGTAGAGATGTAAAGGCAATAACCCTTGCTCCCCCATTTGAAAGGGAGTCTGTCAATTTGAGGCAGGCCTGGCTAAAGGAATCGCCTTTGTTACCCTGTTTGTCAAAACCTTTTGTATCAAGGCGGACAATGATCAAATCTTCATTTTTAAATGACCCGTTTCCTTTTATTAACCCTGAACCTGCACTGTATAAAAACCTGTCCAGATGATCAATCAACGGCCAGTTAAAAAAGGTCAGGACAATAAAAAACAGAAGGATAAATGCACCTGTAAGATAACCCGGCTTTATTTTATTAATTGCCATATCAAATTCAAATAAAGGTTATTATTCTTGAATTAGCCTTATTAATTTCCAATTACTTAAAAGATGTATCAAAACAATAAGTTATTGTCAAAAAAAAATATCTTTAAATTAACAGAAGAGCTGCATAATCCCTAGATATTTAAACCCTCTCTTATGCAATCTTTTATAGTTCCAAGAAATGTCTTCTTATAAACCTTTTCAAACCTGCTCAAATGGGGCAGTGCTTTACTCAGATCATAAGCCAGCTCCCTGCATGACTCATACCTCTCTTCAACATTTTTAGCTGTTGCCTTTTTTATAATGGGCTGAAAAATCGCCTGCACAGGCAGTGACTGCGTCGACAGTGGCGCAGGTTTTTCATTAATCACCTTATACAGGGTGGTATAAGGATTTTCTCCTTCAAATGCCTTTCTGCCTTCAATAAGTTCATAAAGTACGCATCCAAGTGAAAAGATATCACTTGCCTTTGTGGCAGCAAAACCTTTAAGCTGCTCAGGTGACATATAGCTTGGTGTACCCCAAAACCCCATAGGCTGAGTGCCATTTATCATAAGTGAAAGCCCTAAATCGGTAATCTTAGGAATTCCCTGCTTGTTCAGAATAATATTTGAAGGCTTTATGTCCCGGTGGATGACACCATTATCATGGGCAAAATGTATCCCCTTGCAAATATCTATCATTACCTCGCTTACCCTTGTTAATGAAAGTAAATTTTTTATGTCACAGAACACATCAAGTGTATCACCCTCTATATATTCCATTATTATGTAAGAAAATTCAGGGCCCGAGTTTGAATCGTAGATAGAGACAATATTATCATGCGTAAGTTTTCCAACAAGTTTGGTCTCTGATACAAATCTGTCTACCCCTTTATTTGAAACCTTAACTGCAACATGTCTCTTTTCAACTTTATCCCATGCCTTATAAACAAGCCCTGTGGCCCCTCGCCCCAGTATCCTGTTAAATTTGTACCTGTCATCACCTGTCGGATTGAGGCATATATCATCCGAATTTTTAACGACCATTTTTTTAAAAAGATCAAATACTGTTCTATTATGTTCTTCAAAATCATTACCGTTTGCGTAGGTCATTTCAACTCCGGTATAAAGAATTTTCCTTATAATTTATGTCAGTTTCAGATATGTAATTGTTCATATATAAAAAAATATCCTATGACGGTTTTCTTTTTATCCTGAATATTAAAGTCGCATTTTTTATTTTTTGGAATTTTGCCGCCTTTGATTTTAATGATTTTAGCAGTTTAACCAGCGCCTGATAATCCTGGAACCTGTTATCCGGTTCTTTGGCCATCATCTTTTCAATAACCTTTCCAAGTGCGGTTGATATTGCAGGATTTTTCTTTCTTAAAGGTGTAAGCTCCTCATTCAGGTGTTTGAGAAGCACCTCTTCAGCTGAATCGCCCTCAAATGGCGCAAACCCTGTAAAGGCATGATAAAACGATGCACCCAGCGAATATATATCACTCCTGTGATCCATGGGGAGCCCCTGAATAGCTTCAGGAGATATATAGAATGGAGAACCAACAATACCCTCTTTGTTTTTCTCGCCTACATCAACAGTTATTGCAACACCAAAATCGACCAGTTTCACAATATCCTGGCTGTTGATCATTATGTTAGCGGGTTTTAAATCCCTGTGAATAATATTTTTCTGACTTACTAAATCAAGCGCCTCACAGATTGTTATCAAATAATCAAGACCCTTTATTGAATAGAGTTTATCCCCTTTCTTGATCAACTCTGCCATCGAAGCGCCTTCAATATACTCCATTGCAAAATAGAGGATCTGGTTCTCGTTGCCAATGTGGTATATTGAAGCTATGTTCGGGTGATCAAGCTGAGAAATAAACCTCGCCTCTTTAATAAACATTTCCCTGAATTTATCCTGAGCCGCAAGCTCAAAGGATATCACCTTAAGCGCTACAGTTCTTTCCAGTGCTATGTCCCAGCCTTTAAATACGCCCCCCATAGCTCCAGCGCCTATAAAAGAAACAACCTTGTAATTATTCAGCTGCTTGCCAATAAGACTCTGGTAGAACCTCTTTTCAAGAGATGCCCCTTTATTTTTATCAGCATTATTCTCTTCATCTGAATCATCATTGCCGCGGGTAAGGAATAGTGTACGTTCAGCATTTTTCATAGTCTGCGGTGCTTCCTGCACCTTTTGCGGTATAGCAGGAGTGCTTCCTTTCTGCAGATGGGACTTGATATATTTAAGATAATCAACCCATTCAGCGCTTTTTTCTATCTCTACACCTATTCCGGCATCTTCTGAAACATTGAGATTCTTAAATGTAATGTGTTTTATGCTGCCCTTAACAACCGAGATCCCTGATGGCAATGAAACCCTTACATAGAGTTCAACCCCGGCCTTGCCAAGCATTGATGTCTTAATGAACATCCCTTTGGCGCTGATATTCTTGATCTGGCCGGGTATCCAGAGTATGCCATTCCTTGATATCTCTATCTTCAAGATACGAAGCAGGGCAGCCCTTTTGGCATCACGTCTCTCTTCATCATTATTCGTAATTTTCACCATCTGTGTGGCGCTATAGTCAATTTCAGGGTCAGGTTGAGGGGCGCTTTCATTATTATCCTTTTTAGGTGGAGGGCATATTTCACCAATGCGCGCAGCCATATCCCCGGGCTCTATGGGATATACTATGAAATCTGTTGCACCGTCTTTAAAAGCCTTTTTTGCGCTTCCCTGATCATGCAGAGGGACACAGAATATAAATGGTATTTTTTCCCTTAGCGGGTCATTTTTAAGAAAATGCAGCAGGTCATAACCGCTGACATCGCTTAATTTATTATCACACAGAATAAGCTCTATAACGTCAGAGGAGAGGGAGGAGAGCACTCCCCGCATGTCCATTGCGGTTGACACAGAATACCCGTAGTTGAATAGAGAATCAGAGATTTCCTTCAAAAACTTCTCATCCCGATTTATAAAGAGTATTTTTTTTCTATTGTTCATCGTTATATGGATTAACCCCTAAAATGAACACCGTGAGAGATAAAGTATTTTCCATTAAGATTAGATCATAATCTAATTCATTTCCCATTAGTTTTCCCATTGGGGTCTGGTTTCAGACATATCTGTACAGCAAAATACTGGGAATCAGCCCTGAAAACAAGCACTGCAATAGGCATTTTATCTGAATGGCCAAGCTGGTGCCCACTGCCTACTATTACCGATGGGAGTGATATCTCAAAATGATAAGGCTGCCCGACAAAATCCTTTTTCGTAGTACCGCCAATCATATTTACAATCTCCGCCACACCATCATGGATCAATTCAGCATTTATCTTATCTTCATCCGTGCCCATCATTCTCGCGATTATCGTCTGAGCCAGAGGCCAGTAAAAGGTGATGCCTAAAATACCTTCTGCCCCGCCAGTCAAGGCTATCAAACCTGAAACATCGCCAAATATCTTGAAATCGTTATCAAAATACACCTCCTCAAAGGATACGTCCAGCGAAGCAACTGTTTTCAGCACAGCGCATGTGTTTTTTACAAATGAATCTATATATTCTGTTTCTTCCTTTAGCGGCTGCCGGTTAGGGATAAGGTGGCCACTAAGTATCTGTCTTATTGCTGCGGGGGGATCCTGTAAAGATATTACCTCAGTGGCTCCGGCAGTAATAAATGGTTCCATTGAGCCTTTATTCTCCATAGTCCTGAAAACAATTATCGGGATGTTCCTGAAATGGCATGCATATCTTAATTTACGTATCTGTTTTAACAGATCAGGTTTTTCATCCCCTTCCTGCAATATGATCATCCTGCAGTCTTTGAGTTCTCTGATGTTTTTAAAAGAGAGGCTCTCCAGGGTTATGGTATCACCAAGAAAATCATTTAAAACATTTATGACCGGGGGACTGCAATCAATAGCAATTATTCTGTTTAGCATTTATTAATCTCCATCATTTCAGATTCTGTCAAAATTCCTTGAATATGTGTTTTTAAAAAGGCAAAACACATATAATCCTTTCAAAGATCAGATAGAACTATTTATGAATTTAATAAGTTCTTCGTTCGTAAAAGGTTTAGTGAGATATCCTTTTGCTCCTGCCTCTCTTGCGATACTAACCTTGTCATCTTCAGATTCTGTTGAGATCATCAATACCGGAATATCTTTATACTTCTCATTTTTTTTCAATAATTTCAAACATTCCAGCCCGGTCATCCCTGGCATATTCCAGTCCATGAAAATAGCGCCTACCTTGCCGCCATGGATTTCAAGCTGCTCAAATACCTCCTGCCCGCTACCTGCCTGGATTATCTCTGTGCCCATAGGCCGCATGGCATTCTGTATTATGTTCCTCATAACTTTTGAATCATCCGCTATTATTACTTTCATACTCAATCCTCACAATATGTAGGTTATTAGATCTGCGATCTAAGTATCTAAAACAGGAAAAATATCTTTTGTATCTACCACATATCGACACATAGTAACAATTTCTTAAATATCCAGGCTATTTTTCTTTAATTGACCTTATTTTTTTCTAATATCCAAAAAGATGTATCAACCAATAACTGGAGCGCCTGCCTGACGCGCCATAGCTTTAGCGACGGAGGGTGCCCTCTTTCCTGTTTATTTGCTTTTCATTCGATGTTCAATGTTCATTTTTTCCCATTCCCGTGTGCCCTCTTTCCAATCAACGTTCCTGTAGAAGGGGCGAATAATTATTCGCCCCATGTGGTGATTTGCTCATTTCTATGGTCACTGTGGAAACATCTAATTTGACGCTCCGCCTCTTATTGCCGAAAATTATGACCACTGATTAATAAATGATATCTGTTTTTCCTTCAACCATCCCATCAATATAACAAGGCGGTCAAAGTTAGTAACCTTCAACCGCCTTGATATTACTGCATCATATGAGTTATTTACTTTTTTAAGGATTGTCCCCTCTTATTTAAAAGAACGCCCCGCTCAGCACTTAGACATAGGGTAGTGATTATTGACGCTTCACTAATATATTGACTATTATTCAAGTCATAAATGCCTTAATTTTACCATCCCCCCAATGCATATTGCTAACCTTTCCCAATAAATACAGATATATCCTATTTTACTTGTACTAACAGGTAATAGTTGTATAAATCTTGCATGATTTACCTCGGCAAACAGACTTCAGGAGGCAGTATTAATGAATAAAAGATTGACAGTAATTATTTGTATGACCCTTTTATTATGCCACGCAATGATACTTTCAGCCATAGCTGGGACTACCTTTGTCAGCGGAGTAAGAGACGGAATTAACACATATGCCATTATTAATCATAATGGAACAGAATACAGGACAGATGAGATGGGATCGCGAGTCAATCAGCTTTTGTGGAATAATCTGTCAGAAGCAGACCGAAGATCCCTGATAAACACCTACAGCTTTAAAATAGGCACGCGAATAAATCATTTCGGTTCAGAAGTCAGCGGTGAAATGGCTGACTGGATTAATGACCAACAGGGATGGACAGACGCGGCTGAAGCACTCAAGCAGCGTCATATGAATAAAACTTATCCTGAACTTGCTGCCGCCTTTGGCCCGGGGGCAAATCTTGATTTACCTGATTTTTATTCCAGCAATCCGGAAATTGTAAATTCTGACGATTACAAGGAGGCATCGCGTCTTGTTCTTGAGATACAGACCGATTTCGAGGTGGGCAGAGAAGTGTATACCATGCTGGAAAATGCCAAGTGGGACCAGATTTCCATCGCGGTAAAGACTATTTCCGAACCTCTCATTAAAATTATTGTGGATAACTTTATCACAGGTTTTGTCACCAACGGCGCTTCCAGGGTAAGTGAACTCCTTGTAACTGCCCGTGGTTTTGTCAATGATCTCAAGGATTTCATCATGAATCAAAGAAAGATTTCATCCCCTCCCACACCCATAGATCTCATTAACAGGCTGGAGCAATTCTTGGAAGATATGGAAAATACCGCCATTACAGCCATATCTGTTATCAATACAAAAAAATCACAGCTCCAGACAATTGCAGACAGAATCCATGCGGCGGATGCTCAGTTGAGGGATGAATACGAGGCTGCGGCGGCAGCAAAACGTGCGGAATTCTCAGGCATAACAAGTAACATCCCTGCACCCGCTGTTCTCGAAGAATTCACGGGCACGGATGACCAGAAGCGAAGTCAGGCTATGGATTATTACTATACCCTCACTTATGAAAGGACGTCTGTTAGTAATGCGAAAAACTCTGAGATCTCCGAAGTAAATACAAAATACTCGGCTCACCTCAACAGGACACCGGTTACAAATACTGAACCCTTTCGATATATGGCCGGTGCATCTGACGGATTTTCAAGCCCATATTTTGAAATATATAATCCCTTAACCGATATTGCTGAATATGAAGAAACCCAACTACCCTCAGCTGTTTCAAGTATTGAGAGATCCAGAGATGCGCTCGCGGATGCGGAATATGATGTTAATGATACTATTGAAATTGTCATGCCATCCATAAATGATCTGCATTCAAAGGCATTGTGGCTTGATCAGTATTCCGAGCTTCTTGGATATCAGCCGAGCTCATCTATGAATTTCCCAGGGCTCAGAAACTTTGATACCTTGATAGATGTTGTAGCAACAACCGAACGCACAGTGGATAACATCTTGGATCAGATGACTGCTGAAGATGAACTTGTCTCATTGCTTCTTGATAATTTTGAAACAGGGGTTGACAAAAGAATTGACTGGATAAACAGCGAATGGCAACGCTATGATTCCCTGCGTTTTAACGCTGAAAACAGCCTGAGTTATGTAATAGCAGCCCTCAGGCAGCTCGATCGCCTTCACTCTGATCCATGGTTTAAAATATACCCCGGGGGAAGTTGTTACGAAGAGGACTGTTTTTACAGATATACTGTAAATGTAGATGCCATAAATGCTGAGATCAGTGCGCTTTCCACCTCTGCCCAGAAGGAAGAGGCTCGCAGTTTGGCAGTGGCTAAACTTCTTAAATTAAGGACACTGGAAGAGACACTGATTGATCGCCTGGAGATCGCCCAGAACGCACATTTAAATGATGTGCAGGCGCTGAATAATTTTTTCAGCGCGCTCTATTCAAGATATCCATATCTCTATTCCATGGAAGATATTCTTGAGGAGTTCAGATCTGTAACAGGTAAGACAATGAAAAATATGTATGACATCTGGAACGATCTGGCCCCCAACATAACCTATTACTATCTTGGAGACGGGAACTGGATTCGCGCGGCGCAAAATGAGAGAGCGCTATTCTTCCTGAGCGCTGTTGAAAAGATTAGCGGCAAGATCCCTGAATATTACGAGATGCTGGATCTCTACAATGATATGAAAATAAATAAAAGCTATTACATGGGTCTAAGTGAAACAGAATTCAATGACTTTATGGCATACGTTACAAGTAAAATAGGTCAGGCACCTGACGGTACATATATAACCGCCTTTAAAGTTAATAATGTGTGGGGGCCGGAATTCCCGTGCTGGCAGCTTTTATATAAAGTTATGGATCGGCGTAACAGGCTGAATAATGAATACCGGTATGGAACCATAAGTGATCCTGACACATGGGAGGTAAGCGGCTCTGTAACAGGTCCGGATGGCCAACCTGTTTCAGGCGCACAGGTTTTGCTGACCGGGTATCTTAACCTGAGCACAACCACCAGGAGTGACGGCACCTTTGTTTTTGATTTTATCAGTAATGGGGAATATTCCCTTAAGGTATACAGTGACGGATATGAAATACCTGCACCTACAGCCAGTGTGAATGTCAATAATGCCAACTCCTCTCCTGCGAGTTTTACTGCCATACCCATTGAAGATCCGGGTTATGTGATATCAGGCAGGCTTGTCTATGAAAACGGGAATCCTGTTGCGGGTGCGCAGGTGGTGCTTACTTCCGATACGGGCACCCAAAGAACAGCAATGACAGGCCCTACCGGTGGTTACCTGTTTTCCGGCGTTGAGATGGGAGAACACAGTGTGAAGCCGGTTGCATCCGGAATCGATTATTATCCCCCTTTCCGCATTGCGGCTGTGCCCACCTCAATTGAAGATGCAGATTTTCTTATCGATTATGACCAGGGAGGTACTCTGAACAGCGATACTGATGGCGACGGTATGCCTGATGAATGGGAAGCTGATAATGGGTTAAATCCCCTTGTGAATGATGCAAATGAAGATGCTGATGGAGATAGGTTTAAGAACCTTACTGAATATAAAAGAGGAACAGACCCACAGGATGAAAACTCATATCCACCCAGGGCAGCAATGCCCTGGATACCATTGCTGCTGTCGGAATATTAATGATGGTTAAGAAGAGGCAGGATCAATCATTCCTGCCTCTTCTGTTCACATAGTCGATTACCTGTCCTTGTCTTTTCTCGCACCGATAAATGGATTTCCCGGTTAATCATTTTTTGTATTCATTTGACCGGGGGCTGACCCTCTCTGTTTTTTCCTTTGAAAATATTTTGTATTTTACCCGCGGCACTCTGAAAGATTCGCTGTAATGACTTAAAACCAATATAGAATATATTTCTTTTTTCTTCGATTAAAAATTGATCAAGAATCCTGGCAAATTCTGGTGTTCTCAGATAGCCATAAACCTTGTGAGGATTACTCTCACCATTAATTTCGTAATCATTATAAACACTGATATCCTCAACGTTTATGCCCTTTTCATTCATTTCATAATCATCGCTTATTGAATGATCAAGCGCAACGTTATCATCCTCATCAGAGATATTATACCATTTACAAGAGACCTTCTCAGGAGCAGGTGGTTTTTTTAAACCAGGGTTCAACCTCTTTAAATCCATATAAATCCGGCTCACAATAACCGGCAATCCCAAAGGAGAGCCCATGGTAACCAGTGTATGTACTTCCGGAATTTGCGGATAATGTGTCAGAACATCATAGGTAATAATTGATCCCATGGAGTGGCCGATTACCATAATTTCATAGTTCCTGTACCTGGTGAGCACATCAATGAGTCTTTTTCTTATCAATTCTTTAGCAGAATCATGCGGCTCCTGAACAGGATTTAAACTATCGCCGAAATAGGTTTCCAGATCATGAAAATATTTACTGATAATCTTATCGGTCAGCCCTTCGAAGTTCAAGGTCATATCATTTTTGAGAAATATCTTATCAAGTCTGCTTTCTATAAAACGCATTATTTTTTTACGAAAGGTAACCGGTCTCACAACCTGGCCGGGTTTAACCTCCATATATGGTTCTGCGTTAAATAA
>JAFGFM010000208.1 GCA_016931115.1 Deltaproteobacteria bacterium | reverse complement strand
TTAAGAAATGGTGCTTTTCTTTGATTTAAAAAGGTTCCAAATGCAGAAATATGAGGAATTTCTATAAAAGAATAAAAATTCCTAAATCCAAACGAAAAAAATAATTATATTTAATTCAATATGTTAAGGCCTGGCGACATGTTTTAAAGGAAAGGGAGGTTACACACAGACCGAACAAACCAGCGAATCGGAGGGGGGGGAGGTTACCAATTCATTGATTAAAACATTGATTTACGGTCTGTGTGCAATGCAAAAACTGCTGCATTTTTACCCTGGAAAGCATATATACGAAATGTTCAATAGCGTAAAACCGTAAGCAATGTACCATTTCGTATTGGGCCATTAATATTTTTTTATTGTAAAATTGTAAACACCAAAAAAACATCAATAAAAATACAATATAAAATTGTAGTTTTAGCTGTTTTTGGGGTCTTATTGAAGAGAGAGGAGGTATGTCCTCAGGTTTGAGCTCTTGTCCAGTCCGAGTTTTTTTCTCAGGTTTGCCCTGTGGGCAACCACAGTCCTCTCGGTTGTATGAAGGGTATCAGCTATCTCCTTTGAGGTCTTACCCTGCTTTACTAGATTACCCACCTGAAGCTCCCTGGGTGTCACATGCATATACCTTGAGGTAAGCTTCTGGGCAAAGGGGGAGGTTATCTCCTGAAGCCCGGACTCAAGCACCTCCAGGTAATTTTTTTGATTGTCGTTAAGGGAGCCTGACTTTAGCCGGTTAATATATGGAACCACCAGCTCCTTCACATTAAGGAGTATCTTTTCACTGGTTTCCTCCTTGTCCTTTTCTCTTCTGTCAAGGAGGATCTTGAGCGCAGTATTAAGCTCTTCTAGGTTTTTTGTTTTAACCCGCAGGTCTTCATTGGCCTTTACTATCTCATGGGTGCGTTCAATAACACGCTGTTCAAGTTCATCATGGGCCTTTTTCAGGGCCTCTTCCATCTTTCTCCGCTGGGTGATATCACGGGCAATGCTTGCAACCTCAAACAGGTTCCCTTTTTCATCATAATGAAAATTGCTGGTCCAGAGCAGATGGCGAATCTCCCCTGTCTGACTTATCTGCCTGTTTTCAAATGTTGCGCCTGTCCCCTTTATTTTTACTGTTTCATCAATAAATGTCCTGGTGTGAAGCTTGTCATCAGGGTGGATACATTTGGAAATATGCATACCTATTATATCACTGTGAGGAAGCCCGAATATCTTGTTTGCCATATGGTTTGCAAAAACAATATGGCCGCTGCTGTTCACCTTGATTATCAGGTCATCTGTCTCCTCCACAATCTCCTTGTACCGCTCTTCGCTCCTTCTAAGCTCCTCCTCCGCCTGTTTTGATTCTGAGATGTCAATAACAGAGCCCAAAATGGCATCTTTATCATTATATTTTCCCCTGGTTACAATGGCGCCACCCCAGAAGGTATCTCCATTTTTTTTAATACGAAGGATCTCAAATCGCTGCCGGTACCTTTCTCCCATCTCAAGATAGGTATCCATTTTTGATTTTATCGAGTCTCTGTCATCAGGATGTATAAGCATATCAAAAGGTTGACCTATGATCTCTTCTTTTGTATAACCATGCATTTCTGCCATACGGTCATTTACATAAATGAGTTTTTTGTCCTGACTGACAAAAATACCGACTATTGGATTTTCTTCAAGTATCCTGAATTTCTGTTCGCTTGCTCTAAGGGCGTTTTCGGTCTTCTTCTGTTCAGAGATGTTCTGACAAATAATTGCAAACTGTCCCTGCTCAGGCTGGTAGGCAGTTATTATGAAATATCGTCCGGTTTTTTCATTAAAAAAATCAAAGGAAACAGGCTCTCCTGTCAACGCCACCCTGCCGTAGGTCTCTATCAGAAAAGGGTCAATATCGGGTGCGACTTCAAGGGCGGTTTTCCCGAGCAGATCCTTTGCCCTGAACCCAGTTGTCTCTTCAAATGCGGGGTTAACATCAAGGTAGCGGTAATCGACAGGCTTACCCTCATCATTACAGATAACCTCATGCAGGGCGCAGCCATTAAGCATCTTGCTGAATAATGCACGATACCTGTTTTCACTGTCAACCAGGGCCTTTTCAGTCTGCATCCTGTGGGTAATATTTCTAAAAAAGTGCACTGAACCGGCATAGTGATCATTATTGTTAAAAATAGGGTCTGATATAGCCTGAAACCAGTCCTCTCCACGTCTGAATTCAAGTTTTTCACGTGTATGACTGATCTTCGAACGGACACACGGGCATTCAGGGCTGGTATTTTCCTTGCATCCTGTGACCTCCCAGCAGTATTTACCGGTCATCTCCTCTTTTGTTCTATTGAACAGCGCCTCTGCGGCCCTGTTTGTAAGGATTATACGATGTTCACTGTTCAGTATCCATATGGCGTCATTAACTGCATCAAAGGGGATATTCCAGTCAGGGACAGTATAAAAAGATGATTCTTCAGTCGTGCTTTCTGCTTGATGTTTTTCCTTTTCCATAACAATTAGGGCCGGATCTCCTTTTATTATTTCAATTATTTGCCCTTTCCCTTCGTTTTTCCTCCAGTTTTTCTATCTCGATTGTAAACAGATCAAGTTTCAGGGGGCATGGGGGCTCATTAGTGTCAACATACTGGCAATCGCTTTGATTGCATTGCACAAAGAGCTCTCTTGGCGCCTTGTAAACCAGGGAGGGTTTGTTTTTCAAATTGATTTCAACCATCTCAGCAACAACACTACAATAATAATCTTTTCCTCTGCCTTTTGCCAATGGCATACTCCTAAATTATAGGGTTTTAAATTATCGTCAGAATAACATCATATTCAGGCTTTTGATATTTTTATTTTTGCAGGTTAAAAAGATCTATACTCGAAAAAATATTATTCAGTAAATTTTGAGGAACTTTTTCACCTTTGGGGAGTCATAAATATACAAGAGAGATCAGTATTCATAATACCGGTCATTTTTTATTAATTAAAGTTGATTAATGAAATATTACATGTTACTTAAGCCTAGGTTCATGAGAATTATTAATCTCTCAACATAGTTTTAAAGCAGCACCCATTCAGGCTTAATATCCGCCATCAGATTTTCTTAATTTACAGTCTTTTATAGAAGTTTGCTTGTTAAGAGTTTTTATTTATTCGGAGTAAAGAATGACTTATTCACAGGTAACAATTCACAGCATCAATCCAGCAATTATTAAGAGAACCGGATTGAATATAATTCACCTTCATCTTAAGAATTTTTTATCTATCTTTCTGGTTACCTTCTGTTTTGTCTTTTTAGTGGCTGAGCAGGTTTATGCTCAAACGGGCTCAGGCTATTACAATCCAAATGATGAGACCTTTAAACTCCTCGGGCTGAAAAGGGCGAAAGAGGAATATGAGAAGGCAAGTAAAGACCTTGAGCGTGTAAAAACACTGTTTCAGGAAGGTCATAAATCTCAGAGAGATCTGGATGATGCGCAGGAATTTTACAGCAACAAAGAGGTTAATTATCAACAGCAAATGCTTTCGGTAATCTTTGGGAGCCAGTATGTCACAATAAGGAGGGCTGTAAAATACAGCAGTGATAAGGGTGAAAAGATTATACGCATCACACTTGCTAACACCTCAAGCGGGAGCGCCGAGTTGAACAAGCTGGCCAATATTGATGAGAACCTGTTCAAGACCCTGGAACCGGATGTTATTAACAACATTTATATCTCAATAAAAAATAATGATGGGGCCATCATTGGACAGCCCTATGAACAAAAGATTGAAAAACTTCTTCCAAACCAGCCGAAAGAGCTTGATTTTGTGCTGCTGCAGGACCTTGACATTGTCTCTGTCTGCCTCAAATACGGCAATAATATTACAGATGAAAAAAAGATATATCTTCAGAAAGATGTCACTATAAATAAGGTGGATATTAAATCAGACCAGTTTTCCCAGGAGGTGGAGCTTGGGAAATCCTCCTCCTATAACCTCAGCCTTGAACTCTTCAGCGGTAAGAATGATACCTTCAAGCTTGAGGTGGTAAACCTTCCGAGCCAGATAAACCGATATTTTTTAAACTATGGCACTGAAACACGCCTCAGCTATTTTAAATTCACAGAAAGCACCAGCACCCAGAAGGTATCATTAAAGGTATTTCTGCCTGACCGCGCCAGTGACTCAATTGTTATAGGTCAGTCCATCAAATTCTATGTGCTGGCTATCCCCCAGAACCGGGTAGATGAGATAAAACTGGATTTATCAAAACAATACAGCGAAGAAGAACTGATTAACATGAATATCGGTTTTATAAAACTTGACCTTGTACCCAGGGGCACAGGGGAACTGCTGGTAAAGGCGCAGCAGCTCTTCTTTTCCATAAACCCCGGTGATGCTGTGCAGGTGCCGGTTGACCTTGTTAACAAGGGGACAAGGGGGCTTGATAATGTGCAGATAGATGTGGATCTCCCGCTTAACTGGTCCCATTCTATTGAGCCGAAGACGATTAACCACCTTAAGGTATCAGAAGAAAAGAGGGCCATAATCACCATTACCCCTGGTGAGGATGTAGCTGCCGGGCGTTATGAGATAAGGGTAACCACAAAGTCATTATCTGATGAGCAGCCCATAACAGGAGAGGATAAGACCATAAATGTTGAGATTAAACCGGAAACCAACCTGTGGGGCATATCAATAATTATATTGCTTATCCTGGGGCTGGTAGGCGGGATGGTAGTATTCGGGATAAAACTGTCGAGACGATAAAGTGTTTATTATGTTGTGCAATCATCCATCATATCGATGCGTTACCGGAAGGGCACGATGCGTCGTGCCCCTACAGGCTGGATTGATAGCAATTATCCGCTATCACCATGTATTATCGTAGGGGCACAGTGCCTGTGCCCGCAATGGTGACAGAATCGCAATATTTTCGGTCGGGCATAAAACCCACACCTACGAAGAACAGGGAAAACAAAATGTCGGATTTGCATCCTATATTGTTGACTAAGAAAGCATATCAGATTCCTCCGAGGTAGTCTGATAAGGAGCTTGGAAAGGCTGAATGAGAGAGGTTAGTGGAGGTGAGATTTAAGATGGTCAAGATGGCAAAGGGTATAGCCTGAAATTATATACTATACCGGTGCGATCTGTAGGGGCACAGTGCCTGTGCCCGCATGGTTGCAGGATCGCATTATTTTCGGTCGGGCATAAAACCCGCCCCTACAAAACTAAATTAAAAGAAGGGTGGGGTTCTTGTCCCGCCATAGCCTATGGCGTCGGCGGATTACGCCCCGCCTTATAACATTAGATATCAAAAAGGAGGCTTACACCAATGACAGAATCGATTAATGCAGGAACCAACAATACAATAGTCCTTGAGGCAGATAAACTTACCAAGCGTTATGAGGATGGGGTGCTTGCCCTTGATGAACTCTCATTTACCATAAAGAGTTCAGAGATTTATGCCATGCTCGGGGCAAACGGGGCAGGCAAGACCACCACCATAAATCTCTTTCTGAATTTTATAGAACCCACATCCGGGGAAGCAAGGGTGATGGGTATAGTAACCCACAAAGAGCCTTTGCTCGCAAAGGAAAAGCTCGCCTTTGTCTCTGAAAATGTCATGCTCTACCAGAATTTTACAGCCATACAAAACCTGGACTACTTTGCAAAACTGGGCGGCAAAAAAAATTATACAAGGGATGACTACCGAAATGTTCTCTTAAGGGTAGGGCTACAGGAAGAGGCACATAACAAACGCCTTAAAGGGTTTTCAAAGGGGATGCGCCAGAAATGCGGGATAGCAATCGCCATTCTAAAGGATGCACCGGCCATACTTCTGGATGAACCTACATCAGGGCTTGACCCTAAGGCAGGCTACGAGTTTATACAACTGCTGGATAACCTGCGAAGCGAAGGCAAATCCATACTAATGTCCACCCATGACATTTTCCGCGCCCGTGAAATAGCAGATACAGTAGGTATCATGAATCAGGGCAAGCTTGTGATGCAGGCAGGAAGGGATGAACTGACTGACAAAGACCTTGAGCAGCTCTATATGAAGTACATGGCAGGGCATATGGAGGCAGCAGCATAGGCTATGTTAAAGCTCATCATATTCAAGGAATTGCGTGAGGTCATCGGCTCCGCTAAATTTGTTGCTACCTTTGGGATATGTTCTATCCTTATTATTCTCGCCTTTTTTGCCGGGATTAAAAATTATGAAACCAGCCTTGAAGAATACAATGCCTCTACTGCAGCTAATCTTCGTACTTATAAAGATACCACTGACTGGGATCATGTGAGGGATCACAGGATTGTTCTTACACCAATGCCGCTTGCCTCTCTTATTATTGGGCTGTCCAATGATGTCCCCAGAGCTGCTTACATAAACGGTCGTGATCTGCCGTCGCTGAGCACAAGCAATTACAGCCAGCAGCCTGTTTTTTCAGTATTCCGGTTTCTTGACCTTGAGTTTGTCTTCCAGGTCATTCTATCTCTTTTTGCGATCCTGTTTGCTTTTGACGCCATCAATGGAGAAAAGGAAAGGGGTACATTAAGGCTTTCATTTGCCAATTCACTTCCAAGGGCAGGTTATATACTTGGCAAACTTGCAGGATCCTTTCTTGCACTTGCGCTTCCACTTATCATCCCCATACTTATAGGAGTGTTAATGGTGTCTGTAATGGGGATATCGCTTACAGCCGATGAATGGATACGCCTCGGCCTTTTTATACTGTGCGGTATGCTTTACCTTGGAGTATTTCTTACTCTTTCGGTATTCATCTCCTGCCTGACACAGCGGCCCTCCAGTTCATTTCTATTCCTTCTTGTCATATGGGTATGCTCTGTACTTATAATCCCAAGGGCGTCCGTATTAATTGCAGGAAACACGGTTGAAGTACCTTCTGCCGAAGAAATATCTGTTAAGCGACTCCAGCTTCAGAGGCAAAACGCCCGGACAGCAGATGAAAAGTTTGGAGAAGCATTTCAGCAGTTTCTGAAGGAATTAAGGCAGGGCAATGACAAAAGCCCGGAGTTTCAAAAGCGCAGACAGGAGGAACTCTATGCAGAAGTCGACAAGCTAAGGGCAAAACTTGATAAGGACCTTAATGATTTTACTGACAGGCTAAATGAAGAGCGCCACAATAAACAGATCAAACAGGAAAAACTTGCATTCGGCATTTCCCGTATTTCACCGGCAGCCGTATTTACCCTGGCAGCAACAACATTATCAGATACATCTATGGAACTGAGAAATCATTTTATGGAAAGTGCGCAGGCATACTCCAAATCCTTCGCTGATTTCTTTCGTGACAAAACAGGTAAAAGCATAGACAGCAAAATGGTTTTCGACATGGATCAGGAAGAAAAAAAGAAACAGCAGCTTCCCATCGATATCAACGAGATTCCGGAATTTGTGTATCAGGCGCCTGACCTGTCAACAATTTTACATGATGCATTACCTGACATTGCTCTGCTGATTCTATTTAATCTAGTATTTTTTACCGGTGCATTTACAGCATTCATGCGTTATGACCTTCGATAAAAAAAGAGAGAATAACATGATTCTTACATTAATAGAAAAAGAGTTAAAATCTATTTTAAGCAGTCCAAAATTTGTATCAGTCTTTTCAGTATGCTCAGTCCTGATAGTCATGAGTGTTTATATAGGCATAGAAGAATATAAAACCGCAATGGTCAATTATGAAACTGTTACTTCACAGGTAACACAGCAGATGAGGGACGAAACAGAGTGGAACAGCCTGAATCCTCAGATAAGCCGTTACCCTGACCCTATGCAGATATTTGTATCAGGGATAAACAATGATATCGGAAGGCAGGCCAGAATATCAGACTACGGCACTGCAGACCTTACTAACAGTAGTTATTCTCAAAACATGATATTTGCGGTTTTCAGGTCCATGGACCTGATGTTTATAGTGCAGATAGTGCTTTCACTCTTCGCAATACTGTTTACCTATGACGCAATAAACGGAGAACGTGAAAAAGGCACATTAAAGCTGAGTTTTGCAAACCCTGTCCCGCGTATTACCTATATAATATCCAAGGTTATTGGTTCATGGCTCGGCCTCGTTATACCGCTCCTTATCCCCATACTGCTTGGAGCAGCACTCATACTGTTTTATAAAATACCAATGACTGCCGCACACTGGAAACAGTATGCATTTTTAATCGGTCTGTCAGTTCTTTATTTCAGTTTTTTTATTTGCCTTGGTGTGTTCTTTTCCTCTCTTACAAAAAATTCATCTTCATCCTTTCTCTATTTGCTGGTTATCTGGGTATGCCTTGTTCTCATTGTCCCCAGGGCCGGTGTGATGATAGCTGGACAGTTTGTTAAGGTACAGACTGCATCGGAAATTTCATCACAGATATCACTGAAGTACGGTGAATTAAGCGATGAGTATATTGAAAAGATTCAAAAATATGGAAAAGAACAGAGGGCCGGGCTTGAGAATCTCGAAAGAGAAGGTATCACCTCAAGAGAAGAATTCCAGAAAAGGTATGAGGTAATTAGAGAGGAGTACAGGAAAAAGGCTAATACAGCGGAGGAAGATTTCTCACAAAAATTAGCCGAATTTGATGCTGCCCTTAAGGAAAACTGGCACAACAGAAAGGCGGTGCGTCAAAAACTTGGTTTTTCTTTGTCAAGATTTTCGCCGGCATCAGCCTATCAGCTTGCGGCTATGGACTTTGCAGGAACAGGCATGAGCCTTAAGACAGACTATGAGGACCAGCTTCGTACCTACAGCCGTCTATTTAATAAATTCAGGGCTGATAAAATTGAAGCATCAGGAGGACGTGGTTATGCAAATGTCTTTGAAAACAAAAAGCCCGAGCCTCTGGACTTGAGTGAGATTCCTGAATTCAGTTTTGTTAACCCTGAACTTAGCCATGTGCTGAAATCCACAATACTCGATTTTGGAATACTTTCATTTTATATCCTGCTCACTATTGCCGGATCATTCATCGCTTTTATTCGATATGATGTGAGGTAACGTTAATTATTGGAGGCAGCAGCATAGGTTATGTTGAAGCTCATTATTTTCAAGGAACTACGTGAGATTATCCTCTCCACAAAATTCGCAGCCACATTTGGTGTCTGTTCTCTACTTATAATCATGGCCTTTTATACAGGCATAAAGAATTACCAGAGCAGTGTGCAGGAATATAATGCATCAAAGGCAGCCCTGTTTAGTCAGTTTGAAACAGCTAAAGACTGGAGAGAGGTACCGAGGCTTACAGTATTCCTTCCACCTAATCCTCTTGCCTCTCTGGTAATGGGGATATCCAATGATATCGGAAGAGCAGCAGTGATCTATGACAGCGGTTATCAGGCCTTTCGTGACAGCGTCTACAGTGTTAATCCTGTCTTTGCAGTATTTCGTTTTCTTGATCTGGAGTTTATCTTTCTGATCGTACTCTCTCTTTTTGCAATCTTGTTTGCCTTTGATGCCATAAATGGTGAGAAGGAAAGGGGGACATTAAGGCTCTCATTTGCCAATTCCATGCCCCGCGCCACCTATATATTTGGAAAGATCACAGGCTCATTCCTGGCACTGGCACTGCCCCTGCTTATCCCTGTGATGACAGGCCTGTTACTTTTGCCATTGATGGAAGTGCCATTATCGGTTAACGAATGGATACGCCTGTTAATTTTTATAATATGTGGTCTTCTATACCTTGGGGTGTTTTTAACACTCTCTGTATTTATTTCATCTATTACAAAACGTTCATCAAGCTCCTTTCTTTTCCTGCTGATAATTTGGGTATGCTCTGTATTGATAATCCCCAGGGCGGCAGTATTGCTCTCAGGGAACCTGATTACAGTCCCTTCAACATCCAAAATATATTATCAGAGAGTCCAGATGCAGATGAATAATATTCAGGAATTGTTAAAGCGTGCTAATGAACAAATAAATAAGATAGCGCAGGAAATGGCGGCAAGCGGGGATACCAGCCCCGAGGCACAGAAAAGGTATACTGATAAAATGTCTGAAGTATATAAAAATCTCCAGGAAGAGAACGATAAAAAGATCAGCGCATATATAAGCCGTCTTCATGAGGAACGCTATAATAAACAGAAGCAGCAGGAAAGACTGGCCCTTGGCATATCACGGATATCGCCTGCCACTGTATTCACACTGGCTGCAACAGGGCTTTGCGGGACATCTCTTGAATTAAGAAACAACTATGAAGAAAAGGTTTTGACCTACTCTGGCATTTACTCTGATTTTATATCCGGAAAACAAAGCCAGCCTGCGCAGGATAACATTGTAAAAGAGACTGTGAACCCGAGAGAGATCCCGGATTTTTATTATCAACCAAAAGGCTTTTCAGACATCTTGAAGGATGCCTTACCCGATATCACAATACTGCTTGTTTTTAATATAATACTTTTTTGCGGGGCCTTTATTGCCTTTTTACGCTACGACCTCCGGTAATCAGAGAGATTCCTATGATTAAAATATTAATAGAAAAAGAGTTAAAGACCATTCTTTTGAGCCCAAAATTTGTCGCGGTTTTTTCTGTCTGCTCTATACTTATTCTTCTGAGTTTCTATATCGGGATAGATGAATACAGGGTAGCCTTGAAGCACTATGAGGCAGTTAATGCACAATTAGCCCAGCAGACACGGGAACAGACAAGCTGGGCCGCTGTGAGGTTGAACATAGTCAGGCATCCTGATCCCATGCATATTTTTGTTTCAGGGATAAACAATGATATAGGCAGGCAGTGCCCTATAACTCGGGGCGATGTAATAAAGCTTTATGGAAGCCGATACTCTGATCAGTTGCTTTTCAGCATATTCAGATCAATGGATTTCATGTTTATAGTACAGGTTATCCTCTCTCTGTTTGCAATACTGTTTACCTATGATTCAATATGTGGTGAGAGGGAGGCAGGTACATTAAAGCTGAATTTTGCAAACCCCATCCCCCGCACAAGTTATATTATATCAAAGATTGTCGGGTCATGGCTGGGCCTTTCAATACCGCTTATAATACCAATGCTGCTTGGATTGGCATTAGTGCTTGTGTGCCGCATCCCCATGAACATAACTCATTGGGTTCAACTTTTAATAATCATTGGTGTATCTGTCATCTACTTCAGTTTCTTTATATGCCTTGGTGTAATGTTTTCATCAATTACAAAAGCCCCATCCAGTTCATTTTTATACCTTCTTGTTATATGGATTGGATTTGTCCTGATTATTCCCCGTGCAGGGGTTATGGTTGCAGGTCAATTCATTTCAGTGCCTACACCGGCAGAGATTACATCAAAACTTACTCAAAAGGAAAGAGAGATGAGTGAGCAACTGGATAAATGGCAAAATGGGCGGCGAAAAGAATTGGAGTCAGCCTTAGCCTCTCTTACCAATGAGGAACAGCAGAAAAAATATATGGAAATGGTTGATCAGTATAACAAAGATTTGACCCAAAAATATGATGAATTGAACCGGGAGATAGACAAATATTATATCTCCCTGAATGAGGAGTGGCGCAACAGAAAATCGCAGCAGGAAACCCTTGGCTTTTCATTATCCAGGTTTTCCCCCGCCTCTGCCTTTCAGCTTGCATCTATGGACCTTGCCGGGACTGGGGTAAGCCTGAAGACAGAGTATGAAGATCAATTGCAGATTTTTAAGGATATGTTCAATAAATTTCGCGCCAAAAAAGAGGAGGAGACCGGCAGATCTCTTTTTACAATGCTTAACGATGATAAAAAGCCAAAAAATATAGACACAAGTGATATACCGGAATTCAGGTTTGTAAATCGTTCTTTAAGCCAGATAATGCAGACAACAATAATCGACATCGGGATACTTGCCTTTTATATCTTGATCACCATTGCCGGGACATTCATTGCATTCATCCGTTATGATGTGAGGTAAGGTGATAAAGGCAAAAAGTCGTTCAAATGATCCATATAGTTTCTTGATAGAAATTCTCTCTTGAAATATTTTATCTACCAGTTTAATGTATACACGAATCTGAACCTCAGCAAACTTGGGCAGTAGGATTCACCCGGGGCCGAAAGGCCCCTTTTTATATATCCACAATTCTAAATATGGCCTATCCCTTCTTTTCAAAGATAACACGCTGCTCCTTTAAGGGGTCAAACTCCACACGGCTTTCTTTATCAAATATCATGGTCGGACGTTTCTGGCTGTCATAAGGATCCCACAAAGGAAGACCGCTTTTAGGTGTATTGGGATCACCTGTTGCTGCAAAGGCTATCCATGCCTCGCTCATTATATCCGCCATCTTCTGCGCCTCTGCGCCTCCACCCGAAAGACCTATGCCACCTTCATCTACATTATCAAACACAAAAGGCATCTCAAGCCCGTGGGGAGATATGAGTTTCCCGCCGAGTACAGGGGTTTCCCAGTCAAGTCGATACAGGTATGCAGGGGCCTTGCCCAGGGCCATTTTACGTTCTGCAATGGTAACAGAGCCAGAGCCCATACCTGAATAGCTTGCAATATGAAAGTAGATGGATGATGGTGACATGTTAGGGTAGTTTTTCCGGTAAAGCACTATGAGATTTTCTGTATCTGCCCCAGCAATCATCTCTACCCTTTTTCTTAAACCCTCTTCATCCAGTGCCCAGAGCTCATCCTGCCCCAGTGAAAATGCGGTTGATTCTGTCTTGTTCCATCCCACCATAATAGGTACATTTGCGGATACGAGAGGGGCCTTGGGATAAAATGGATGGTCAGGCAGAATAACAGGGTCAATAACAGGCCCGAAACCACCCTGGCCAGAAAGCTTTGCAGTGGCTGCAAAATAGGCGGAAAGAATCTTTTCTGTTGGTAGTTTATGTATCTCAGCAAGGTTTTCCTTTGTGATCGTTAGTTCCGCAAGAAGTGCCTCTGCTGCCTTTGTTGCAGGCTCCCTCTCTTCTACCTTAATCCCTGGTCCGCTCTCGATAACAGCAGAATGAAACAGCCCCTTTGCAGCAGGTGAGGCAAGGAGCATACACACCTTTGCCCCTCCGCCTGACTCACCGAATATCATCACACGATCAGGGTCGCCGCCAAACTTATCGATATTGGCCTGTATCCATTTAAGGGCAAAGATTATATCAAGCTGGCCTGCATTACCTGAATTGGCATACTCTTCCCCTGCTATATCCCCAAGATGGGTGTACCCGAACACATTCAACCTGTGATTCACACCCACCATAACAGCGCCCCTTGTGGCAAGGTTTGTGCCGTCATAGAGCAGGTCTGATGAAGAACCCATGGAAAAACCTCCACCATGAAGCCATACCATGACAGGCCGCTTTTCCTTCTGATCAATGGCCGGGGACCAGATATTTAAAAACAGGCAATCTTCACTTTCAGGAGTGGGCACCCTGAAGCCATCAGAGGCCAGAAGTATCTTACCGATCTCTGTATCAGGTGCCATGCTAAACGGCGCTGCCGGGTTTGTCTGTGGCGCACGATAACCATAGGATGATGCATCACGTATTTCTGTCCAGGGGCTTGGTGCCTTTGGCGGCTTGAAGCGATTCTCTCCACCTGTTGATGCACCATACCTGACACCACGAAAGGTATAAATACCTTTATTAATATAGCCTCGCACTGGCCCATACTGGGTTTTAACTAAAGGCTCTGGCAGAGGAACCTTCTTTTCTTCCACAGGCTGGCATCCAGGTGTTAATCCAACTGAAAGACCCGCTGCCCCAAATGCCATGGCGCTTAAAATGGAACGACGACTGATCGGTTGCTGGAGTATTAGATTACTGAAAAGTTTTTTATTTTGTTTCATGGGAGTCCTCCTCGAAATATTTCTAAATAGTATGTCACCAGCCTTACTCGCTTTTTTTATAATATGGCCGAAAAAAACCGGATTGTAACATTTATTATGGGACTATCTCATCTTTTTTGTTTCCAAAATATCCAAAATCAAAATAGTGCCTTTGGTTTTTTACAAGACATATCCCTATGTCTCCTGCTTCACAACAGAGGATTGGTATCGCTCTTTTACCATTTAACTCGTTCAACGAACCTAAATATATGGAATATGTATATTGGTCAAATTGAATTGCCATCCAAAGAGCCTTTGCACAGTATTCCTTTTCCGCTATCTCCGCCTTTTTATAAGCGTCATCCCCAAGATTATAACGTGCGTTTAATTTGTGGTTTTTCTGATATTTGTTTCTGGCTTTAACACTGATAATAAAACGTTTTCCTTCTTTTTCGGCATATAAATCCGCATATGGAAAATTCATTTTTTTGTCGTTTAAATTAACAATTTTATCATAGTGATTATCGACCATCGCTTTAATGGCAAAAAGTTCCCCAAGTTCTCCAAGTGATTTTTTTCTTGATGCCTCTTTTTTGTTTTGTTCAGTATGCATATTTATTTTTTATAATTATCATGCTTGTAGAGACAAGGCATGTCTCTACAATTATTGGTGACATGCATCTTTTTACCTAACCACAGAGGGCACTGAGAAAACGGAATAAAAGCCTTAAAAAAAACTCCGTGCTCTCCGTGTTCTCCGTGTGAAAAAATACTGCATTAATCTGCATTCCTGCATTCAAAATATTCCGCATTATTGCTATCCCCTGTACCTTTATAATGGGGATATTTCGGATATGGGCAAAGGGGTCTGCTTATGCCGGGTAAATTTTTACCGGTTGCTATAATACTGTCAGGGGTAATGCCCTTTTCCACCCAGTCTGTTATGGCGCTCAGCATATCAAATGTATCAACTGTCTTTTCTCCCCCGCTGCAATGACACATCCCCGGCACCAGAAAGATTCTGCTCCACTCATATACCTTTTCTGCACCACCATTATCTCTTATTAATCTGTTGTAGTAATCAACCGTATCAAGGGCAGAAAACCAGGGGTCACTCATCCCGTGGTAAAATATCAGCTTGCCCCCGTGCCCCGAAAATGTTGTAAGGTTTGTCCATAAAAAGGTATCTCCGGCCGCTGCAACACCGTCTGTCTTTTCTATATATTCCCTGTCAATATCCATCTTTGTCTCTTTTGAAGGGGGCCCGAGCATGCTCTGTGTCATTACGAGAAGGCCGGGTATCCCGACCTTTGCATTCAAACCTGTATCAATGGCGAAAGGTGAATATACCTGCATGCCACCGGTTGTAACAGGGCCGGCCAATCCCTGCTTAACCGCCTTTACCTGTTTTTCTGTCAGGCAGTCTTCCCCCTCCTTTTCACCCTTGCATATCAGCACTTCAGGGTCAAAACCACATCCAATGTTATTAAAGACCATACCATCCTTAATGCCATCCTTCATGTCACAGCTATTAATAAAGGTATCAATGAGCAAATTGATATCCTTTTCAAGCAGCCCCCCACCCGGCACAGGCTCACCATTTGCATCCAGCGGTGCAGCCTGATTAAGGGAGACCTGCATCCACTTTATGCCAAGGTTTGAGTAGTTGGTCCTCATGGCTGGTGCCCCTGATACTATACCATCATAATAATCCGGGTAACGCTGTGACATGATCATTGCCTCGCGGCCGCCGGTTGAACATCCAACATAATAGGAATAGCTGATTGGTTTTCCATAATGTTTTTCGACTATCTTTTTACCGACCGCAGTAACCTTGCCAATGGCCTTGTACAGGAAGTTCATGTAGGCCTCCTGGTCTGCCATAAAACTCACATCAAATGCCCCTCCTCCGCTTTTATGGCCTGTATCAGAGGTGATCACGGCAAAACCCCTTGCCAGCGCTGGAATGCCTCCTCCCTGAGCGCCGATGGGGTCTGCAACAGTTCCATTCATACCTCCGCCACCCTGGAACATAAACCTCCCGTTCCATACCTTTGGCAGTGCAATGGCAAAGCCTATGGCATATGGTTTACCCTCATGGCCGATACGTTTATCTATCTCACCATCCACACGGCAATAGGCAGGTATTACACCGTCATATGCAGGAGGCCCAAATGGGCCGGACGACATTTTTCCTTCGGGGATGGTTGCAGCCTTGTTAATGGAGATATTGTATCCATCCATTTTAAAATTGATGAGATCTTCACAACTGTATTCCTCTGCGGAAACATTTTGTGTCAGGAGGAATAATGATGTTAAAAAAACTGATAAGCTTAGTCTTGAATAATATTTCATGTTTTATCCTCCTGAGGGGTTAATAAAGGCAAGGGCACAGTGCCGTTTATCGCATCACCCTGGTCTCTAAATCGAACTCGTAATCCAAATCCAAATCGAAATCGATTTCGATTTCGATTTTAAATACCGATTTCGATAACGATTTCGATACAACAACCGATTATTTTCACCTAGTAGAGACAAGGCATGCCTTTTCTCTACCTCTTCTTTTTTGAAACCACATCAATATAAACCGCAACAATCAGTACCAGGCCCTGGATTATCCACTGCTTTGAATTGGTCCAGCCTAAAAGGTCCATGCCATTATTCAGGCTCCCCATCACCAGCGCCCCGACTACTGCACCGGCAACAGAGCCTTCGCCACCCATCAGGCTTGTACCGCCAATAACGCATGCGGCAATGGTAAGAAGTTCATAAAGATTACCTCCTGATGTTGTCCCCGCAGATACATACCCTGTTAAAACTACCCCGCACACAGCGCACAGGAGGCCCATCAGCATATAAACCTTGAAGATGATAAAGCTGGTATTGATGCCCGAAAGCCTTGTGGCCTCACGGTTTCCGCCGTATGCGTATATGTAGCGGCCAAAGCGGGTATTGTTTGTAAGGTAGGTAAAGATCATCAGTATGATCACCATAATAAGCACAGGGTTCTGTATCCCTTCATAACCATTTGCTATGTACATAACGTAGAAGAGCACTATGGCTGATATTGCTGATGCCTTGAACAGGTCTTTTGTAATCGGGTATCTTTCAAACCCGTATTTAAATTTCTGGCCTCTGCCCCACAGTATAAATATGAAGACACAGAGGACAACCAGTATGGCGAGAATCATCCCTATGTTTTTTGGTATATACCCCTGGCCGATCTCGACCAGTGTGTTTTCAACAGGGCTTATGGTCCTGCCGCCGCTTACAAGCAGTACCCCGCCCCTGAAAGCAAGGTACCCGCCTAATGTCACAATGAATGCAGGAATTTTCAGATAGGCGATAAGCGCCCCGTGCCACAGGCCGACCAGAAGGCCCACGATAAGGGCGACTATTATGGATAAAAGGGTTGATATTACACCGTTCATAGAGGTGGAAATGCCAAGAAAGGTGGTCTGTGCCTCAAATGAGGGAAAGAGCCCGCTTAATAAACCGGGGAAGATAAAATACTGGCAGTAGGCAACTATTATACTGATAAAGCCAACAACAGACCCGATAGAGAGGTCAATGTTACCAGTAACAATCACCGGCACCATGCCTATGGCAAGTATGGCAATAAGGGAGGACTGCCTCACAAGGTTTGAAAGGTTGCGTGGTTCAAAAAAGACCCCGTTTGTCAGTATGCTGAATAGTATCCATATCACCACAAGGGCTATTACCATGGAATAGGTGCGAAAATTTGCATGGAGGGAATCAACAATCTTACTCATTCTGTCTCCTTAATTAATTTAAAACCGATGTTCCTGTTGCAAGGGTCATTATACGTTCCTGTGTCGCATTCTCGTCATTATCAATAATGCCTGTACATCTGCCTTCGTGCATCACAAGTATCCGGTCACTCATGCCAAGTATCTCAGGGAGCTCGCTTGAGACCATTATTATGGCCACCCCCTGACCTGCCAGCATGTTCATGAGTTTGTATATCTCATATTTTGCCCCTACATCTATACCGCGGGTAGGTTCATCCAGGATAAGTATCCTGGGGTTTGACATGATGCATTTTGCAAGCACCACCTTCTGCTGGTTCCCACCGCTAAGTGATTCCACGATTGAATGAATGGATGGGCATTTTACAGAGAGCCTTTTGGACATCTCATTGCATTCATAATACTCCTTGTGCCGGTTTACGCTGAAGCCTTTTGTGAACTGATCCATGTTTGGCAAGGAGATATTTTTTAATATGGATTGGCTTACAATAAGCCCCAGAAGCTTTCTGTCTTCAGGCACAAGGCTTATCCCATTATTTATGGCATCGCGTGCTGAAAGGATAGAGACCTCTTCGCCATTTATCCTGATAGTGCCCTGGCGGCCTTTCCCATACTCACCAAATATGGCGGAGACAAGCTCAGTTCGGCCTGACCCCATGAGCCCGGCAATACCAAGTATCTCTCCTTTACGCACAGAAAAGCTTACATCATCAACGAGTTTTTTATGCTGAAGCAGAGGGTCTGGCACAGATATCCCTGTTGCCTCCATCACAGCATCACCGGGGTTACGTGTTTCAGCCGGGTACCTCTCCTTCATCTCACGGCCAACCATCATGGAGATGATCTTTTCAGTGGTAATCTCCTTTGTCTTTACAGTATCAACAACCATGCCGTCACGAAATACGGTTATGGTATCTGTGATCCTGAAAAATTCGTTGAGTTTATGTGTGATATATATGCAGGTAATGCCGTCATGTCTCAGGCGCTCAAGTATCTCCATGAGTGTATCAACCTCTGCCTCGGTCAGGGCAGAGGTGGGCTCATCAAGGATAAGCACCTTTACATTTTCTGATAGCGCCTTTGCAATAACCACCATCTGCTGCTTTCCCACACCAAGGGCTGAGACCCTGGCGGAGAAGGGTATGTTCAGGTTGTATTTCTTAAGCAGCTCCCTGGTATCTGCATAGAGTTTGTTCCAGTTTACAGAGCCATGTGCGGTTACAGGCTCCCTGCCCAAAAAAATGTTTTCGCCCACAGTCATCTCAGGCACAAGCAGAAGCTCCTGATATACCACGGCTATACCCTTGTCCATTGCGCTTCTTAAGGCCTCACGATCAAAATTAAGCTCCTCGCCATCATATATGACTGTGCCAGTGTAGGTATCTGCCGGGTATACCCCAGAGAGAATCTTTACCAGTGTTGATTTGCCAGCACCGTTTTCCCCTGCCAGGCCGTGGATCTCGCCCCTTTTCACATTAAAGGAGATATCCGAGAGGGCCGTTACACCGGGGAATTTTTTGGTGACGTTTTTGATTTGTAATATGTGTTCATCCATTATGATTCCCTATGGTTTCGGCGGTCTATCTGCCTCCGGTAAACCAGCGTACACCTCTTCCCATTTCTGGAACCCGCTTTTTACTACAGTCTCATAAATATTGTTTTTATCTACCTGCACCACATCAAGGAAACGGCAGGGTATCTCCCCTTTTATATTTTTATCAAGGGTCAGTTCTGCAAGTGAAAAATTCTGAAGTCCCTCAATATTTTCTTTATTGGCAAGCTTTATTGCAATATCAACCGCAAGAGGGGTGAGCTGGCGCACATCCTTGAACACGGTCATGGTCAGGTCACCATCAACTATTGATCTGCATCCGGCAGCGGTTGCATCCTGGCCTGAGATCGGGACTATCCCGCTCAGCTTCTGTGCCTTTAATGCCTGTATCGCGCCAAGTGCAGTGCCGTCATTTGATGCAACTACTGCATCTATCTCATTCTTTAATGCGGTAAGGATATTCTCCATCTTCTTTAAAGCGATCTCCTGCTCCCAGTTATCTACCCACTGGTCTGCAACAATCTGTATCTGACCCTTATCAATAAGTGGCTGAAGCACCTCCATCTGCCCGTTTCTAAAAAGCACAGCATTGTTGTCTGTGGGGCTACCGCCAAGCAGCACAAACCTGCCGCTATCCTTTACCTTGAGCACACCTAATGCCTGCTGGCGGCCAACCGCTACATTGTCAAAGGAGATATAGCAGGCAAGGTTTGGTGTCTTGATGAGCCTGTCATAGGCTACACATGGCACCCCCGCCTTTGCCGCCTTGTCCACAGCAATGGAGCATGAGGCCCCATCTTCTGCAACAATAAGTATTGCCTTTGCCCCCTTTGTAACCATGTTCTCTATCTGGTCATTCTGTACCCTGGTATCGTGATTTGCCTCCTGGGCCATAACCTCATATCCCTTTTCCTCAAGCATCTTTGTCATGATATCGCGCTCAACTGCCCAGCGCTCTGTGGCAAAATCAGAAAAGGAAAGGCCGATCTTTATCTTACCGCCCGCCTCTTCAGCGCCCTTTTCCTCTTTACCCTCCTTTGAACATCCAGAGACACCAAAAAGAAACAGCGCAACAGTTAATGCAAAAAGAAATCTTCTCATAATATTTCCTCCGAAAGTGTTAAATAGATTATGATATCAGCATTATTAATTACTCCTGTTACTAAATGACGACAGGAGATAAAGGGTTATTGATTTTTAACCAGCCTTGTAGAGACCGGTTTAAAACCCGTCTCTACAGTTATCAAGGTCAGATATAAAACCCAATACTGTTTAATTAAGGAAAGCAAACTGGTATGTTGGCTTAATCGTCATTCCCGCGAAGGCGGGAATCCATTTTCTATCATATAAACCAAAATCAAATGGATGCCCGCCTGCGCGGGCATGACACCCTGCGAATCTTAACTTAACAACATTGGTTTTTACACCTACCTGATAGTTGGTTTTATATAACATCCTTCCCGCTTGTTCAACTTTTTGCTGAATAAATACAATTTATTTAAGAAATATGGAATATTTGTTCTTTAATAGCAATCAGGGTCAAGAAATATATCCATATGCCCTGTATTCTCTTTTTAAAGGAGGTGAGATCGTTGATCAGGGATAAAATAGCTACAGTAAGTAAAATACAGGATTATTTAAAGGCGCACATCAATGACCCTGTTTCACTTTATGACCTTGCGCAGTCATGCGGGTTATCGCCCTGGCATACATCAAGGGTTTTTAAGGAGCTGACCGGGAAAAATCCATTTGAGTATATAAGGGCAATAAGGCTCTCCAGGGCAGCGCTTAAGCTCAGGGATGAAAACCCAAAGGTGATTGATGTGGCCCTTGATTTTGTTTTTGATTCCCATGAGGGGTTTACCCGTGCCTTTTTTTAAAATATGAACCGGTTGGCGCATGGCTCCCTAAAGGCATGATTAAAAAAGGGACATCACAATATGTAATGGGAGTGGAGGTCCCGGTGAGTTATTCAGGGCAGGTGCCGGAAGGTTTTGATATTCTTGAACTCAAGCCGTGCAAGATGATGATTTTTCAGGGGCCGCCTTTTAAGGATGAGGAATTTGAAGGGGCGATACATGACCTGTGGGATGTAATGAAGCAGTACAATCCTGAGATTTATGGTTTTAAATGGGCAGATGCGGATGGGCCAAGGTTTCAGATGGAGCCGCAGGGTTACAGGGGTTATATTGAAGGAAGGCCGGTAAGGGAGATAACGGCATAAAAAGCTGGGGTTAATACGTTCCGCATATGAAATTGTTTTAACCGTAGGGCGGGGGTTTATCCCCTACCGCCTTATACAAGTATCAGCGACATTATGGGATCATAAGCGTTTTTGCGGTCGGGCGTAAAGTCCGACCCTACGAAAAGCGTTAGGCATAAACATATTGATGCAAATAAAAAAAACAGGGCCAAATGGCCCTGCCTTTTCGGGTCTATTGATTGATCAGATCAATTTATTACTTTTTAAATCTTTTTCTAAAACCAGCAAGCCCTACCAGCCCTGAGCCCAGAAGAAGCATTGTGGCTGGCTCTGGAACAGGGGCACTATCAAATGTGCCTAAATGACTCACTTTCCCAATATTTTTAATATTAATTGTGACGTCTTCATATGTTAATCCTGTTAGGTTTATTACTGCATAATCAAGATCACCTATGTTTTCATATAAAAATGTATCATATTGTGGATCTTTGTTCCCCGCTCCAACCTTAATTAAAAAATATTCCGGACGCACATCCGCTACATTATTAAAATAAATCGTTGTAGTGTTATCTATTTTGGTCCAGTCTGTTGTTGTAGTAGTTTCCTTATCATAATCGGCTGTGGTAAAAGCAGTTCCAAGAATACCATTCACCCAATTTATTTCAGTCTGATCTCCACTATTAGGCAAAAGAGCAAAGGCTAATAAATTATCTACTCCACCAACTTGATCTAATGAAAGAGCCTGAGACATTACTGGCATTACTAATAAACCAAGTCCTAATAAAACCCCTAAAATCCTTTTCATAATACCCTCCTTTTATCTTTCAACAATACCTTAAGCAATGTTGTTTTTTGCCTTTGAAAAAGATAAAGCAAAAGCAATGCCATTATCTTTGTTGAAATGCTGAAAAAAGATAATTCGTAATTATCGTATTATATCAACATGATATACAATATCAAAAATTAAGCATCAATGTGAAAATTTTAATTAAAACATGAAGTATGTAAACAATTACCAAAGTCCTGTGTAATCTATTTCCGTTACATGGCAAATAATTACATTTTTCCAATGGTATAGCTAGTAGCGAAAAAGCCCCTCTTTTGAAAAACGCTCAGGTGTAAAACCTTATTTTGTTGTCGTAAGGGTCGCAATAAATATTTTCTAATGGCTCTTAAAATGTGGAAAAGGTTTTTCGCTTCTACACCGTAGGGGAGGACCTGCGTGTCCGCCCGGCATTTGTGGA
>JAFGFM010000207.1 GCA_016931115.1 Deltaproteobacteria bacterium | reverse complement strand
TGAGTACTATTGCCTCAGGGTCTGATAACTTAGCGGCATACCCTAATGATATGGACCTTGGGAGTTCCCCAGGGAGTAAATGATCTGCAGACTTCTTTGAAAATGTTACCTGAATGAATGATATTGATAGCAGACACAGCAGGATAGTCATACTGCTTAAATAAGTTGATTTCAATGCCTTCCCTACAATTTGAATCTCGCGTTCATCCCTCTCCTTCATCCCTGAGAGCCTCGCAAGTACAGAATTTCTAAGGGATTTAGAAAAGAACATGGAGATGGTTAGACCTAAAGTCGCCAAGGTCCAAAACAGGCAAACAATAATTAAAACCAGCATGAATATTGAATAGTTGTCAAATGGAATAGATTCTAAATCGGGTTTTTTAATTATGGCACATATAAATAACAGTAAAATAAAAGGGAAGGTATAAAACACAAAACCGATCACTATCTTCTTAAATATTTTCATTTTACTCCTCCACAAAAAAAATAGAATGAATATCCACTTCAAAAAACCGTGCAAGCCTGAAGGCCAGCTCAAGAGAGGGGTTGTATGCCCCCTTTTCCATAGCATTTATTGTAGCTCTGGTTACTCCCACTGCATCAGCAAGTGCCTGTTGAGTCAGCTTTTTTTCAGTTCTTAACTCATAAATATTATTCCTGATGTTAAACTGAGACCCTATGTTAACCATTCTATATTCCCCTTATATGACAAAAAGCCTGATCCTCCTGTGTAAGGTTGACTTTACATGGGGACACGACCTGATGTCAAGTTGATTTTACATTTTTAAATACCGGGCGGACACGCAGGTCCGCCCCTACAGTGTTAACTGATGTAGATAATATAAAAACAGGGTTACCAGATTGGTCCTGGCTTGAATTTTTCCGGGCCTTCCAATATGGGGGGCCCAACCTTTTTAGCAATGGCTTTTAGCATGCCCCGGAATAATAGATCATGGGCAGGCCGGAGTGAATACCAGTAAAATATGCCATAAAGCCCTTTTGGCCTGAACCTTGTGCCAAAGCGAAGCTCTGATGCATTGCCATGCTGAACAATGCTGATATCAAGGATGGCCTCACCGGGGAGCTTCATCTCTGCAAGGAGTATAAGCCTTTCAGGGGGCGTCACATCAAGGACTCGCCAGAAATCAAGTGCATCTCCAACCTGAAGGTATTCAGGGTGCCTGCGGCCCCGCCTCAAACCGGCTCCGCCTGCCATTGTATCCATCCAACCCCTTATCTTCCACAACATATCCCCGTAATAATACCCGTTGTTCCCCCCTATCCTCCTTATTACAGGCCACACCTCTTCAGGCAGTGCACTCAGCCATATGCGAAAACCGCTCTGCAAAAGGGTTCCTCCTGCATAAGGGGCATCCCCCCTGTGCGCCCATTCAGGGGGCTTTATTACCCCGGCATCTGTCCATCTTGTTTTAACAATCTGCTGCGAATCCTTTTTAATAGCCCAGCCAATGGCCTCATCGCATGGCAGCAATCTCTGAGGTATCAATTCCATTATGCTGTTTTCCCTTGCAATAGCCTCATTTCTGGCGCCAGCTAAAAGAGGATAAGAGATACTTGGAGGGACAGGAAGTACACACCTTGCAAAAAGAAAGAGAAGCCTGTTCACAATAGCAGAATTTTCGAATATGCGTAGTGTGATGATAAAAGGTTTTCTGACACCCTTTTCAATGGCATATATCTCAAGGAGTTTCCTGTATGTAATCACATCAGGCCCGCCAATATCAAATGAACGGCCTGTGGTCTCCTTTTTTTCAAGGCACCCTGCCAGGTAATCAATCACATTTTTGATACTGATCGGCTGGATACGGTTATCTATTATTGATGAAGGGACGATCATTACTGGCAGACGCTCAACAAGGTAACGCAGTATTTCAAAGGAGGCGCTCCCTGATCCCAGAATAATTGCTGCAAAGAGCGAGGTAACAGGCACTGTCCCTGTGGCAAGTATCTGTGCCACCTCCAGCCTGCTTTTAAGGTGAGGGCTTGAATCAGGCTTGTCACCCCCAACCCCGCCCAGGTATATGATCCGCTTCAGGCTGGTGCCGGCAGCAGCCATTATAAAATTTGCTGCGGCCAATCTATCTGCCCTTGCAAATTCCTTTTTCTGCTGCGGATTCATGGAGTGCACAAGGTAATAGGCAACCTGGCAGCCATTGATAGCCTCCCTTAATGATGAAGAATCAAGCAGGTCCGCTTCAACAAGTTCAATATTAGGATCTTCTGACCATGTCCGGTCTTTGAGCTTCTCCATAGAGCGGGCTAACGCCCTTACCCTGTACCCGGCAGCAAGAAGGCGTTCTACAAGCCTGCCCCCCACATACCCGGTAGCTCCTGTTACCAGTATGCTCCCTGTTTCACTGGTCTCAGTCATTGATCCCCCTCTCTACAGCTCACCAGTCTCAGCCAAGAAAGACAGGCTCTCTTAAGATCAGCCCCATTGCCTCCTTTGCAGTCGCGGCAATACCGGGATGGGTCTCCTCAAGGTTAAGCACCTGCCTCAGGTGATCTGCTGTCCTTACAATCAGGGATGCCATGTCCCCCTCGCCTATGGGTATGTTTCTTAAGAGTGTTTCCCATGATGTCCCGTTTGCCCAGAGGAAAAGGGCTGCCCCTGGCCAGAACATGATCTGCGGATATGAAAACCCCCTTTTATCCATATGCCCTACTATCTTATCCATGCTCTCCATAAGTCTCTCATATGCATCAAGCATGATATCAAGACTATCAATGCCGCCAAGCCGGGTTTCGACCTCCTGCTCCCTGTCCCATACAAAGAGGGCTGTAAGCCCTGCCATAACAGCAGGGGATGCATCATTAAAACCCCCCTTTCTGATGGCCTCACCTATCAATAGCGGCTGATCAATCCTGAGCTTGGATGCCCATATGCCATCCTGCGTGAGCTTACCTGTTTCATCCACAAAGCCTGTATCCCTTAAAAACCGCAGGTGCCTTTTAAAATTTATCCACAGGGTTTCCCCCATACGGGTAACCATGAATGTTGATGACCTGAAGTTTGCAAGTGCCTTTCTCAAGGGCTTGTTTGATTTTATATTGCAGGATGGAAATGACCTGCACCCTGTGCATGGGAGAGCTCCCCTGCTGTAATACAGCGCCGGTGAATCATTTATTTGGCTTATATCTGCTGCCCTTTTCTGAAGGCGTTTAAGATCTTCCCTCTCATTGATAAGTTCTATCACCTCAAACGGGTCATGGTTGTCGCACCTGCTTTGAGGAAGAAGGGCGGTAAGGGTATTCAGTATATCATCCAGGTATCCCCTGATCCATGTCCCTTTATTTTTATCCTGGTACCTGGCAAATGAGAGTTCAAGCAGTGTTTTCACGTCATCAGGTGTATGTGACAGAAGCAGATTCAGTACCATTGAAAAATTGATATGTATCTGGCTCACAAGGGGTTCAGGCTCCGAGTTTATCAATTCATGGATGAGGCGCACATTCTGATGAATACCGGGGATTAACACCACAAAGCCGATATTGTCCATACCCCTTCTACCGGCCCGGCCTGTCATCTGATGGAGTTCAGTGGCAGTCAGGTCGTTAAATGCATGGCCATTGAACTTGTCGCTCTGGACAAGCACCACGGTGCGGGCAGGAAAATTTACACCCGCAGCCACGGTTGATGTAGAAAATATGGCGTCCAGGTAACCTTTATTCATCATCCTCTCTATAAGCACCTTCCAGTACGGCAGATGGCCCGCATGATGGGAGGCGATGAGGGTCTTTTTCATAAGTTTCATGTGGCGATGGTTTTCAAGGTGGGGGTACTCCTTAACAAAGGCATCCACCTCCTCGGTAAGCTTTGCGCTTCGCTTTTCGCCTACATTAATATGGTGGCACATGGAAAGGGCATCATCACAGTCCATGCGGGATTTAAGAAAGAAGATCGCAGGGAGCAGGTTCTGTTTTCTCAGACAGTTTATTATACTGTCATATCCCGGCCTTGCGCTTCCCCGGCCCTGTCCTCGTGAGGGGTTAGAAAAGACAAACTTTTTTACCTTTGGTGAAAGCCCGGTTTTCCCTGAAAGGGGGGCAATAAGACCGTCCGGGAACAAAAAGAGTGTTTCAAGTGGTACAGGCCTTTTAACGGCCTTTACAACATGGGCCTTTGTCCTCCTGTTTTTTATGAGCCAGCCGCACACCTCCCTTGCATTTGAGATGGTGGCAGATAAGAGCAGGAGCCTTACCCTGGGGGGTAGATAAATAAGCACCTCTTCCCATACCACTCCCCTGTCAGGGTCACTCAGGTAATGCGCCTCATCCAGTATCACAAGGTCGCTTGATAGGTTTGTCCCCTCGTGCATGTTGTCGTAGAGCTGGTTTCTTAAGATCTCGGTTGTGCCCACTATTACAGGCGCATCGGTGTTTTCCTTTCTCTCGCCGGTAAGTATGCCGCATGATTCAGGCCCGAATACTGTCTTGAACTCCTCATAAAGTGAATTGGAGAGGGCCTTTAATGGTGAGGCATACCATGTGCGCAGATTTTCAGCCAGGTTTCGCCTTATCGCCTGGATGGCTATCCAGGTCTTTCCAGAGCCTGTAGGTGCGCTCACAAGCACATCACCCTCTTTAAGTTTTTCAATTGCATCAAGCTGAAAAGGGTCAGGGATAAATTCCCTTGCGCCAGGCTTGCCTATCTTTCTGAAACTTGTATTAAGGGCCGGATCAATACGGCAGTTCTCATAAAGGGAGCTCTCCCTTGTTGAGGGTGATCTTTCCGGTCTGCTTTTTCTCCTGCGGTGCGAATGATAGGTCCTGTTTTCTGTCATTTTTCTTTATTCCAATTAAAATTGCCTAATAAAATCCACTTGCTATATTCCGGTGTACAAAAAAAGCGTGTTGTGCTTTTTTTCTGAATTTGCAAGAATGCCTGAAATTTGACAATAATGTAAAAAGGTAAGTTATCACACAAAGCCTCAAAGACCACCAAGAAAAACAGTTTTATTTTAAGTAGTTTCCTTTGCGACTTTGTGTCTTTGTGTGAGATTCAACTTTTTTACGAAACCATCAAATTTGATACTGGCTTATTATTTCATTGAGCACTGTTTATATCAAGGTAAAGAAACCCTGTCTTTCAAAAAGCCTTGGGGGGGGTAATTGAATGGCCCGGAAACTGTCAGTGAGTATTACAAGAGGGATATTATACGGTTTTACCTGTATGATGCTGCTCTTTATCGGTTATGGTATTTTCTCATATGTGGCAATAGGGTCGATTCTTGACCTGGCAAGGACAATCTACAGCAATCCTCTGGCTGTGTCTAATTCATCCCTTGCCGCAAAGGCCAATATACTGAAGATGCATATCAAGATGAAGGATATCCTGATCCTAAAAAACCCTGAAGAGATACAATCAACTATATATGAGATCAATGCCCTGGAAAGGTATGCCTATTCAGAGTTAAGTACTGTTGAAAAGAATATCCTTGGGGATGAAGGAAAGAAAAAGGCGTTGAAGGCCATCCATCTTATGGATGAATGGAAACCTGTCAATTCAAGGATCTTAAACTGTGTAAAAAACCTTGATTTTGATACGGCTGCCGAACTCTCAAGGAAAGAGAGTGCCATTCATATATTAAGGCTTGAGGCCATTATGACTGAGTTGAACACCTATGCCAGGAACATGGCCACCGGCTTTATCATGGAATCAAAAAGGCTTTACGGAAGGGCTGAGGAGCTGACAGTTCTTCTTGGCATTCTATGGGTCCTGCTGTCAGTGTTGATAATACTCTTCACTATAAAAAGAGCGGGGTCAACAGAAAGGCTGCTTGCCCAGGAAAAAGAGAGGTTTGAAAAGACATTTCACTCGGTTCCAGTATGGATAGTCATAAGCAGCCTTGATGAGGGGAGGTTTATAGAGGTTAATGAGATATATCTAAAGGATATGGGTTTAAAAAGGGCGGATGTAATAGGCAAAACATCAAAGGTGCTTGAAAGCTTTGTTGATCCCGGCATAAGAGACAGTATAATCAGGGAGATAAAGGAGACTGGCCGTGTGCGTGAAAAAGAGGTCCTTATGAAGACCGGCAAAGGCAATATAATAGACACGGTTTTTTCAGCGGAGATACTTCTTCTTGATGGTAAAGAGATGATGCTTTCAGTAACAAGGGATATTACTGAGCAGAAAAAAGCAGAAAAGGAGCGTGATAAACTCCAGCGGCAGTTTATCCAGGCTCAAAAAATGGAATCAGTCGGGTGCCTTGCCGGCGGGGTTGCCCATGATTTTAACAATATGCTTGGTGTAATTATAGGCTACACAGAGCTGGCACTTGAAAAAGAGCCAAATGGAACACCTCTTCACAGCGATCTCACGGAGATAATGAATGCGGCTAACAGATCTGCAGAGATCACAAGGCAGCTGCTTGCCTTTGCGAGAAAGCAGACCATAAACCCCAGGGTAATAGACCTCAATAACACAGTAGAAAGCATGCTCAAAATGATACGAAGGCTGATTGGCGAGGATATCGACCTTGTTTGGCTGCCCTGTCCCAGCCTCTCAATGGTGAATATTGATCCTATGCAGGTAGACCAGATACTGGCAAACCTCTGCATAAATGCAAGGGATGCCATACAGGGGGTTGGAAGGATAATCATAGAAACAAGCCATGCTGAAATTGATGGGGAATACTGCCTTGATCACGCCGGATTTATCCCGGGGCGTTATGTGATGCTTTCTGTGAGTGACAGCGGTATGGGTATGGACTCTTCCCTTATGTCGAACATATTTGATCCCTTTTTTACCACCAAGGGTGTAGGACAGGGAACCGGCCTTGGGCTTGCGACAGTGTATGGAATAGCAAAACAGAACGAGGGCTTCATAAACGTATACAGTGAAAAGGGGCATGGGGCAACCTTCAAGATATATCTCCCGCAGCATTCCGGTGATGCGGCAGAACCGCATACCGGACCTGAAACCGTCATTTCCACAGGCCGGGGTGAGACAGTGCTGATTGTTGAGGATGACCCTGCCATACTGAAAATAGGGAAAAGGATACTTGAGCAGCTTGAGTACAGGGTATTAGAGGCCTCAACCCCGGTTGAAGCAATTAACCTTAGCAAGGGACACATCGGGAAAATTGATCTCCTTGTAACTGATGTGATAATGCCTGAAATGAATGGCCGTGATCTGGCGGACAGGCTTAAAATAATTCAACCTGATTTGAAGGTGCTCTATATGTCCGGTTATACAGCCAATGTCATTGCCCACAGGGGCATACTGGAGAGAGGGGTCAATTTTATACAAAAGCCATTTACTAAGGCGGAGTTCGGGGCCATGATCAGGAGGATAATAGAGGGGCAGTAATATTCATTAGATTCTTTCCCTCCTGCATCCTCTGGTTATTCAAAGCATATCTCGACAGTAAACCCCCCGCCCTTTGTCGTAAAGGGCAGAGCTATAATAGGCTGTTTTGTCATATGGGTTATGGTGTGACCCTTTCCCATAACCACTGATGGGATCGCTGCCTGCAGGTTTGTCCCGAGCCCTTCCAGCTTCTGCCTGGCCTGGCCTGAGATCATGTTTGCAATTTCACCTACAGCGTCACCTATCTCAGCATTCATCTCCTTTACCTCTTCCCCGAACATACCTGTTACTATATGGAGGATACATTTTTCTGTAAAGGTGACAGAGATAATGCCGTTCATATCACCTGCAAGGCCTATTACCCCGGACACATCGCCCGTTGCGACATTATCCTTTTTAAGGTAGGGCTTGCCCTTTTCGGCTGTGATACCGGCTATTGTCTGAAGTACATGGAGGGTTGATTCGAGAAAGGGATTGATCAATTTTACATCCATCATGAGCTCCTTGAATTTAAAAAAACGAATAAACAAAGCTAGCACAAATGTGAATGATAGCAAAGAAAAAGATTATTTTTTAGATTCTCTCTTTTAAAAAGAGCGGGATACTTAAATTCTCTGCTTTTGTTGACATAAGAGAGCGCTATTGCTAAATAGTTGTAGAGACTGGTTTCAAACCTGTCTCTACGCAAAGACTCAGGTAATATACCTGTCCGAATTACAAAAAGAGGAAACATGAAATGACCATAGCATATATTGACTGCTTTTCCGGCATCAGCGGGGATATGTTTCTGGGCGCACTCCTTGACCTGGGGCTCCCATTTAACGAGCTGAAAAAGGCCATAGAATCGCTCCCATTTGAGGGTTATTCAATCGATCATAAAACAGAGATGAAAAAGGGTCTTAAAGGAACCAGATTTATTGTATCTCTTAATGGCGAGCATGAGCATCACGACCACCATCATCAATATGAACACCATGAGCATCATGATCATCACAGCGGCCATGAACATGATAATCATCATGAGCATGATGCACACCCGGCCCAGCATGAGCACAGGGGGCTCCCGGATATAGAAAAGATCATAAATGCAGGGGCATTAAGTGAGGGTGTAAAGCGAACGAGCCTTAAGATATTCAGGTCTATTGCAGAGGTTGAGGGGGCCATACATAACCATGCGCCGGAAGCGGTGCATTTTCATGAGGTGGGTGCAATTGACTCCATTATAGATATTGTAGGGGCTGCTTTTGGTGTTGATTATCTTGGGATCACCAAATTTTTTTCAGGAAGCGTGCCCCTCTCCTCCGGCTTCATAAATAGCGGGCACGGTATAATCCCCCTGCCTGCACCTGCGACGGTTGCGCTTTTAAAGGGTATCCCGGTTCACAACTCAGGGCTTTCATATGAGCTTGTAACTCCTACCGGTGCTGCCATCCTGAAGGAGTATGTTACAACCTTTTCCGGTATGCCGCCGATGATTGTTAAAAATATCGGTTATGGCGCAGGCACAAGGGATATGGCTGAAAGGCCAAATCTATTAAGGATCATTTCAGGAGAGGCATCTGACTCTGTAAATTCTGATACTGTGGCGGTGCTTGAGGCAAATATAGATGATGCAAACCCTGAGTGGCTCGGGTTTATCATGGATAAGCTCTTTAGCGAGGGGGCATATGATGTGACATTTATGCCAATCCATATGAAAAAAAACAGGCCTGGCATAAAGATGGAGATCATTGCCAGCCCCGGCATAAAGGATCGCCTCATGGAGATCATCTTCAGGGAGAGCACTACCATAGGCGTGAGACAGAGCTTCTGTCAGAGGATGGTGCTTAAAAGGGCGGAGATAATGGTTGAAAGCCCCTGGGGCCAGATCAAGGCTAAAAAGATCATCCGACCAGACGGGAGCGTTTATATCCAGCCTGAATATGAGGCATGCAAAATAATCGCAGAGGCACATAATATCCCGCTGAGGGATATCTATGCAAAGGTGCTTGCAGTCAACCTCGGTTCATAAACATCGGGGGCATTGATTGTTATATGAAAGGGACTGTTAATAAATCATTGGCTGATAATTTGAGGCTCTTTAAGTATGCGGACATAAAGGGGAGGTTTATCCTCTTTTTTGCTACATGGTTTTTTACAGGGCTTATCCCCTTTGCGCCGGGCACATGGGGAAGCCTTGCTGCACTCCCCTTTGCAGCCCTTGCCAACAGCCTCGGACCCTTTTTCTCATATCTTTCCATTGCTTTGATATTGATCATCTCAATACCGGTGGCAGGCAGGGCAGCACAAATCATGCAGATGGAAGACCCTTCCTCTGTGGTTATTGACGAGGCAGCAGGGATATTTGTTACCCTCTTTTTAATACCTGTTTCATGGATGAGCGTGATTGCAGGCTTTGTGCTCTTCAGGATATTTGATATCTTAAAACCCTTTCCCATCGGCCTGATAGATAAAAAGGTCAGGGGAGGGAGAGGCATTGTGTTTGATGATGTTATGGCAGGTATATATGCGAATGTGGGGGTGAGGATTTTTTTAATCCTTATGGATTAAAAAAAGCTCAAAGCTCAAAGCTCAAGGCGCAGGGGAGAAACCCTTGAACCCTGGAACCCTTTTTTTGGGACTTTTTATGGAAGACATTATTGGAAAACTCTTAATACAAAAATCCCTCACCATCGCTGTGGCTGAATCATGCACAGGCGGGCTTATCGGCCACATGATCACAAGCGTTCCAGGCAGTTCTGCCTATTTTATGGGCGGGATAATCAGCTACAGCAATCAGGCCAAGAGCGACCTGCTTTCTGTATCTTCTGACACGCTGAAACAATACGGGGCAGTGAGTCACGAGACCGCAAGGGAGATGGCCAAGGGGGTAAGGGAAAGATTCAATACAGACATTGGCCTTTCTGTAACAGGTGTAGCAGGGCCTGATGGGGGAACAAAAGAAAAACCTGTGGGCACGGTTTTTATGGGCCTTGCTTTTGATAATAAGATTTTATCAATAAAATATCTGTTCAGGGGAACCAGAGAAGAGATAAAACAGCTGACAGCAGAGGCCGCGCTCGAAAATATCAGGAGGTATCTTAATGGGGATACGTTCATTCCTGGCATTTGAACTGCCTCCCGATATAAAGAATGAGGTAGCCCGGATCTCAACCAGTCTACAGAAGAGCGGGCTTGATGCAGGGTGGGTAAAACCCGCTAATATCCACCTCACCATGGTATTTTTGGGTGATATGGAGGGAAGGGATATGCCCGCTATTATCTCATCCATAGATAATGCCATGGAAGACACCATCCCTTTTGAAACCGGTCTCTCCGGCATGGGCCTGTTTCCTGATATCAGAAGGCCAAGGGTCATATGGCTCGGGCTAAATGGTGATATGGAAAGGCTTTCTGCTTTGAGGGACAGGCTCCAGGCTCCTCTTGAGCTTTTTGGTGTTGAACAGGAAAAAAGACCATTTACCCCCCATCTTACCCTTGCAAGGTTCAGGAGAGGTGTGAAGGATGCCACGTTACTGAAAAGGTTGATAGACAAATACAGCGATATTACAGGGCCAGATGGAAGGCTTGATGAACTTGTTCTCTTTAAAAGTGAACTCAGGCAAGGTGGCTCTGTATATACAAAAATCCATACTTGGCCTCTGGCATAATACATTACAGCGGGCTGATGCAGGGATATATGGGCAAAGCTGAACCAATGGCAAATCAAACATATAAAAGGAAAATAGGAAATTGTCTCCATTTTCCTCTCTGTGGCGGTTGCAATCATCTTGATCTCCCTTACGATAAGCAGCTCTCTTTAAAAAGGCAGCGGCTTATTGACCTGTTTGAGCCCATTAATATCTCTATACCTCCTGTTATCAAAAGCCCTGAACCCTATTATTACCGCCACAAGGTGCAGCTTCCATTTGGTGTTACAGGCAAAGGCAGAATAAAACAGCCAGTATTAGGCTGTTATGAGGCAAATTCTCACCGCGTTGTTGATCAGCATATGTGCCTTATCCAGGATCAGGACTGCACCACCATTGTGAAGACGGTCAGAAAGTGGGCGGCAGATACAGGGCTTACCATATATAACGAGAAGAGAGGCGCAGGGTTTTTAAGACACCTGCTTATACGCAGGGGAAACGGGACAGGTGAGATCATTATCGGTTTTATAACCAGCGGTGAACAGCCAAAAGGGAGCAGGAATATCTCAAAGATGCTCCTTGAAAGGATTGAAAAGGCTGCTCTTCACAGGAGCACTGTTGTGGGGATCGTACAGAATATCAACAACCGCTTTACCAATGTTGTGCTTGGCAATGATGAGGTTATCTGGTGGGGAAGGCCATACATAAAGGAGAAAATGGGGGAGTGGCATTACCGAATAGGGCTTTCCACCTTTTTCCAGGTAAACCCGTTTCAGACGCCGCAGCTCTATAATGAGGCGCTTAATCATGTGCCGGAGGGTTCACGTGTTTTGGATTGCTATTGCGGGGCAGGGAGCATTGCCCTCTGGGTCTCTAAAAAGGCAGGGTATGTAATGGGTATAGATGAAAACCCATCCTCTATAAAGGATGCCCGTGCAGCCGCCTCATATAACAGGGCGAAAAATGCGGCCTTTAAACAGGGGGATGTGGAAAAGGAGCTGATAACAATCTCACGCAATGACTATAACTGTGTGATATTTGACCCGCCCAGGGCCGGTCTTACAGAACGATTGATAAATAGCCTCAATGGCTCCTCTGTGAAACGCATAATATATGTCTCATGCAATCCGGTTACATTGAAACGCGACATCATACTACTTAAACAGAGATTCAAGCCTGTATCCATCCGGGCAATTGACATGTTCCCACACACGGAACATATAGAGTGCGTTACCCTTCTTGAAGCGCAGTAGAAAAAGGTTATTATCTGTCGTCAAGCACCTCAAGTACCTCTTCAATCTGGGCAATTGTTATGTGACCCTCCTGCATCAAAATCATGCCAATTTTCCTGTGGGTTCCAAAGGCAATATTTTCCTTTACCTGAGTCTCTATGGCATACAGCATCTGCTCCATTGTGATAAAACCCTTGTCAATGGCTATCTTTCCAAAACGGACCTCATTATTCAATTCACTCATTGCAAAAACCCCTTTAGAGAAATAGTATATGGGAGCAAATATATAATAGAGACTTTATAATGGCAATATTCATATAGCATCCTGTATCATTTTGCTGTATCAAGAGCCTTCCTGATTGCACTTGCTATCTCGTTGCGTATGACCGGTTTTAAAATAAAGGCGCATATGCCCATATCCAGGGCCTCATTCTCATCTATCTGATCACTGAATCCTGTGCAGAGGATTGTCGGCATATCAGGGCGTATTCCGGTTATCTCCTTTACAAGCTCCTTTCCTGTCATAACCGGCATGGTCATATCAGTTATGATAAGATCAAATGCAAAAGGCTCTTTTTTAAATAATTCAAGGGCCTTTATGCCGCTGTCTGAACAGGTGACCCTGTAACCAAGCAATTCCAGGGTCTTTCGCATGGCATTAAGCCCCGCTGTTTCATCGTCTACAAGAAGTATCCGTTCACTGCCCCTTGCACTTTCTTTTGATTCTTCTACAGGTATGGCCAGTTTTTCATCCATTGAAGGGAGATAAACATTAAAGGTGGTTCCTTTTCCAATCTGGCTTTTTACGCCCCTGTATTCAGAGACCCCTGATTTTTCACCCTTCATCCTTTTTATAAAATTTCCCCTGGCCCTCTGCCTCTCCTCCTTTGCAAGCATATCAAGACCATTTATCCCCTCGGTAAAGTCATCCCTTGTATACCCGAACATGTTGAGACCATGGAGGTTAACAAATGTGATATGTATGGTAAGGTCAGATTCAAATACTGCCTCAGGTAAAAGCTCTGCAAGTTCCCTGAATCGCTTTTCGCTTTTAACAAGGGCGGTTTCTACCTTTATACGGGCCTCCACCGCCTGTTCAAGGGAGATTATCTTCTGTTCCAGCTCTTCATAGGAAGGTTTTTGAGACATACAGTTCTCCAGTCAGGTATCAGCATCAGGGGATATACCTGCTTAGCAAAAAGACAAACCCTGATGTGGGGGGGCCAATAATGATCTGGCACTGATCACTCTCCAAAGGGATGCGTGTCTTTTTGGCCTTTCCACCCAGCTCCATGCCGTTTACAACAATACCGAATGCGCTACCCCTGTCAACCACCCAGAGCTTTCCACCCTCATAATTGATGGAGAGGTGATTTCTTGAAATCACGTAGGGCTTTTCCTCTTCTATGGCGAGATTATTTGAGTAAAAGACATCCATTTCAGAGTCATCCGGGGGCACATAGCGGCCAATCCTGAATGGAAACCGTGTTATTAAAAGCTTTCTGCCGTTAAGCGCCTTTTTAGCCTTTTCTGACTGTCCCTCAAGCAGGGCCTCTATGCCCTTCTCATGGCTATCCATCCTCTCTGCGAGCATATCGCTTGCCTGCCTGAGTCTTTCAAAAAGGCTCTTCATTATAGGGATAAGCCTGGAGGGGTTTTCTCTTAAGAGTTCATTGAAATGCTCCCTGCTTATTACCCTGAGCTTCAGGTTGGTCTCCGCCCTTACCGATGCCGACCTCGGGCGGTCTTCTATAAGCGCCATCTCCCCGAATACCTCGCCATTTTCCATGACAGCAAGGGTTACCTCTCCGGCAGATGTTTGTTTAAAGACCCTGGCCTTGCCTGAAAGGATTACATAGGCCCATGACCCCTCGTCGCCCTCTTCTATTATTGTTTCCCCGGTCTTGAAACTAATTACGGTGTCCATAAGTATGGTTCCCTTAATACGAGTTGAGCTGTTTTGTAAGAATACCCTATTTTTTCTTTAAAGTCAGTATAGTTTTTATGAATTTGCCTGAATAAGGGAAATAATTCTATCCCCTGCTTGACTCCCTCTACTTCATTACCTATACTTCCTGAAAAAATCTATAAACCATGAATATGAAAAAATCTGAAAATACCGGGCAACCAGATTCCATTCAATACAGCCTTTCTGATAATGAGGGAGGGCTTCTGCTATCTCTTTCAGGACGCCTTGATACAGAGAATGCAGGGGCATTCTTAAGGGAGATAAAAGAGGGGCTCAAAGGCACCCAGGCCAGGTCCGTTACAGTGGATCTATCCGGGTTAACATACCTTGATGACTATGGGGTGATGGTTTTAACAGAGATTCGGGATATGCTCGTGAATAGAGATGCCTTCAGCATCATAAACGCGAATGAGCGCATATCAAATTTCCTCTCAATAATGGCCTTTGATTCTACAGGCATGCCAGGCATAAGAAAGAAAAAGTGGATAAACCCATTTGAAAGCCTTGGCGGCGAGACCATTAAGGTTATGGATGACTTCAGGTTTATGCTCGCATTTCTGGGTGAGGTCTCTCTGGCATTGTTTAATGTGTTAAGACATCCAGGATCACTCAGGGTGGGTGACACAGTCCATTTCATGCAGAGGGCGGGTGTTGAGGCATTGCCTATTGTAGCCCTGATAAATTTTTTACTGGGCCTTATTATCGCATTTATGTCATCCATACAGCTCAGACAGTTTGGTGCAGATATATATGTGGCCTCACTTGTTGCCCTTGCAATGGCCTATGAGCTTTCCCCTGTCATGACATGCATACTGGTTGCAGGGAGATCCGGGTCATCATTCGCCTCTGAGATAGGCACCATGAAGGTCTCAGAGGAGATAGACGCCCTTTTTACCATGGGATTTAACCCTGTAAGATTTCTCGTTGTACCAAGGGTGCTGGCCTCTCTCATAGTTGTGCCTGTTCTCACCCTTTTTGCAGATATATTTGCCATACTGGGCGGGCTTTTTGTGGGGGTCTTTATCCTTGATCTCACAACAACCGCATATATAGGTCAGACATTCAGGTCTCTTACCCTCTTTTATCTGTTCTGGGGCGTTATGAAGAGCTGTGTCTTTGCTGTTGTAATCGCATGGGTGGGGTGCCTGAGGGGTTTTCAGGTAAGGGGCGGGGCTGATTCAGTTGGCAAGGCCACAACATCGGCTGTGGTAACAGGTATTTTTATGATAATCATACTGGACTCTGTGTTTGCCATAATACATATTTACTGGCTGTAGGTTATGAATGGAAAAGGGTGACCCCATAATTAAGGTGGAAAATCTGGTTGCAGGCTATGGTGATACAGTAATCCTGGAGCATATCTCATTTAATGTGTATCCGGGCGAGATATTTGTTATCCTTGGCGGAAGTGGGTGCGGGAAGAGCACGCTTCTGAAACATTTAATAGGGCTCATAAAACCTCTCTCCGGGGTCATAACAATAGACGGCGAAATCGTTACTGAGGAGGATGAGGAGAGCTTTAAAAGGATCATAAGAAAAATAGGGGTGTTATACCAGAGCAGCGCACTATTGGGCTCCATGACCTTAGGCGAAAATATCGCCCTTCCAATCAAGGAGTATTCAGGGCTTGACCCTGAATCAGTGGAGAGGATAGTAAGGATGAAGCTAAAGCTGGTTGGTCTTGAGGGTTTTGAAAACCATCTCCCATCAGAGATAAGCGGGGGAATGAAAAAAAGGGCGGGTCTTGCAAGGGCAATTGCCCTGAATCCTGCGATCCTCATGTTTGACGAACCCTCTGCCGGGCTTGACCCTGTTACATCCGCAGGGCTTGATGAACTTATACTTGATCTGAACAAGAACTCAGGCACAACAATGGTTATTGTAACCCATGAGCTTTCAAGCATATTCACCATTGCAGACAGGATTATTATGCTGGACAGAAAAACCAAAGGCATCATAGCGGAGGGAGACCCCAGATATCTGAGGGATCACAGCCCTGACCCCTATGTAAAAGAATTCTTCAACCCGGTAAAAGAGAAGCGGGGATAGAGTCAGGAAAGAGAATAACCATATTAAGGAATAAGAGCCATGGCTTCACAGAAGGTAAAATTTACAGTAGGGCTTTTTGTATTTTCAGGGATTGTCATTGCCGTGTTCGCATTTATCTGGCTGGGCATGTCACGCTTTCTTGAGAAGGGGCAGTACTATGCCATCTATTTTGATGAAAGCGTACAGGGGCTTGATATAGATGCGCCTGTAAAGTATCGCGGTGTCACCACTGGCAGGGTGGTAGATATCGATGTTGCCCCTGATTTAAAACTTATACAGGTTATTGCGAAGATGGAAAAGGGGATTAACCTTGAGACAGACATTGTTGCCCGGTTGAGCGTTGTCGGTATAACAGGGAGCATGTTTATTGAGCTTGACCTCAAAGGTAAGGATGAGCCTGATAAGACCCCTCCTCTTAGCTTTAAACCCGAATTCCCAGTGTTTGCGTCAAAACCATCCAACATAAGCGAGATACTTGAAGGGATAGATGACTTTCTGCTTCAGATAAGGGCGATAGATCTTGATGGCATATCAGGCAGGATCAAGGTTACTCTCGATAATTTTAATGAGTTGATGGCAGACGCCAACATAAAGGGGCTTTCAGGAAAACTTGAATCATCCCTTGATGATATCAATGCCATTGTGGAAAGGGAAAGGTGGGACAGGATACTCTCATCAGTGGAAAATACCATAAAGTCCATTGAGACAATAGCCAGCAAGGCGGACGGGAGTGTTGACAGGCTCGATAACACCCTTAAAAGCCTTGAAAAGATTTCAACAGGAAATGAAAAAACCATAACTGAGGCTGTAGCGGATTTCCGGGCCGCAATGACAAAGCTTAACACCCTGCTTGATACTGGTAATTCGATTGTGACAGGTGTTGATGATACAGTGTTCCAGCTCGGCCATGACCTGAATGAGATAGCAAGAAACATAGAGCAGGCAACAGAAAACCTTAACCGGATGATTGATATAGTTAGTGATCAGCCTTCACAGTTGATTTTCGGGGAGCCTCCTGCCAAAAGAGGTTCAGAGGAGTAAAAGATGACTATGAGACAGATACTGTTATATGCGGTGAGCCTGTTCATTATTTCAATTTTACCTGCATGCATGGACCTGAAGCAGCCCAGCCTTGATATGCAATACTATACCCTTGAGTATGAGGCCCCTGCATTTACCGAACGCGAAACGCTTCCATATATAATAAAGGTGGAAAACTTCAATGCTGCCCCTCTCTATAACACGACAGCTATTATCTATAAGGAGAGGGCATATAACAGGGGCTCTTACCCATACCACAGGTGGATGACAGCCCCTGCGGACATTATCACCTACCTCCTGGGACGCGACCTCAAAAACTCGGGCATGTTCAAAGGGGTGATCATGCCAGGGGAAAGAAACAGGGAGGTTTCATTCCGCCTTGCAGGCATGATCGATGAGTTTCATGAACTGGAGAGGGATAGAGAGCATTATGGCGTGATGTCCGTGAGTATAACCCTCACACCTGTATCAGGCAAGGGGGCAAAAGGTATGGATATCTTTCAGAAAAGCTACAGTGTTACAGAGAAGATGGAGAGGGAAAACCCGGCTGCTCTTGCAGAGGCATTGAGCAGGGCAATGCAGAAGATGTCACAGGAGATTGGCACAGATATTAATGACTATATAAACAAAGGATTATTAACCCTCAAGCAAATGTAAAAACTCACGCCATGACGCAGCCTTTGGCACATCTACAAAAGGGGTATGTATCTCACTATGTATGGTGCCCTTTATTACAGGCATACTGTTTTCCAGTGTATAGGTAAACCAGACAGGGTTCATGCCTGCCCGTGAAGCGCCATGTATGTCCGGTTCAGGGTCGTCACCTGTGAAGAGGATATACTCATTTTTTACATTAAGCCCGCGTGCAAGTTTGTTAAAGACATGGGGGTGAGGCTTTCTGTAACCCGCTTCACCTGATATTATGATGGTGTCAAAGAGAGATTCAAGTTTTGTCCTTTGCAGGATCTCCCTTGCTGCGGGCGCGTGGGTGAAATTGGATAACAGTCCGAGTGAATAATCCTTTTTAAGGAGGGAAAGGGTTTCAAGTGTGTCAGGTATCAGGCTCACCCTGTCGTAAAAGGCCATGAAATACTCATCTACTGCAATGGATATCCTCTCATCAGTAGGTTCTATTTCCATGCCGTAACTGTTAAATACATGGCTTACCCAGATACTGTTATGGGTTTCTATCCCATCATTCCTGGATTTTGCTACATATAATGATGCTGCATCCCTGTAATCATGTTTATATGATTCCTCGTCAATAGAAAACCCGCTATTGATCAGGCTCTTAATCATTCTCTCCATAGCGCGGACAAGGGTGTCCGGTTCAATAACAATAAGGGTGTTAAAAAGATCAAATCCTATAGCCTTAATATTTTCCATGACTCATTAGTAGCTGATGGCCTGAATCAAAGTCAAGCGTTAAGAATGGGAATCTTTTTACTGTGTTTTTAATGGATTTTTTATGACCATTCCATCCAGCCTAAGACCATCTTGAAGGTCTTCGGAAAGGACAAATTTGCACCCGGCACTTTTTGCAGATTGCAGTATCATTGCATCCCAAAAGGAGACGCTGTAATTTTTATGTAGACGAATGGCTGCGGTTATCATGTTGAAATCAGGCCGCACAACTTGAAGAACAGATATGTATTGGAGAAATTCAAGTGCCTCTTCTATTGACAGAGGTATTTTTATCTTGTGTGTGGATACCTGAAAAAACTCCTGAAGCACTTGAATACTGATTATGCCGGTCTCATAGATTATATGTTGTTTAATAAGCTCTCTTGCGCATTCTCTTCTCTTTTTTTCTTTTGGAGATGTATCGATAGCATAAATGAAAATATTGGTATCAAGGAATGCCCTATCGTTCATGTATTTCATCCCTTGTCCAGTTTTTTGCTCCTACTCTTGCGTTGCAGCGATCATAAAAAGATTCAAGACCCATAAGAGATGTTTCTACCCTGGAATCCTGGGATACAAATTCCTCAATTTTTTCTCTGATGATAGCATTAAATGATGTCTTCTTTTCCGCAGCCAGGTGCCGGGCTTTCATTAATAGGTCATCTTCTATTTTTAGGGTGACATTTGCCATTTCCCGCTCCTTTTTTTTAAGTAATTTAGCACAGTATATGTGCTGTGTCAAAATAAAGACACCATATATTCTTTATAAAAAAGTTACTGTCTATGTATGCAATTATTGCTGACACAATTCCTCTACCTTTCCGATTCCACTATTTTTATCTCTTCATCTGTCAAGCCATACAACTCATACACAAGCTGATCGATTCTCTCGTCTGTTAAATCGATCTGGCGATTCAGAATCTCTGTTGTCTGGGGCATTTTGGATTCAGCCAGTTTTTTATTCAGGTCAATCATCTGATCGACAAGGCTGACCATCTTGTCATGCCGGGCCACGTCAGCAGGATCATTGAAGTTTATTGTGCGGATTGGGAGAGTTATTAGATACTGGTAAATAAATCTTAAGTATCCGCCACGATACGTTGATGAAATGTTTTTATAAAAATAAGTGATAAGCGCTGAATTAAGAATTGCTAAAAGGTATTTTTCAGAGCTTGATATTATATAGGCTATGTTAACACAATAACTCTTACCTTCTTCATCCAGAGCAAAATTAATATGTAATGAAATATCAGGAAGCATCATTTTTGGCTTTTCAAATTCAGCATAGTAATCACAGGCACGCAGTTCCCACCAATAGTCGCCTTTATCATATCGATTTTCAGCCTTTTCCCTAAATTGATCGAGGTGTGCTGCAATGGCGGGATATTCTTTCAGTAACCATTCCCATTGCTTGCCGGTATTGGAGGATTTTTCATTTGTAAACCCTCTGGGAAAAAGGATCAGATATTTCTCAGTATGTAAAGGCACATAACGCTTTATATCCCTCCCTGCAAGAAAGGGCTTTATAACCTCCGCGCTCTTTGGATCATCTGCTATTAGTCTTTCTCTGGTTGCATTATCAATAACAAATGCTTCATTCAAACCGGTTTTAACACCATAATAAATGTTTCCACCTACATATTCTCCGAGAGGAACACCTGCCTTACATAAGGCGGATTGCCGATTACTGCATCAAAGCCACCATCCTTCATAATGTCGTTAAACTCGGCCTGCCAGTCAAAGGCATTAACCTTAAAGACCTCTTCCTCATCTATAAAGCTCATCTGCTGCTGTGCATAAAAATCCGGCCCGATCAGGGAGTTCCCGCATTTGATGTTGTTTGATAAGTCCGGCAGGACACGCTCCTGGAACATGCGCATCTGTTTTCCGATGCTCTGCTCATCCTCGCCTTCAAGCACCTTTAAAAGGAGGGAAAGCTTTGTTACTTCAACAGCCTGATGATCAATATCCACCCCATAGATATTGTTAAGGAGTATCCTTTTCCGCTCATCAGTGGTCAATCGCCATTCCCCTTTTTGTGACTGATACAGGCGCGGGGTCTTTCCCTTTGACCAGTCTTCAGGGCCATCAACCCGCCATATAGTTCCATGCCCCGATCTTCACAGATGCGGAGAAACACTATCCTGTCAATGGTCTGCTGCACAGCAAAGTTCAATTCCCGCTGTGAAAAATCGGGGTTTCTAAGGGCGATGTTGTATGCAAGCAGTTCCCGCCAGCGTTCGATTTCCTGCAGGAATGAGGCATCCACCTCTGTAGTGCCCTTCTTTATCCTGTTGGACTCAACATATTTATCAAAGGAGCCCTTAAGGATTGCATCGCGGGAAAAGATATTGGATATCTCCTCCCACCGCGTTTCATAATCAGTATATCTGAGATAAAGGATGCGGGAATGGGAAACCTTGTCGGTTTTCTCCGGCTTTACCCGGCAATCATAAACAGCAAGCTCCTCGAAATCTGTTAATATGCTTAGGGGCAGCTTGGCGCTCCAGCCATAGCGGCGCAACTGATAGGCCGGTTGAATGTCTTCGTTTATGTTAATGGATGGTTTTTTAGCCTCAAGAAAAAACTTGCGTGCCCCGCCTATCCTGAAGCAGTAATCCGGGGCCTTTGTGACGCCGCCCACTTTAATGGCATCTTCATGGATAACGTCCTTATATGCCTCTGCATAGCCCTGTCTATTACTTACATCCCAGCCCAATTCTTCAAAAAAAGGATCAATGAATTCCCTGCGTACCTGGGTTTCATTTTAGATGCCCTTTTTATATGCATCCAGATTGTTATCAAAAGTTACTATTAATTTTTTGACTCTATCAGGAATATCCATTTTATGTGTCACTCATTTAATGTTTTCTATCCAGGGGTTTTTAAAAGGAATACAGCTTGATTCAAATTTTAATAATCTTCAATTTATCCATATGTGTCAACCATTAATAAGGGGCTAAAAACCTGGACCCATCAAAAGGCAAACTTATATTTGGCTGAAATTCCAGGGTCAATGGTTTCATAAAAATCTGAATCTCACACAAAGACACAAAGGTAACTACTTAAAAAAATCGTCTTGGTGTTCTTTGCGGCTTTGCGTGATAACTTACCTTTTAGCGTTATGTTGTGAGTGCTCCTAACTCTCTGAAAGGATTGATTTTTTAGTGATTAAGGTTAGATGCCCCGAATCATATTAAAAAACAG
>JAFGFM010000206.1 GCA_016931115.1 Deltaproteobacteria bacterium | reverse complement strand
AGTTCCTTTGCCTTGAGCGTGACCTTGTCCAGTGCATTATAACCATAATCTATACGCGCCTGCTGATCCAGGCCAAAGGTTCCATCGAGCATGCTGCTGCGATGCCCACCGTCTGTTGAAACCACTGCAAAACCACGGGCAAGGGCTGAAGGTTTTATAGCGCCCATATGACTGCCAATAGCAGGGGAGAGCACACCGTCAAGCCCACCTCCTCCCTGAAAAAAGAACCTGTTGTTCCAGTTTGTCGGCATACGCAATTCAAAACCTATCCCAAACTTTTGCCCTTTTGCTCCTGTACGGGGATTGATCATACCCTGAATCAGACAATGTTCGGGTAGCTGATCCCCATTACCTCCCGGACCAGGGATTGGGCCTGCTGGAACAATTTCCGCCTTTTCAACTACAAAGCCAGGTCCTGCAAGTTTTGCGATGTCCGAACATTGCGAAACGTTTGCTTTTATATCTGCAGCAAGGCTGTTTTTAACAGGAAATACAAAGAGCACCATAAGAGAGATTAACCCAAATAGAATTGTAATTCGGCCACACAATTTTCTAACAAAAAATGTTTTAAAATCCATGCGAAAATCCTCCCACATCTATATTCTTCGAAGCTCAGTTAAATAACTGAATAAGCATCTAATGATTACACCTTAATCGATCTATAATAATGGCTGCAAATCCGGGTTTCATTGTATCATTCGGCCCAAATCCGCTGCGGGTGCAAATCCTTGGTGCAAACTCCCTGAATTCCTTTGCATCAAAGGGCATTCCCCGGTCATAATCAACCTGCTCTGCACACTCTATAAAGTCCTCAAGTATTAATTTTGGGGCAATCTCGGGACTATGGGAAAAGACTATATGGTTTATGTCAAGGCTGTTGGCCTTTGCAAGGGTTTTTTTATATGTTGCAAGGTCGGTTGACTCAGGCAGGAACAAAAACATCAATGGGTTAATGGCGTCCGCAGGAAATAATGCCCCCTCCTCCCTGTATTCCAGTCCAACGCTTCCTTTGGTGTGGCCCGGCAGTTCGTGCACTGCTATTGTCGCACCTCCCAGCTCAAACGCATGGTCAGCGGGGAGTTGAACCAGGTTGCCATACCCTTGATGAATATAATGATCCTCTGAAAAATCCTTGGGCAGTGCGTTTCTTGTCTTTCCACTAGAAAAGTTCATAAGCCTTTGTGCGCCCATTACTATTTTTTGGCGGGATTCAGTAGAATTATGTGATTTGCATAGCTCTATGTCGCTCGCATGGATATAAATATCCTCATCAAACTGAAAATTTCCGCACACATGATCCAGATGACCATGACTATTAACTATAATCAGGGGCAGATCGGTAATTTTGCGGATAGCTTCTTTCAGATTTCCAAAACCATATGCAGTATCCAGCAACAATGCCTTCCTGTCACCCAGAAAAAGAAATAGAAATGTCCCTTCAAGGCTGCTGATTCGATATACCCTGTCGAATAATTTTTCTGCTTTATAATAGTTCTCTTTTTTTGTTTTATTTTCCATCTAGTGGAGACCTTGCGTATCCTTTATTATTGTTTTTTAAAGGTCCAGCGACCTATGAAGCTCTCCTGGTTGAATTTTACAAGAGACGGGGTACTTCTTCCCACTGCTGTAAGTGCGAGTTGTTCATTTGAACCGGGTACTACCCTGGGCATTATGCGGTAAGTGCCGTCAGTCAACTGATCAATCTGCCAGAGTTGCTCAGGGGCACCGGTAAAGGATGGCACTGTTGTAACCTCTTTTTCCGCAGTGGCTGCGAGTGCCCTATCTGTCCCCTCAATAGTTATTTTAAAGTATGGGGAGCCAAACGATCCACCTGCCTCAGGTACTGGCGTAACAGTCCATTTTTGATGAGGCCTGAACATATAGTCACCGATTCGAACATCGATGTTACCCTTGGGCCATCCCTTTTCTACATCGGAAAGTCTCTGGGTGGGAACAGGAACAACAGGTTTTTCAAGGGCAGGCCCAAAGGCGCGCATGCCGCTGTTCATCCTGACAAAATCTACTACAAGCTCCAGGGCATAACCGCTTCGCTCGGATTGTATCTCATAGGTGCCTTCGCTGAAATTATCTCCTGCAACAGGCCACCCATCTTTCCATAGAAGGGGACGAATACCAAGGACACTGCGACCTCCCTGTACCAGGTCTGCCTCATAATGACAGGAGAATTTCTGTACCCCATCACCCAGGTCTATCAGCCCAAAGTGTCCAGGCCCGACATAGGGCTCACTGGCTGCAACTACGAGTTTCCCTCCACCTTTGAGCATGGGAACCCCCATGTGGTCAACATATGGGCCGGTTACCTTTTTTGAACGCCCCACGCGGATGTTATATGTAGAGTCTGCGCCGTCGCAGCAGGTGCCGTGGGTGCCCAGAAGATAATACCAGCCCTCACGGTACATCATGGCTGTTGCCTCACAGTCGATCGCGATATTAACAGGCTCATTACCTGGCATACGTTTTCCGGTTTTGGGATCAAGTTCGACTATTCTAATAAAGCCGAAGTATGTTCCATATGTAAGCCAGAGCCTGCCGTCAGTGGGGTCAAGAAGGAATGCGGAGTCTATGGCATCACAGTCCTCTACACCATCAGATGATGCAACTATTGTCTCATCATTAAACTTAAAGTCAGGGGAGTTGGGATCAAGGGTCTTGGTCCACATGACATATACATTACTTGCGTGCCCGCCTGAAAGGCCGCCACCCCCTTTTGCATAAGTCATATAGTAGCGGTAACCTATGTGTATAACATCAGGGGCAACGCCGCCGCCAGGCCGCACAGCCCCTTTGCGCCACGTCCAGCCATCTTCTGAGATCAAACCCCCGCCGCCGGTCCCGAATGTGTAATATTTATCATCGCATTCGGTAACAGTTGATGGATCATGGATGTAGGGCTCTCCTGTCTGTGCCAGCACCGAGCCGGATAACATCAGAAAGAGTAGTGAGAAAAAAAATATTGAAAGAATTCGGGACTTCATAAGACCTCCGGAATATAATTATTAATTTTTATCTGCCATAACTCCAAAAGGTGGCATATAAAATGCCACCCTGCGGAAAATTTCAAAACATGGGGTTCTTGTCTCGCCATAGCTTTATCGATGGCGATTATACCCAATGTTGTTTAATAAAAGCACAATAAAACCCCTCTTTATTTGGTAAGGGATTTACGACAAAGATCACAGAAAAAACATATATTCATAATTCAAGACGAAAAACATTTCTCACACAAGGCCACAAAGCTCACAAAGTTTAAAAAACAAAAATATGTTATGAGTAAAATCATTTGGTTTTCTTAGTGTTCTTCGCGTCTCTGTGTGAGACATAGCTTTAAGCTTTTTTTCTTTGCCTTAAGTTGAAGCCAATGCGCCTTCGCGGGAATGACGCATACGACGTAATATCTGTTTATCTTCCTTAAAAACCGATTGTGAGATCCTTAACAGGGTCTCCGTTTTCATCGATGACCCTTACACAGAAATCACTCATCCCGGGGCCATTGATAACAGCGCCCCAGATTATATTTTTACCCTTATTAAGGGTAAGCCGCTTTGATACGCTGTCATCCATTACCATGCGTCTGTCACCGGACAGGATCACAGCCTCCTTGCCATTAAGCCACCACATGGATGCCGAATTGGAGCCCACAGCCAGACGGACATTCTTCATCTCCCTGGGGCTGTTAACAACAGTAACCGCCCAGAAAACAATCCCATAATGGGTCTTATTAAGGCCATAGGCAAATCGAAAGAGCTTGACATTGAAGTTTGTGGAATCAAGGGCATGCCATTTGAGCTCCTGGCCTTCAACTGTAACACTTTCTCCACCCTTTGGAACTACAGTAAACTGATTAGGAAAGTACTCCTTGGAAAAGGCCTCTCTTACATAACTGTCTGTAAATACAGTGTTGCTCCTGTTCGGTTTGCTGATTGGTTCAAGAAGAAGCCAGCGCAGCAGAAAGCCATCAGGATCAGGAGCCTTCGGGGAAGAAGTGGCCTGGATAAAGTATGGTGCGATAGTTCTGGTATCACTTACCTTTGCGTTGTTATCTGCGCCTGCAGGCGCAATAGAAAATACCAGAAATGCTGATACAACAGGGAGAGCGAACAGCAATATAAACAAATTACGCAATATTTTCATAATAGACCCTCACATAATTAATTATGATTATGGATTATATCTTTTCCCAAGGATTAATTTATCTCCTGAATCATCAATCTCAAAAAATAGCGGCTTTCGAGCTCCGTCTCCTTCTACATGATGGATAACGAGCAGACGTTTTCCTTCAAATGTTGTGAACAGCATACCGTGACCTGAATTATTATCTACAAACGGGTTTTCTTCCTGTACCCATGGACCATCAATAGTACCTGATGTGGAATAGGCTACGCCCTGCAAATACCTGCCTTTGCCCCAGCTTGACCACAGCATCCCAAGCTTACCGGTTCTTGTCCTGAAAAGCTGGGGGCCATCTGTAACCCAGCCGGGAAGTTTCATACCGAAGGTCATCTCCCCGTTTCCAACCATTTCCAGTGCCCATTGCGCTTCACTTGCACGGAAAAGACACACAGGTTCAGATACTGTTCTGCTCAGATCCGGCGAAAGCTTTACATATTCCATGGTCCCGTCAATTATCTGGGTCCATTCATGTACAAATATGAAATATGGGATGTTGTTTTCATACCAGATTGTCCCGTCAATAACATCCCAGTCATGGTAAAGGTAGTCATAATTCGGGTCAGGGTTAATATGTTTATATGGACCTTCAGGTTTATCAGATACCAGAATCTGGGTCTGGTTTCTGTAAACATTGTATCTGCGTGGAACCACATCAACCAGTTCCTTTCTGTCAGTCCAGGTCGCAGCATAATAATACTTTCCGTTGACTTCGTGGATTTCAGCAGCGGCCACAAACATAAGCCCTTCCATCCAGGTTCCCCTGACGTCGATAGCTCCGTAAGGGCCTGTCCAGCTCTTTAGATCTTTACTTGTGTAAATACTGCCACCGCTGCTGGTCAGATAATATTTTTGCGAATTCTTATCAGCGTAGATAAATGGATCGCTCATAGATAATTCATTGAATGTGGTTGTAATAATCTCGCGGGGTTCTGTAACACTCGGCCCAATCCAGCGCATTACCGGTGCTTTTTTGGCGCCGCTTTCGGAAGAGGGCATGCCAAAACCCTTTGAGCCTTCAGGTGCGGGAATGGTTACAGTGGGGACAAGCTGTTTTTTCTCGGCAGCCTGCGCAGATGCGGGTTGGAGCGCATAAGACAAAATCAATAATGAAACTAAATAAAATATTTTATTCATACCCGAACTTCCTTTTTAAAGATAGAATCAACCCACAATTAATTCCAGCATCTGCATTCCCCGACTGTGAACCATCCCGGATTAACAGTGATTTATAAGTTTCACTTCAGTTACCAGGGTTTAAGTGCTGCTGCATTTGCCCCGGCGATCCTGCCGGTTGCGAGACATTCTGAATTATTACCGCCGCCATTGTACATCCATCCCCAGAATGATCCCAGTTCACCTGCGCTATATAGTCTCGGTATGGGTTTATCAAAGGGGTCTACTATCTGGCATGATGCATTACGCCTCGGTCCGCCCTGGGTATTATACATAACAGGGTAAATCTTCATGGCCACATAGGGTGGCTGATCTATTTTGGTGAGGCCCATTTTCGGCTTGTTAAAGTCTGTATCTATCCCGGTGTCACAGAATTGATTATATACTGTAAGGGTCTTTTCAAGTGCCTCTGGTTTTATGCCGAGTTTACCTGAAAGTACCTGTATGGTTTCTCCCTTTATTATCCACCCCTTTTCTATCTCAGCGCTGTTATCCTGGCTCCATTGATATTTTGAATGGCAGTTGTACCAGCCCATCTTCATTGCAGTGGAGGCAAGAGGTCTTTTTAATATCCTTGCATCACAAATGGCATAACACGGTATACGGGTAAAAGTCTGGGTATTCAGGGTATCAAAATAAATAAGGTGTTCCTTTTCTCCTAACCCGTGACGGCCACGAATGGATTCATTCATAAAACGGCTTCCCTGCTGGTCTGTGAGTATATAAGGCGATCCAAACATGGATACTGATACGGGTATCTTTTTACCCAGGTCATCGTCATCAATAAGAATTGCGCCAATACCTGCCAGTGCGTTATTCATATGCCAGAGGGCGGCCCCTGCCTGTTGTGCCATCCTGATACCATCACCTGTATTGTATGTGGAACCGCGGCCATACATTGGCCATCCGGGCAGAAACTGCTGTTGCATGTCATGGGCAAATTCAAAGCCGCCGCACGTCAGAATAACCCCTTTTTTGGCCTGGATGTTTAATGTCTTTCCTTCTGATTCGGCTTTTATGCCAATAATTTCTCCATTACTGTTGCGAATCAGCTCCATGGCGCGTGTCTGGTACATAATCGGGATGTTTCTCTTGTCCACCTGTGCACGAAGCGGGTTATAAAGAGCCGCACCAAAACCACCTTTAGCATTAGACCATGTACGAACTGCTTCGCTGCCCGGAAGCTCAGGATATTCCGGCTGAAAAACACCAAACGATCCTGGTTCAACGCCAAGTTTTTTAAGCCACTCGTTATTCTCAAACATACCCTGAGCCAGGGCCTTAATACTCTCCTGATCTGTTAAGCCGTAACATAATGCGGTAATATACTTGATTCCTGTTTCCACATCAGTCGGTGTCCACCACATGTTGCCTGACACCTTGCTGTTTCCGCCTTCAAGCTCCTTTGGTGCCTTCTCTAAAATAAGGACTTTAGCGCCTGCATCATGAGCGGTCATTGCCGAAGTAATCCCGGCAAACCCGGTTCCGACTACCAGCACATCGGTCTCTTTATCCCACTTAACTTTTTTATCCTCGTTACTATCTCCTTTTGCAGGCACAGCATTGAGCCCTGCTATCGCAGCAGCACCGATACCGACTGAAGTTGTTTTTATGAAGTCTCTTCGCGATAGATGATTCCTTTTATCAACTTTATCCGCCATCCTTATTAACTCCTTTTCTGTTTTTTTCTTTTTAATAATGTCAATTAATACTCCGGTTATCCTTATCACAAAATATCGGACAGGTTTCACTACAGCCGGAAGGCCGCGAAAAATATTACTGATAGTATGAATAACGATTGTTTTTTTTCAGGTTGGTTCATAGATACCTCAATTAAAATGCAGGTGAAGGGATTTAACTATAAGGAATTGCATTGGTTTTGCTGACTAATTCCAGCGTTAAAATATCCCATAGAAAATAATTAACCACAATGTATATAGGTATACAAAAGGCAAATTAGTGTCAATATAATTATGGGTGTGTGATACAGCAGTACGCTGTTCATTAAACCCGGATAATGCAATTAAAAGGTAAGGGGCTTTGAATCTTCCAACATGCCATTTTGAAAAAAGAAATTTTACCACAAAATACACAGCCGCCGTCGCCAAGGCTTCCACCGTCGATCGGGTAGGTCAGGCTAAGGCGCATTGGCGTCAAGTTAACAAAAATATCGTATCGAAAACATATTACTGGTGAGGGATATAAGATAAAGATCCCTGAGAAAAGGTCTATTCATAATTCAAGACGAAAAATCATTTCTCTCACAAAGTCACAAAGCTCACAAAGTTAAGAAACGAAAAAATAGGTTAAAAAGCATTTTATTTTCTTAGTGTTCTTTGGACCTCTGTGTGAGATATTGTTTTAGGCTTTTGCTTTTCGACTTAGCTTGACGCCAATGCTCGAAGACTGGCATCCAGAAAATCTTTTTAAACCAATGGATTACCGCTTTCGCTAGCCTGAAGCTGTTTAGTCTGAAGACTATTAGTGTTTGCGCATTGACCTTAGCAATGCGGATAATACCTTCTCGGTTTCAATTATTTTTGTTTCACACGTGCTATCCTCAGATTTTTTGAAGTAACCAAGTCTTTCAGACAGTTCAAACTGATAATGAAGTTCTCTTAAGGAGCCAAAAGCTATTCCAAGAAAACGTAAGTATTCAATTTGACTCTCTCTTGCACACCGATCCACAATGTTTGATGGAACTGAAACAGCAGCCCTTCTCATTTGGGATGTTAGCCCAAATAGTTCTTCCTTGGGGAATAACCTTGTTATCCTGTAAATGCTTAACACAATCTCATCTGCAAGCTGAAAGGCCTTGAGTTTTTTATGATCACGCATTGTTTTCTCCTTTTATTGAATTAGTCTGAAGCGGTTGAGACTGAAGACTATTAGGTTTTTTCTAATAGACTTCAGCCTAACCAGCTTCAGTCTGCTTTTCCTAACAGCCTTCAGTCTATCCGGCTTCAGCCTGCTTTTATTTTCCCATTGTAATTCATGGCATTTACCAAGGTCATCTTTTCCATCAAGTTTGACTGCCCACACCAGAGATTCAGGCCAGCCGTGCTTCTCCGTGACTTGGGAGACAGTAAAACCTTTTTTTAGATCAGTATTTAGGAGAAATGCCAACCTTGGCATTTCCGATAATGATTATGGATTGTCTTCTGATCCAACCCTAATCTCCGACCTATCCTTTCCTGGGGAATTCCGAGCTTTTTCATCCTGGTTATCTTTATGTCCTGATCAAGCAGGTATTGTGCACGAAGATCACTTAAGTAACTATCAACTCCTGTCTCGATCGTCCAATCGCTTTTCCTATCTCAATTGAACTCAACATCGAGTTATTCTGATATGCCCTCCTGGCTGTATCTTTTGCCTCTTCATCATTAAGCTGTCTTGGTCCTATTGCCTTTTGGGCCGGATAAAGCAGGGGATCTGTTCCATTGTAGAGACAGGTTTCAAACCTGTCTCTACTGTTTATGTATCCTTTATATATAGATGTGACTATTTAGCGGGCCAGGGAAGTCTTTTAGGTTTTACCTTCAGCCTTCAGCCGAAACCGCTTCAGTCTGCCTTTCCTGACAGCCTTCCCTGGCGCGGCGAAGCCTTGGCGAAGACGGCAGCCTACAGTCTATAAGGCTATTAATAAATCTTGCATTTATTAAAAAAAAGTCTTAAACCTAAGCCATTGTATCTTTTCGGGTATAATGAATTACTGACTTAAAGCGCCCAGGCGCATCATATAAAATTCACTAATAGTATTTATGTCGTCATTTTTTACCCTGTTAAATCCGCACAGCGGGCTGTGTAACAGCATTTAATAGGGTGAACCCTGTTAAATCAACTTGGCGGGGTATAGTGCATAATGTAATAGGACTGCGAAAATTATGCCTGTTTAAAACAACAGAGAAAACCATACTTAACAGGGCGGGACGGGAATCCAGTTGTATTAATTTTTTTATGGAACTGTCCAATGTCAAGGACAGACCACGGTTTTCACATTTTGCTTATTATTTTTGGCTTAGCATTAATTATTTTTTATTATGTAAAGATCAATAAATTTATGGAGTTATTATGATTAAGAGATATCTTGCTTTACTAATATTAATCGTATTTACAAATACTCTATGTATCAAAAATGCATTTTCCGAACAGGAAGAAGATGGCTTTGTATATATTAAAGGGGACAAATTTTATTTAGACGGAAAACCATTCTATTTCTCCGGTACTAATGCCTTTTATTTATGGTATGGAAGCATTGATTGTGCTTCTGTATCCCCAAATCAGGGATGTGTAAATCAATTGTTGGATTCTGCAAAATCATTAAATCTGAAAGTAATAAGAACTTGGGGTTCCAGTGAAGAGATAATTAAATATGGATTTTGTTTTCAACCATCTGCAGGGTAAGCGTCTGAGCAACCCATCTTTTTAAAGGTTTTAATATTGGATAATATACGAAGCAATGGGGAAACCATTACCTATGCTCTTT
>JAFGFM010000205.1 GCA_016931115.1 Deltaproteobacteria bacterium | reverse complement strand
ATGAAAATAAAAGCCATAAAAAAATAAAATGGTAAGCATATGATCGGAAACACTATTATATGCAGAAAAAAGAGCAATAATGTATGTTTAGAAAAAATGAAGAATATAAGCGAAAATCCAAGAGTTATTAATCCGCCGATTAAAAAGATTAAATTACGAATAGATTTATTTCCGTCAGGCAGACAAAAAGAAAATGGTTTTGAAATAAGTTCTAATTGGGTAATAGTTGTTATCATTCCTAAAAAAAACATACCGGTGAAAAAATTAATCAGTGGCCTAAGTACACATTGCTGGTTTTGAATTATTTCATCTATTCTCAATCCATATAAGGCATTACTAAATAACCCGATGATTATTAAATATGTTATCACCATGCCATAAAGACGACCATTAGTGTTATCATAATAATTTATATTATAGAGCCCCAGTTTTGCGCTAAGAATGGACATTTCTGCTTGCCTTTTATTTTCCTGCTAAATATTCACCAATCCCTGCTTATTCTTTTCAATTTCATTATTTTGCATCAGCCTTCCAAACTCTTTTATGATCTTCATTTAAAGGGTCTTTTTTCAATCATGCAATGTGCGCATGCTGGCAGACACGCCAGCCGTCGCTAACCGCCTTCGCTAAAGCTATGGTGGTCAAGGAAGCTATGGCGCGGCAAGCAGGTCTGCCCCTACAATTATTACGATATTTTCCTTGCCTCGCAGCTTCCCCCAGCTTTTAAACCCTTTGCGCCTTTACCTGCGCCCTATGCCTTGAGCCATGCGCCATTAAATCTATTTCCTGTTTACTCTTTTCACTTCCCTAACACCTAACACCTAACACCTAACACCTAATACCTGACACCTATCACCTAAAACCCCTTACCTGCTTTCCACCACCAGTTGATATATATCTTCCAGCGGAAGTGGCATCTGCTCCAACTGGCAGTGGATGCTGTCTGCTATCTCTTCAAGCTCATCATGGTTTTTCATGTTATTTGCCAGGGTAATAATCGCCTTTGTGCCGTTCTGTTCTTTCAGGATGATATTTTCAAATGGGAGCTTTTCAGGTATAGGCCCATTAAGGGATGTAAGTCTCAGCCTTATATACTGCTCTCTCAGGTCATCAAGAGGTTTATCGCAGAGCATCTTACCCCTGTTCATTATAAGGGCATGGTCAATTACCTTTTCAATATCTGTAAGGATATGGGATGAAATTATTATAGTACGTCCATCCACCTGTATTATCTCCATCAATAGCTCAAGAAACTTTCGGCGGGCAAGGGGGTCCATTGCTGCTGCCGGTTCGTCGAGTATTAAAAGCTCAGGCTCAAAACAAATTGCAAGAAGCACTGCAACCATCTGACGCTGACCAGGTGAGAGTTTGCCAACACGGGCTTTAGGGTCAAGATCAAATTCCTTTATGTAGCGTTCTTCTATATCCTTGTTCCATGTCGGGTAATAGGCTGCAACATATCGTACAAGCTTTGCTATGCTCATCCAGTCAATTAGTTTACCTTCCTGATGAACATAACCTATACGGGCAAGTTCATGCGGCCCAAGTTTTTTTGCCTCCACATCAAATGTGGTGCATGTGCCTGAGTCTGGCAGATACAGTCCGATCCAGTGGCGGATCAGGGAGCTTTTACCACCGCCATTTGCGCCCATAAGGCCATAGATATGCCCCGGGTATATATCAAGAGATAGATTATCAATCGCCCTGATTTGGCCAAACCTTTTTGTAAGACCTTTTACAGAAATAATTGGTTTTTCATTCATCTTTATCTTCTCCTTCTTCATTTTTCAGTTTCCTGTACATCTCTCTTAATAAATCAACAGCCTCTTCTTCTGTGTATTTCATAAGGACTGCTGTTGCAGCGGCCTTTTTAAAACTCTCCTTTGCTGTCTGGGATTTAAAATCCTTTTTGATCCCCTTTGACATGGGTTTTACAAACATCCCGATTCCCCTGCGGCGTTCAATAATGCCATCACGCTCAAGCTGGTTGTATGCCTTGCTTATAGTCATGGGGTTAACCATAAGGCGTGCTGCAAGGCTCCGCACATTTTCAAGCTGGGTCCCTTCAGATAGATTCCCTGAGAGCACATACTGCTTTATCTGCTCAATTACCTGGGCGTAAATCGGAACCCCGCTATGGTTGTCTATCTCAATAATCATCATGATCTCTTGTTAGATGCTAGGTGTATTAATACAATAATACACCAAAAAATAGGATGTCAATAAATATTTAAGAAAAAAATCAAAGTCAAAAAAATGACAAATATTTTTGTCTTTATGCAGGAAACCGGCTGTTGAGGTTAAAAAAGACATAATAAATGTAAGGAAATAACAATAAAATGCATAGAAAAATCTGGCATGGCTGTTGCAAAACCAAGACAATGCTACTTAAAATTCGATCGGAAATTCTATGGAAAATGAGGGTTCAGTTCATATTAAAACAAAGCTGCCTGTGAAAAACATCCTGTTTGAAACTATGTTCGAGGTGGCCCAAATCGGTATAGTTATTACTGATACCAATCCTGATATCCAGTATATCAACCCTGAATTTACAAAGATTTTTGGTTATACAAAGGAAGAGGCGCTGGGGAAATCGGTTGCTGATCTGATAATAAAAGATGCCTCTGATTCCAAAATAGTTTCACCTGAAATGATTAGCGGTGAATCTGTTGAATATGAGACTGTCCGCTGGCATAAAAATGGTAAAAAGATAGATGTTTTTTGCAGGGTATCTCCGATAATCATTAATAACCTGATAGTTGGAGGATTTACATTTTATTCTGATATAACAAAAAGAAAAGAGGCCCAGGAATCACTGCAAAAGGCTAATCAGGAACTTGAAGAAAGGGTTGAACAACGGGCAAGAGCCCTTTTAAAAAGTGAAAAGAAATACCATGCCCTTTTTGATCAGTCTATTGATGCTATTATCATCCATGAAAAGGGGCGGATTAAGGATGTCAATAATCGTGCCTGTGAAATGCTGGGTTACAGCAAAGAACAACTCCTTGAAATGACAATACTTGATCTTCACAGAGAAGCAGACAAAGAAATAATAGAGAAAAATATCCAGAGTGTTCTTCATTCTGAAACACAGTTGGTCAAGGCAAATGGAGAGCTTATTGATGTTGAGATCAGGCCGAATATTATTGATCTTGAAACATCCTACACACAGGCTGTAATACGTGACATAACAGAACGTAAGCAGGCTGAAAATAAACTAAAGGAAAGTGAAGAAAAATATCGCACAACAATAGAAAGCTCTTATGATGGTGTGGCAATTATTCAGGATGCCGTTCATATATATGTAAACAGCAGTTATGCACGAATATATGGATACGGGTCGCCTGAAGAGGTTGTGGGAAAAGCGGATATTACCCTGATTCATCCTGATGATATGGAAACTATAAAGAAACGCGGGCAAAGCAGACTGAAAGGTGAAATAGCAGGGGCTGAACGTTATGAGCACAAAGGCATAAAAAAGAATGGTGAGGTTATATATGTAGAGGTATCGGTCGCGAAAATAATGCATAATGGCAAACCTGCCACCCTTATCTTTGCCAGGGATGTTACAGATAGAAAGGAGACAGAAAAGAAACTTGAAAAGGCCATGAGGGATTCGGAACTGGCCAATAAATCAAAAAGCGAGTTCCTGGCAAATATGAGCCATGAAATAAGAACCCCATTGAATGGTGTGATGGGTATACTTAATCTCCTTTTATCCACAAACCTTGACAGTGAACAGCTTGATCTGATTGAGACAGGGGTACGCAGTTCTGAGAGCCTGCTTACAGTCATCAATGATATACTTGATTTTTCAAAGATCGAGGCAGGAGAGCTTGATCTTGAAACGATCAATTTTAACCTTCGGAATGCGGTTGCCGAGGTTGTTGAACTGCCTGCCATGATGGCACAGAAAAAGGGTGTAGAATTCAGCTATGAGATTCATCATGAAACACCAAATCTGCTCAGGGGCGATCCCGGCCGGTTAAGACAGATAATCTTAAATCTGACCAACAATGCTATTAAATTTACAGATAAGGGCGAGGTTAATCTGCGGGTTTTTGTAACAGAAGAGCAGGGCAGCCATGTGGAACTTATGTTTGAGGTAAAGGATACAGGGGTTGGTATACCGGATGATAAAAGGGATATTATTTTTGAATCCTTTAAACAGAGTGACTCTTCAACAACCAGGAAATACGGCGGAACAGGGCTGGGTTTAAGTATTTCAAAGAAGCTTGCACACCTTATGAATGGCGACATAGGCGTTATCAGTTCAGAAGGAAAAGGCTCAACCTTCTGGTTCACAGCAGTATTGGAAAAGCAGGATAATGCAGTTGAGAAGGCACCCCTGCCTTTATCAGGTATCAGGGGCAGACGTTTTCTCATTGTTGATGAAAATAGAACGAATCTGAGGATTTTAACAGGGTATCTTGAATCATGGGGGTGCGCCTGTGACACGATTGAGTCAGGGGAAGAGGCCCTGAAATTAATGTACATGGCAGAAAAGGAAAAGGCCTTATATGATGCTGTTATACTTGATATGCGCATGAGAGGTATCAAAGGTGATGAGCTTGGAAAGATGATTAAGGATGACCCGGTATTAAAGGGTACACCACTGATTATGCTTACCGCCCAGGGCATAAAAGGCGATGCCTCGCGCATGGAAAAGATTGGGTTTGCAGCATATCTTACCAAGCCTATCAGAAGATCACTCTTATATGACTGCCTTGTAGAGGCGCTCTCTAAAGGCCCGAAAATAGAAAAGGATAAAAAAAGCCCGATTGTTACCAAGCATTCTGTATATGATGAAAGGCGAAACAAGATAAAGATACTGATTGTTGAGGATAATCTAGTCAACCAGAAGATCATACAGAAAATCATGGCAAAGGCGGGCTTTGGGTGCAGCATTGCTTCTAATGGAAAGGAGGCAATAAAGGCGCTTGAGAATGATAATTATGATATTGTGCTTATGGATATTCAGATGCCTGAGATGGACGGCATAGAGGCAACAAGGATAATAAGAAATCCTGCATCAAATGTGAGAAATCACGATATCCCTATAATAGCCATGACAGCCCATGCCATGAAGGGTGACAGGGAGATATGCATTGCCGCGGGCATGAATGACTATGCATCAAAACCAATCCAGCCGCAGGAGTTGTTCAATAAGCTGGAAAAACAGATATCATTGAATACCAAGTCCACAGAGTGATCAAACCTTACTGCTTTTCATCTCCTCGATCTTTTTATTATAAACCCTGATAACCTCCCGCCGGTCAAGCATACCGATAAGTATGGAGTGATCATCCTCTTTAACAACAGGTATGGACTGTATATTGCGGATGGTAAATTTCTTGAGCGCCTCATTCAGGTCATCTGATGGGGTGACAAAGATGATATCTGTGGTACCTATATCCTTCATCATTACCACATTATCAATCTCCTGGTTGAACAGAACCCCCCTTACATCATTGACAGAAAAAATCCCTTTCAGCTTTCCGATACTGTCAACAACCGGGAAATAGTGCTGGCTTGAATCGCTGAACAGGTGCTTGAAATCGCTGAATGTCATATTTTCAGGGACAACGTCATATGATTTTAAGCCAGGTGAAAGGTCACTCACCTTTATCTTTTCAAGCACATCCACAAAGAATTCACCCCTGTGGGCATTTGAATCTATGCGGCTTTTTACCTGTTTGATGAAAATGGTATATTTTCTGGAAAGCACATATCCAAGCAGGCATACAAGAAAGCTTGGAAGAAGGAGGTGGTACGAGTTGGTCATCTCGCTCACGAATATTATTGTGGATATGGGTGCCTTTGATACTACAGTGAAAAATCCGGCCATACCCACAACAACAAATGCACCGGGGTGAGTTACTATACCAGGCAGCACCATATTGAAGAACCTGCCTACTGCACCTCCAAGCGCGCCGCCTATTACTATTGATGGCCCGAAAACACCGCCGCTTCCGCCTGAACCGATTGAAAAGGAGGTGGTGAGTATCTTGCCAAAGGCAATGGCTAATAGAAGAAGCGCAGGAAGCTGATTAAAAAGGGCCTGCTGGGAATAGCCATACCCGAATGAAAGGGTCTGAGGAAGAAAAAACCCTATTATACCTGTTAAAAGACCGCCAATGGCTGGCTTAAAATAATTGGGGATTTTTATTTTTGTGAAAACATGATGTACCCCGTAAAAGCATTTGATATAAAGAATGCCAGCTACAACCAGCACCAGTGAAAGCAGTGCATATGGGCCAAGCTCAAGGGGATTATTGAATATGAAATCCTCTGTATCAAAGAGTGAACCCCACCCAAAGAACATGCAGAAGATACAGTAGGCGATGATAGAGGCAATACCTGTTGGGATTATCACATCCGATTCAAATTCAGGATCACGGTACAGCACTTCAGATACGAACAGGGCGCCTGCCAGAGGGGCACGGAATATGCTGCCTATGCCTGCACCCATGCCTGCAGCCATAAGTATTCTTCGTTCTCTCATGCCAAGGCCAAGCTTTGTTGCCAGGAATGAACCAAAACCTGCGCCTATCTGTGCAATAGGACCTTCTCTTCCGCCTGAACCTCCTGTTGTTATGGTTATTGCAGATGTAATTGATTTGACAATTGGTATCCTGCCCCTGATAAAACCGCCACTGTTATGGTATGCCTCGATGGCAGCGTCTGTGCCATGCCCGCCTGCCTCAGGCGCAAAGGTATATGCTATCCATCCGCTTACAAGACCGCCTATTGCAGGTAGAAACAGGAGTGCCCATCTATTAAAGAGGGTAGTGGTCGGGCTGAAAAGTTCAGTTTCTCCTGCTGTTAAAGGAGGCCTGTACCCGGCAAGGTAATCCAGGAAAAAATGCATTCCGATCTGGCATAGGTATTGGAATGCGACAGAGCCGAGCCCTGCTATTATGCCTACAAGAATGATATAAAAGGTTATAGAGGCCTTTTTTTTAGCCCCTGACAATATATTTATATGAGATGTTTTTACATCAGCCATTGCATTAATTTCCAGAGTTAAGAATATTCATTTTAATACTATGTTTTTTGATTATTTCATGGGTACTGGTATCAGTATCAAATATCGAATTTAGTTCCTGGTGTTCCTTCGGTGGGTCTCCTGTAAAGGGGTCACCTTTCTGCCAGAAGCCATCATCATGTTTTGCCCGGCCCTCACCACCCCATGCCCATACATTTGCGCCACAGAAGTAATAGGGTTTGTCTCCCCTCATAAACCGCATTTTATCAACACGGATAAAGTCAGCGTCAAGTGTGGTTGAGGATATAGAAATTAAAAATAATAAAGTGAGTGATAAGAATCGTGGAATATTAAATCTCAAAATAATTTCTCCGATAAGGTTTAGTATAAATTATTGGTATTACATAGCCCAAATTCAAAAGATAAAACCATATAAATAACAATAATAGATGTAATATCTGTAGGGGCACGGTGCCCGTGCCCTAATCCAGGCACACTGCAGCGTGCCCTAGGGGCACAGGCACTGTGTCCTAAGGGCACAGGCACTGTGCCCCTACGAAATCATCTTGCATTAATTGAATTAAATAAAAAACACAAACAATAAATCATTTAATCAACCTGTCTCTTTCACGCAGAATGAGATATGCAAGTATCACATTAACAATGGCAAAAACAACTACCACAGAGATAAACCCTTTGTAAACAAAATGGAAGAAATTTAGCCCTAAAAAAACCACACCTGCCTGAATGAGATCACCAGCCCTCTGACCAAATGAATCAATAGTGGCCCTGGCCTCATATTTTTCCTGCCTGGTAAGAGGCAGGTAAAGCATCTGTTTTGTGGTGTTTAGCAGGGAATAATCAAGACTGTTTTCAGAGATTTTCACTATACGCAAAAAGGCAAGTGTTGGAATAAAAAACAGGCTGCTGTAGCCGACCAATACTATCAGGGGGGCAAAGGCAAATGCCCAGTTGAACCCGGCGTATCTTATCAGTCTTGAAACAACAAAAAACTGAAGTATTACCCCTGCAAGATTAACAATGGTGTAAAAACCGCTATAGAATTTACCGACATATACAGATTTTTCCATAACAATATTTCCGCTTTCAATCCCTGCTGAAAAATCTCTTTCAAGGGTTGATGAAAGCAGATATTCACCTGTACTGTTGATAAGATTAAACAGGATAATGAATATGGCTATCATGAGTAAAAACCTGCGTGTAAAAACGATCTGAAAGCATGCAAGAAATGAGGTTTTGATATCCTGGATCGGGGTGCATTCCTGAATGAGACATTCCTGTGGCAGGGCCCTCACCGCATAAAGGGCAGGTATCATGGAGAGGATGAGTGTTACAGATGAAAGCAGGATCAATTCATGGGCATTAAGGAAATTCACAAGTACACGGCTTATAGCAGAACCTACCCATGCCCCAAGTGACCCGCCAAAGGCAATGATAACAAAGAGCCTTTCTCCTGCCTCTCTTGTAAAAAGGTCAGTGGCAAAGGCCCAGAACTGGACAATCACCAGTACACTGTAAATACCAAGCCATATGAAGAAGGCAACAGAGATGGGGTATCCAAGAAAGGCTGCAATGTAGAAGAGTATGAGAATTACTGAAAAAAGCAGGGTCATTACTCGCATGAAACTGCTGCAATTGTGCCTCCTTGAAAATTTTCCATAGAGCGGTAAAAGGAGTATCAGAAAGGCTGCCTGCAAAGCCACCGCATAACTGCGTATTTCAGCGGTTCCCTCTGTGAGGATAAGTATTTCCCTGGCAGGTTTTAGAAAATAGGTGGTCATCAGTATAAGGAAAAGGGATAAAAAGAGCCCGATCACTCCCTTTCGCTCTTCAGGCCTTGTCTTGACCCCCAGGAACAGTGTATCGATCAGTATCATTTTTAATCTGTTTATCAATTTTGCCCACCGCTAAGATTTAGTGTCTGTCCTTTTTGCCTCTTTTATTATCAGATCCCTGCGTTTCAAAATAGCATCTATCTGCCATTGATGAAGATATGGTGAAAGTTCATGTTTAAGGTTTTCCTTGTTCAACCCATTAAGCTTATTAATAAGAAGATCTGATACATTGAGCGGCGCCTTCCTGTATTGTTTTGGACGATTTGTTGAGAGCCGAAATGCCCTCGTATGATCGATAAATACCATCATGAAATCATTTTTGGTCCAGAGGATATTTGTGAGGTTCCTGTCTTCATTGTAAATAAGTGTATCAAATATATACCGCATCCAGTACTGCTCATTTTTTTTGCAGAAACCATCAAATGCGATCCCCTTCTCTTCCCTGTCCCTTTCATTTATACTGTTTTCCACCCAGTACTGTAGAACCCCCTCTTTACCATCTATCTTTCTGATTACAGCAGCAGGAACCATCTGGAGATCAAGCATCCGGTCAAGCCTGTAGGCTGCTACATCATAAAGGTACCTGTCCGAGTCATTGTAATCTTTTCTTGTAAAAGGATTTGTATCTATGGTCTTAAATACTGCATTTATAGATTTTTCACCCTTTTTAAGAGTAACCTTCATTGGCCTTGTGACGCCTGTTCCTATGTATTTTTTCTCTACTACCTCACCTGTGGCAAGGAACTCCTCAAGCTCCATGTCATTCATGCCCGATAATTTCATTGAAAGGCTGTAATTTTCTTTAACAGGGGGCTGTATATCATGATCCCCCGCATAATGAATATGGATGCCACCATTGTCAATGATCAGGGCAGATGGCTGACCTTTGTAATAACTCTTGAGCATCCCTGTATCAAGCCTGATTACAAGGCCGTCCATACGTTCAACAACCTTACCATTGGCAGTTGGTGTGTGGCCGACCACAACACGGCTGGCCTTTACCCTTTTAAGAAATCTTTCTGTGATAAATGATTCAATGTTGATATTACATAATGATGTGCCCCTGTACCAGAGGGGGCCATCACTGCTTAAGAACCATGCATTCTGTGCCTCAAAAAGCTCAAGCACATCATCAAACCATACAGGTCTTTTCTCACTGTTCAGCTTAATATCAGGGTCTGCATCAATAATTTTTTTTGCCCTGGCATTCAGGTATGATACACGGTCATAGAAACCAACATAAACAGGCAGGACAGATGCCTTTCTCAGGCGCTCTACTGTATCGATATACCTGTTTATATCTTTCTTTCCCTCTGTATTTATTTCAAGCAAGGATTTGTCCATGAGTTCAAAGGGTATACCGCCATGTACAAAGAGCGTGTCATTAATTTTCAGGATCAATAACTGGTCAAGGAGCCATTTGCCTATCGCTCCTTCCGGGCCAAATGCCCTGTCCAGAGCTGTAAAGCCCACAGGATAGAGTTTGTCAAACTCCTCATTATAATTTTTATCATCCTGCCCCTCATGCGCCTTTAAATATTCAAGCCTCAGCTCTTCACGCTCCTTTGCTGTCTCATCTCCGGCAAATGCCATGTAATCATCTTGTGTTACATAATCCCTGTTGCCTGTAAGGGCCATCAGCTCATGGTTCCCCAGCAATACATGCACTGCGCCTCCTGATTTCTCCGCCTGGGCCTGCAACCTCATTACTAATTCTATAACATCGCGTGAACGTGGCCCCCTGTCTAAAAGGTCTCCCATACTCACGAGATGGCTGTTTCCACCAGACCAGTTCAGGTTGTTATCAATCACCCCTGTTTCCTTTAGAAGTGAGACCAGTTCGTCATAGGCCCCATGCACATCACCAAAAGCGATTATTTTTGAACTGGTATTAATATCAAATGGGCGATCTGCTGCGGAGGTAATAATGGAAGAGATAAAAATAAAAAAAGGTAAAAGATATGTATAAAAATATCGTAACATTTTCGTTCTCACAGGAAAGGTTAATGTTTCGATAAGTTATACATTAATGGTTGGAAAGTCTATATGAAATGTATTAAATGTAGAGACAAGGCATGTCACTGATAATTGTAGAGACAAGACCCGCCACCGATAAATGTAGAGACAAGGCAATCCACCGATAAATGTAGAGACAAGGCATGCCTTGTCTCTACAGGGGAGCTTATCATTTCTTAAATTGTGCTATTGTTTGGGCCAGCATAAAATGCTGTTCAGGGCGCAGGTTAAGTGCCTTTTTTATGGCCTCTGCATCAGCCATTGCCCTGACAATGCAGGCAAGACCCTCAGATGCACACCACAAATAGACATTTTGAGCAATCGCGCCTGTACCGACAAATGACCATGTCTCTGCTGTTGGCATAACTTTAGCATCCGGGCCAAAACCTTTGGCCTTTGCAAAGTCTGCAACATATATAAGGTTTACAGGGGCGCCTGCAACAAAATCATGCTGTCCTGCAACAGCGCGAATGTCTTCTTTGCCAAGGACTTTTAATGCGTGTGCCTGCGCATCATATAAAAAGAGACCATCATCTGTAGTGACATATATATCGATGTTCTGCCAGTCTACCGCTGAAGGTGCAGTTCGATGGTTGGTGCCTGGCCTGTTTATGCCATCAGCAGCCCAGAGCATATTTGACATCTGCTGCATGGTAAGCTTAACAGCCGGGCCAAAACCTCCCCTTGTACTTTGTCTCAGGCTCAATGCCTTCATCAAAGGTATTCCGCCCTCTTTTTGAGGATCCGGAAGTTTTATTATATCATCAGCAGCTGAAACCAGACCGGCGTTAACGAGGATGAACAGACCTGTTACAATCAATATAATGAGTTTTTTCATAAAATTCCCTCCTTGGTTATTTGTGAAGTGTGTAAAAACATTAATAAATAACTTGCATCTTCATGTCAAACCATTTTGCCTTAAAAAATAAATATTGACAAAAGATAATAAAAAGGAATATAAAACCTATTAAAAAAGAATAAAAAGGAGTAATAAGGAATGGAAAAATATCTCTATTCGATTGATAAGGTAGCTGAACTTCTTGGGATGCACAAGAAAACGATCATGAGATACATCAAAGAAGGAAAGCTTACAGCAAACAAGGTAGGTGGGCGCTGGCGCATACATGGGAATGACCTGACTAGTTTTGTTTGTGCAAAGGATGCCCCTGATGAAGGTCTTATACGCAAACAGAAGGCAAAGACCGATATTACGCCAGAACCATGGATTTCTGCTGTTGTACATGCAGAGAACAAAGAGAGGGATGAATTTATCAGGATCAGTAATGCGCTTATAGCGATCAAAAGCGGGGCTGGTGACCAGGACAGAAGATGCAGGATTGATGCGGTCTATTTTGAGGAGGAGCTTAAGATTCAGATCCTCATATGGGGCACACTTGACTTTACCGGTCGTATCATGAAGATACTGGAGGAGTTATTGAAATGAAAACAGCGGAAAATCTGAAAAGTCTTGTGCTTGATGAAGGGCATGCACTTGTTGGATTGGGTGATGAGGTTTTTGATTTGCTGGGGTGAGAAAATCAAAAAGCAGGAAAACAGGGCAGACACGCAGGTCTGCCCCTACAAAAATATAGAAATTTTTTGTGTTACATGTTCGGGCGGACCCATGTGTCCGCCCGAACACAGTGGATATGATCTGCGAAATAAATGATATTTCAAGATATAATAAAAGGAGGACACGCAGGTCCTCCCCTACAGATTATTGTATGACGCATTGATTGTAGCGGCAGATCTGCGTGTCTGCCCATCTTATTTTTACAGCTCCGCACAAACAACCTTTTTGAATTTCCCTTTTTCCAGATGATAATGGATAAACTGCGGGATCAAGGCCTTTTGACCGACCTTAAGCGGTGTGAGCTTTGGCCAGTCTGATGCGGCGACTGCCTCTGGTGTTAATTCCTTTACCCCTTCTATCTGTACCCTTGCTTCAAGCACAACATTGTATTCATCAGAAACAAAACGGTCCACGATCACAGATTCTTTAATATAATTATGAAGGAAGGCGTAAAACTTTTTTACTGATTCGCGGGTCTTAAAGGAACCACCCACATGTATCATCTCGAAATCATCAGCAAAATATTCAAGAAAACCATCATAGTCCCTGCCATTAAATTTCTTCAGATAAACATCAAATTCTTCACGGGTCATATGTCTGTCTCCTATTTAAAATTCAAGATTCAAGATTCAAAATTCAAGATTTAAGATTCAAAATTCAAAATTCAAAATTCAAGATTAAGGGGTTTCAATGATTTGTAGCAGAGCTTTTACCTTGACCCCTCGACCCCTTGAACCCTTTCTTCCACCTCTTATATCGTCCTGCCAATATACGAACCATCCCCTATTGCATCTATAATAAGGGCAGGGTTACTACAGTCACCAATCTGATATATCTCAGGGGCTGCACCCTTCAGAATTTTTATTAACTCTGTATCCTGCAGCATTGGTAACGTTGGTAATATGGTATCTGCGGCCAGGGTCTTTCTCTCTCCCTCTTTCGTAGTGATAGTTAGCCCCTTGTCTGTTATCTCCTCATACTTAACACCAGGATAAAGGATAACGCCCTTTTGCTCAAGCCATCCGAACAGGCGAACCTTATGATTTTCGATCACCATCTTTCCCATCTTCTCTGCGGTTTCAACCACTGTTACCTTTCTGCCGCGTTTAGTTAGAAACACGGCTGTCTGGAGCCCATGTATGCCGCCACCAATAATGACCACATTATTACCTATGGGCATCCATAATTTAGTAGCCCATATGAGCAGCCTGGGGTTGAAGAACCTTAAAAAAGTCTTCAACCTGCGATTCAGGTCAGCGGCCTTAACCACCTTTGGTGAATTGATGCCAGGTATTTCCGGAATGGAATAGAGCCCGCCTGTTGCCAGTATGAGCACATCGGGTTTCAGCTTTTCAATAAACGCCCTGTTTACCTCTTTGCCAAGATTGATCTTAACACCCAGCTTTGTAATCTGGGTGTGAAGATATCTAACCAGTGCAGGAAGGTCTTCAATATCAAGCCCCTTGATCGTGGCCGCCACTGGTACAGAGCCGCCCAGGTAATGTTCCTTCTCATAGAGTGTTACATCATGTCCCCTTAGAGCCGCTACCCTTGCCGCCTCCATTCCGGCTGGTCCGCCACCCACTACCATAACCTTTTTCTTTTTATCAGCCGGTTTGATCTCGTATTCCCCCTCTTTTGTAAGGGAGGCATTTATGCGGCAGTATGCCTTACCCGGGAGGCCCGGGATATAATTTGTATGTATCGCCTCGATACAGGAGAGACAGCGTGTGCATGGTGCAATGTCATCCAGCCTTCCTTCAGCTACCTTGTTGGGGAGTTCCGGGTCTGCCAGCAGGCGTCTTGTCATACCGATAAAGTCTGCCTTACCCTCGCTAAGTATCTTTTCTCCCATCTCAGCGTCGATGCCTGCGGTAGCAATCACAGGTATTTTAACTGCCTTTTTTACCAGTGCGGCGAGAGGCACCCAGAAACCCGCCCCGCTTTTACTTCCATCAAGTTCTTTTGGCAGGGGGTCTGGCACCTCAGGGTAACAGACTGCCTCTGGCCAGTTGATTAAACTGTACAAAGGGCCAATACCATCTGCCTTGGGGTGAAGGTTATCAGCGCCCGCCGCTTCAAATAGACGACCGAACTCCTGCCCCTCTGCTGCTGTTATACCATCATCTATCCCATATTCGGCAGCATTATAAAGCACACCGAGCGGGAAGTCTTTTCCAAGACGTGTCTTCATTTTCTGAATTATCTCAACCATGAACCTGGCTCTGTTTTCAACGCTTTGAGGGCCATACTGGTCATTACGTTTATTCCAGTGACGCGACATAAAGGTGTTGCCAAGGTGCTGTGTGCCGCAGTGTATCTCAAGGTGATCAACCCCTGCCTGTTTTAAACGCTCCGCGGCCTTTACAAATTTCTCCTGAATATCCGCTATCTCACTTAATGTTGCTTCAGCTGTTTCATCGCTCAAGAAACCATAAACCTCTTCCTGCATCACTGAAGCGGCAATGGGCGGGCGTCCGGCAAGGGCAGCAGGACACCATGGCCCTGCATGCATCATCTGCACAGATAGTTTACAGTCATATTTATGAACAGCCTCTGCCAGTTTTATAAAGCCCGGTATGTATTCATCAGTGTCAATACGCAACCCGTCAGCCATTCTTGCGCCAAGGGGATAATCAAGGTAGGCATTCCATAAAATAACCATACCTGCGCCGCCCTTTGCCACTGCCTCTACATAGTCGATTGTCCTCTGGTTCATGTGGGCATCAATGGGATCATGGGTATTCATCTCCGCGGCAGTCTTTATGATCCTGTTCTTTATCCGCATCTTGCCTATAAAAAAAGGTGAAAGTAGCATTTCAAATTGCGCCTTGCCGCTCATTATCACTCCTCCTTGTTTAAGTAAAAATTCCCTTTTACTTTGAGGAACGAAGTATATGGAGTCAGGTGTTTTAAGTCAATATTTAATCACCCCATCTTACTATGGTATTCCCAGAAACTTATTAAGGATTTATAGCAACTAATATTAGTTGCCAAAAACACCCTATTGACCTATATTATTGAAAAAGCTCTTTAAAAGAGAGGGAATAATATGAAAGATATGATGAACTATAAAGGATATTATGGATCAGTACATTACAGCGATGAAGACAAGGTATTTCATGGTAAAATTAAATTTATACGCAGCCTTGTATCATATGAAGGTACAGATGTGTTTAATATAATAAAAAAAAGCCAGGGATGATCACCCTGGCTTTTTTTTGTTCGATATTATTCTATGGGCGGTTCTTTTGCGGCTTCATCAACGCTAAGGTCAGCATGGATGATTGTCCATGTATCCGCTTCCTCATTTAGCCACCATGCGATCGCCGTATCCGCATCACCAAAGGTAATACCTGCGCCTGCATAGTGAAAGTCATTATTAACCACTTTTTCCTGTGTGAAATACAGGCCGCTTAAAACTGTTTGTACCTGGTTGCATGCCTGTTTAAACTGCTCTTCAGGGTCACCGCCAGTATTATACTTTTTAATCAACATTGGATTGAGCAGGGCAGGGTCCATCAGGTCAATAATCTTGTCAGGGAATCTATCTTCAGACATCTCGGTCCAGAATGATAATGCCTTTATCAAAACATCTTTATCGAATTTTGGATCCTGCTGTTTATTCTCAACAACTTCCCAGTCATCCTGCGGTTCAAAACTGAAAAGTGAGGGATCAAGGTCTAAGTCCCACACAAAGTCAGTCATTATCACAGTCATCTTGTCGGTGATACCCATTCCACTGCCGCGACCACTGCCTATCATAAAAGAGACCGAATCATAAGTTGATCCGCCAAAGTCTTTTTTTTGCAATGTGTAGCTTGGCATAACTACCTGTGCTTCAGTATTTGGTAGTTGTTCCATTACTATTTTAACAGGAAGGTCTGTCTGAGAATCAACCCATATAGTGGTTGTTTCATAAGGAATTTTGATCATAAAGATATCTGTCTCTTTACCATCAAGGACTTCAGAATGGGAGAATTCAGCAGGTACGTGATGCATTTTTTGTATCCAGTCGATCCTGCTAAAAGGCCTGGGAGATTTTTTTTGCCCTACCTTTCGGTTTATGAAACATTTTTTCTGTACAGTGTCTATTGTCATCTGGGTACCATTTGTATCGTCAAAAAGTATAACTGAACCGAACGAAAGTTCAGTTCTCATCAATCCGGTATCGGTTGTTATTTTTCTGCTTGTGAAGTCGCTTTTCGGAGTAATCATTCTTTGCGTGTAGGTTAGATTTTTTGCCCTGTATATTTTTTCCATTACATCTGCAAAAACTGGATCGGCAAAGTCTATCTTCCCGCCGGAAAAATGAACAACTGCGATGGTGGCTATTATTAAAACTGTAATGCATGTAGCAAATCTTGCTATATTGCTTTTCATAGTTATTCTCCTTTTATAGGGTTTTCCACCCTGGGGCAGTGATTTGCTGATAGCTCCATGAATCTTTGTATCAAGCTTTTCACTGGCTTTTGTTTTGAGTTCCTTTATCTGTGTATTTATATTGTTACTGTAATTCATTTTGGTGCTCCATCAAATATGGATCGCAGTTTCTCAAGTCCATAGCGGTACCTGCCCTGGACTGTATTTATTGATTCATTTAATGTTTGCGCAATGGTTTTAAATTTAAGTCTGGAATAGACCCGAAGTAATATTACCTCTTTCTGCTCATAAGGAAGCTGGCTCAAGGCTGAAATAAGCTGATTCTTGTCTTCTCCGAAGATGGTTGATGCCTCAGGATCTACAGATTGATCATCCTGGATCAGATCATCGCTTATTTCCACTGTCTGCCTTATGCCCGCAGACCTGTTTTTATTCCTTGAGGTGTTGGCAACAGCGGTCATCAAATAGCCTTTCAGATTGGTTTTAATCTTCAGACTGCCGTTTGCGTTTATCAGCCTCAAGAAAACGTCGTGGACTACATCTTCAGCAGCATCTTTATTACTTAAAAGAGCCGCAGACAGTGTAACAAGCTCATGCTTATACTTTTCATAGATATCGCACAGAACGTTTTTCCGGCCCCTGTTGAGCTTCCAAACAAGTATTTTGTCTTCCAGCATTTACCACCTTTATATCGACTGCAATCGTATATTTAACTATATGACAATCGATATAGCAAAATTAGTATATTTTTTCTTTTAAAAATATTAAAACATGTTTCACTTGTGGTAAAAGGTATTTTATTAAGGATAACCCAATTAGTTACATAGCCTCAGTGCGGGTTGGAAATCTTTTATTAAAAATTAGCAGAAACTAATATTTATAGACTTAAAACTGTATTTATCTTATAAACCTATTAATATTAATGGAGATGTAAAATGAAAAAAATTGACAGAAGGGAGTTTATGAAAACGGCTGTTGCTGCCGGAGCGGTTGCCGGATGCAGCCGGATTATTCCCGGAGTATGGGTGGAATCTGCAGAGGCAGCCTCTCCCGGATTTTTTGAGTCCGAGTTCGGTATTACCGATTCTCTGTGCAGAAAGGCGCTTGACAGGGCGCTTTCAAAGGGCGGGGATTTTGCCGATCTGTATTTTGAACACACGATTTCCAATTATGTCAGTCTTGAGGACGGAAAGGTTGACAGGGTATTCGGAGAGATTGACCTGGGTGTGGGTATACGAACAGTAAAGGGAGATCAAACCGGGTATGGTTTTACCCAGGAACTGACAGAGGAATCCATGCTGGCAGCGGCTTCAACCGCTGCAAGCATAGCCGAAGGAACTCCGAAAAAGGCTGCTAGCAAATATATAAGCCCTGCAATAAAAAATTATTATCCCCTTACCAGACTTTTCTCCGATGTCTCGCTCTCCTCGAAACTTCCAATTGTGAAAAGAGTAAATGAAAAATGCTTTTCCCTGTCAAACCTTGTACTCAAGGTCAATGTCACATTTCATGACAAGCAAAAGAGGATCATGATCATCAACAGCGATGGTGTCAGGGCGGACGATATCCTTCCCCTTAATTTTATGAATGCTTCGGTTGTTGCGGAAAAAGAGGGCAGACAGGAAAGGGCAGGCTGGAATTTCGGTGGAAGACAGGAATTTTCCTATTATACAAATGAGATCATGGACAGGCTTGCAGACGAGGCTGTATCACGCGCAGTAATACTTTTTGATGCTGTTCAACCGCCTGCAGGTGAAATGCCTGTTGTGCTTGGGCCAGGCGTCACAGGGATTCTCCTTCATGAGGCAATCGGTCACGGCATGGAGGCTGATTTTAACCGCAAGGGTGTTTCAACCTATTCAGGTATGACAGGGAAAAAGGTTGCAGAATCCTTTGTTAATATTGTCGATAACGGTACCAATGAGCGTCAACTGGGCACGATCAATTTTGATGATGAGGGAACACTTTCCCAGAACACAACCCTTGTTGAAAATGGTATTTTGACCGGTTACCTGCATGACAGGATCTCTGCAAAACATTACAATGTCAAACCGACAGGAAACGGGCGCAGAGAGAGCTATAAATATTTCCCTATGCCCAGAATGAGAAACACATACATGCTTCCTGGCAGCGCAAAGCCTGAGGATGTTATCAAGTCGGTTAAAAATGGAATTTATGTAAAAGATATGGCAAACGGGCAGGTCAAGATCGGGGAAGGCGATTTTGCATTCTTTGTTTCCCAGGGATTCATGATAGAGGACGGCAAGCTGACAAAGCCAATCAAGGATGTCAACATCATGGGAAACGGCCCAAAAATGCTGCAGAATATTACAATGGTTGCTGATGATCTGGAAATGTATCATGGAGGAACCGGACAATGTGGTAAAGACAATCAGCGTGTTCCGGTTTCCTTTGGGCTACCGACCTGTCTGGTAAAATCCATGACAGTGGGCGGCCTTCAAAAACAGGGGGTATAATTATGAGTAAAGAGATGATCAAAATATGTGAATCTGTTTTACAGATAGCTAAAGAGGCAGGGGCTAACGATTGTCGTGTAGACTATAATAAAAGCCGACTTGTTGATGTCGTATATCGGGAACATAAGCCTGAACTCGTAAATGAAGCCTCAACTCAAAACATAAATATCCATGTTTTTGCAGACGGTTGTTATTCCAACAGAAGAACATCGGATTTACGGAAGGACGCGCTGAAGGCATTTGTTATTGATACGGTTGAATCAGCGAGACTTCTGGAAAAAGATCCATTCAGGAGTCTGCCCGATCCTAAATATTATTTGGGGCGGACTGAGATAGACCTTGCGATTTATGATCAGGACTATAAAAATGTCACACCGGATCAGCGTCATACCATGGCAAAGGAACTTGAGGCTCATTGCCTGAAAGCGGGGGGTAACAGGGTTATATCAGTCAGCACTTCTGTCTATGATATTTTTGAAGAGGAGGCTGTTCTCACAAGTAACGGTTTTTCAGGTGAGAAACAATCCACGCGATACTACGCCTTTGGGGAGATGACTGTCAGTGATAAAGGTGATCGTAAGCCTAACGGTTATGATCAAGCGGTGGCCAGATCTTTCAAGAAATTGCCCCCGGTCAGTGAACTGGGTAAAAATACGGCATCCCGAACCATGGACCTTATGGGCGCTATAAAGATACCTACTGAAACGATGCCTGTTATTATTGAAAACCGCAATGTCAGTACTGTGCTCAACTATTTAACCTCGGCCATGAGCGGTAATGCCCTTCAGCAGAAACAATCTTTTCTGCTAAATAAAAAAGGAGAAAAGATCGGCAGTGACATCTTTACCCTTGTTGATGATCCGCATATCATAGAAGGCATGGGCAGCCGTATCTATGACAATGACGGGTTCGCGACAAAGAAAAGGTCAATGGTTGAAAAAGGCGTACTGAATGAGTACTACATTGACTGGTACCGCAGCCGAAAAATGGGTATTGAACCGACAACGGGAAGCCCGACAAACCTGGTGCTGCCTCCTGGAAAACGGTCTTTAGCAGAGATTATGAAAGAGCTTGGAAGAGGCATACTTATAAACGGTTTTATAGGAGGAAACTCTAACCCCAATACCGGTGATTTTTCAATCGGCATTTCCGGTAAACTTTTTGACAAAGGGGAATTTTCACAGAATGTGGCAGAGATGAATATTGCAGACAACCATCTTAAGTTTTGGAATAAACTTGTAGAGGCAGCCAATGATCCCTGGATATACAGCAATATTCGTATGCCGAGCCTTGTTTTTAAGGATATAGTGGTTTCAGGCATATAAATAAAAGAGTAAAGTAAAAATAATCCGGGTACTATGTGAATAAAGGGACACAGGTAATAGTGATTTTATCAGATTGATGCCTGTGTCCCCCAGTTTTTTATAATAGAATGAGGCTTTTAGTCTTTTCAATTGACCCCTTGACCCCTTTCATATAAGTATTGATCATTGGTATGATTTATGTGCCTCTTGCTGAAAGCTGAACGCTAATGGCTAACCGCTTTCATTCTAGACAACAGTTTTGAATGAACATAAGGAGACTAATACATGAGCAGCGCCGTAGAAAACACCAGCAAGCTTCCCCGTTCAGATGTTTTTAATTATGCCTTTTATATGACTTCCGAGATGCTCTTTCTTATGATGCCTGTAAACTTCATGAACATATTTCTTACAGATAACCTGCTCATCAGCCTTACGCTTGCTGGTTCTGTGCTCGCTATCGCCCGTATTCTTGATGCTATAGCGGGGCTTGTGTCAGGCATGATCATTCAGAAAACACGGGAAAAAGGGATATATTACAGCAAATGGATAACGGCGACCCGCTGGGTTATCGGGTGTGGCGTAATATTAATGTTCTCAAACACATCTGCTATGCCCTTATCAGTCAAACTGGTTATTGTATTTATAGCCTACTGCATGATTAATCTATCTATGAACTTTATACAGACATCCCAGTTCAATGTTCTGGCGATCATGGGCGGCACATCCCTGGAGAAAAGGAATCTGCTCGCATTCAGGGGCACGCAGGGTGTTACAATTGCAACATTTATCGGTAGCATATCTCTTGTGCCCATAATCAACAAAGTCCTTACCCCTCTTATCGGCAGCAATTATGCGTACTTTGTTATGGGTATAGTTTGCGTTATTCCCTACATGTTCGGCTGTCATTTTCTTGCAAAATCTGCAAGAAAATATGAAGAGACCTCCCCCTTAAGTGTCGGCCGTGGGGTCAGGGTCATTGATATGATCAAATCAGTATTCACAAATGACCAGTTGCTTATCCTGATACTGGTAATGTCTGCCTCTTATATTGCCCAGTACACAGTAATGACAGTTGCAGTTCATTATTTCACCTATGTGCTGGGTAATGTAATGCTGATGACATACTCTATGACAATCGGAACAATAGTAAGTGTTGCGGGTGCATTTATTGGCCCTAAAATAGGCGTTATGCTGGGTAAAAAACGTGCTATGGTTGTTGGGCTTCTTGGCCAGTGCCTGGCGCTTGTCCTGGTTTGCTTTTTGGCGCGGACATCTGTTATTGCCTATATAATTTTATACAGTCTTTTTTCTTTAGCAATGTACACCTATTTTAGTTTTAATGCCAATTATACAATTGATACGGGCGAGTACCATCTGCATAAAACAGGCAGGGATAACCGCTCGGTCGCAAATGGAATGATGAATCTACCTTTTAAGATTGGTCTCCTGATCGGAGGCTCCGTACCTATGCTTGTGTTATCGAAGATCGGTTATCAGCCGAACATGGAACAGACACCCGAGTTCATAAATAAATTCATGATGATGTTTGGCCTGTTTCCGGCTGCCTTTTGTTTGCTTGCTGCCATATTGATGCAGTTCTTCTACAAAATCACTGACAAGGATGCAGCAAGATACGCGAAAGAAAACCAGGAACGTGCCGCAGCAGCCATGGCTGCATCAGGAAAAGCGACTTCATCTTAATACTTTAAAAGCCATTACCCTGTTAAATACCTGAATGTGAGGTTTGAGGGAAATAATACTCAAATCGCATTTAACAGGGTAAAGCCTTTGGTCTTTCTCCTTGAACCCTTTCTTTTAATCTTGAATCTTCAATTTTGAATTTTGAATTAACTAGGAATTGCTCATTGAAAATTGATCATTGAAAAAATTGATCATTGAAATCCCCTAACAGCCTAAAGTCTAAACAGCTTCAGTCTGCTTTTCAAATCTTGAATTTTCAATCTTGAATTATAAAAGAAGCTTGTGTTTTTTACGAAAAAATCTTAAACATAAACCATTATATCTTTCAGGGTATAATGATTCACAGTCTTAGAGCGCCATGTGCTCCATCATATAATATTTGTTATTAATTTTATTGTCATTCTCGCAAGCTATTCATGCGAGTCAGACACAGTACGCTATTCCGCCCTGCATGAGGAGCGGGATAAAATTCAGCGAGAATCCAGTTGTTTTTTGATTTGTAGTTATTTTTCAGGTTTTGTAGATTTTATATTTTCATACTAAGAGCTGACCCAGGTTGTTTACACTGGCGACGACGGAAATCATCATACGTTGGTTGGTTTTAATAATCTTTAAATCAGGAGAATATTTTATGAAAAACATGAAGAGCATTGTGTTGATTTTCTGTCTGGTTCTTTTTTTGTTTATGATTTCCTGCACCAATACAAATATTGATACCGGTAAGGCAGAGCATGTATTCAATAAAGAATCCATTTCAAAATTTAAAGATTACGATAAAAGGCCTGTGTGGACCACAGGTAATGATATCATTAACAAACTGGATGCAGGTAAATTCACTGATATTGAAAAATACATAGATTACCTTGTTTCTGAAAAGCCATACTCTGTCAATGGAACAAGGCTTCTTGAAGAACTCTATCAGTATGTAGCTCAGAAATCATTCAACATTGACATGCTTGATAAATGGTGTACAAAAGAGCCTCCCCACCATTCAGCCTTTATATTCAGGGGTAATTATTATATCAACCTGGCCTGGACGCACAGGGGTGGAGGCCTGGGCCATACAGTTTCTGAAGATGGTCTCAGGCATTTTTATGAAAATTTACTGCTCGCAGAAAAGGATTTTAATAAGGCATGGTCCATGAATCCCGCAGACCCTAATAGTGCAGCCTCTATGCCTATAGTATGCACCGGTTTAAGACGCACTATAGATGAGATGGATATCTGGTTTAATAGGGCAGTAACAGCCGATCCTGTTACATACTCAGCCTATGCAAACAAACAGAACCATATAAGGCCAAAATGGAACGGCTCAAAGGAAAAAGATCTGGCATTTGCTGAGTACTGCTATAATAATGCGCCTGCCAAAAGTGTTATACATGAAATCATGCTGGATTATCATATTGAAAAAGCCATGTGGGAAGGAAAGGATCCCGTAGAATATTTTAACGACCCGTCCATAAAGGCAATTATCGATGATATAGCCAGAAAAACCCTGGAGAATTTCCCTGATTCTGTTTCATTAAGGAGCAGGCTTGCAGAAATAGAAAGATATAAAGGAAATTATCTAAAATCTGTTGAAATATTAAGTGAAATACTGGAAAAAGAGCCTGATAATCCGGATGCCCTGTTAATGAGAGCAATGTTGTATTCACAGCATCTTGGAAAACCTGATCTGGCGAAAACTGATATTGAACGAAGTCTCAAATCGTCTCCGCCTGGAAGGCAAATCCAAATCCCTGTTGTGAACAGGAAAGATACAGATCGTATTCCTGAAGAAACCCTTTCTCGCTATGCAGGCACATACCAAATAGGCTCGGAAGAGAATCTTGTTATTGCCCTGTTCAAGACAAGACTGGTATTTTTACTGCCCGATAAGAGGATTGAACCCCTGTTTCCTGAATCAGAGTTAAAATTTTATAACCCCATTCATGGCAAGGTTGAATTCTTTAAAGATGACAGCGATAAAGTAACCCATCTGATACTTACAAAGGATGGTGTTGAGAAGAAAGCAATGCTGATTAGCGACTCAATTCATGAAAAAAAGGAAATAACATTGTCCGCCGAAATGTTGTCACAATATGTCGGTTCCTATCAGTTAACCCCGTACAATGTTGTTAAGATTACAATGGAAAGCAACCAGTTATTTGCTCAGTCTACAGGCTACATAAAAAAAGCCATATCTCCTGAATCAGAGTCAATATTCTTTTACAGGATAGTAGATGCACAACTCGAATTCTTAAGAGATGAGAATGGAAAGGTGTCACATATTGTACTTACTCAGGGCACCAAGGTACAAAAAGGCCCTCGGATATAATAGGCTGAAAAGCAAAATAGTTTAAATTAGAAGAAAAAATGGTGGAAACCACATCAAACAAAAAGAATCATGTAATTGTTATCATACTCTCTTTACTTGCAGTTATACTGCTTGCAGCTGTTTTTCTACAGGGAAAACAATTAAATAAATTTTTAGATGGGTTGGATGGAAAATCCCGGATAGAAATAAATACTGGCAACGATTCTTTGGAAAAAAGACAGTCACAAAACAACCAAGAGTCATATCAACAGAAAATAAAGAACCTTAAGATAAAGATAACTGAAATGCAGGAATTGCAGGATCATCTGGAAGATGCTCTGGATAGGTATTATGACAAGAAAGATTCTGCAACCTCGAATCAGGATGAGATGGATTCTGTTTCAAAGGCAAAGGCGGATTTTTATATACGTAGCACTTTCCTAAAACAGCATATCGATTTTTTTGAACAAAATAATTACTCTCCTGAGTTAAATGATAAACTGTTTGATCTATCTATTGAGAGGCATTTTGCATTAAGAGATTTTATCGATGATGCGCGGAAAGCAGGGGACGAAAATATAAGAGCCAATGTAAAAGAATTAAACCGGCAGATTGAAGAAATCAATACAGAATATGATGATAGAATTGCAGAAATCTTGTCTGAAGATGGACTTGCTCTGCTTAAGGAATATGAAAAAAGGGATATTGAAAGGTCCCTGATAATGCATTTTAAAAATATGATGGGGGATGATGCACTTGGAATAGAGAAGGAAAGGGAGCTTATTGAATTGATGTATAAAGGCAGACAAATATTCACCCCTTTACCAAATAGCTCTCTACAGTCCTATGTATTTCCGGAAAATGAACAGGATGCTGAGACCACAGCTAGACTTGAAAAGGTGAAAAATAAAAACATGATTAAAACATTAGATACTTATGTTGAAACTGCAGGAGGTATTCTTTCAAAGTCACAAACAGCGAAATTTAAAGGATTTATAAACATTTTAAAAAAAGATTTTTCCAGACCCGATGATACTGCTGTGAATGGTAGTGATGAGGAAAAGGAATAAAATGAAGGAAACTACATCTAACAAAATGATTCATGTTATTCAGGCCTTGCTTTTTATCTTTTTAGTTATACTCTCTTCATCTCTTTATATACAGGGAAAAAAACTGAGTGAATTAAAAGAGAGGTTTGATGTAAGCAGCCAGGCAGGAAATTACCAGGCAGAAGTAAAAACAGAGAGCAGCTCTTTTGGTAATAAACTGTCACAGGATGATGAAGAGAAATATAAAAAGGAAATAGATAAACTTGAGACCCAGATTGCTGAGATGCAGGAATGGACGGATTATCTAAAAAAGACACTGGATGAGTATGACAGGAAGGCTGATTCCTTAATCCCGATCTGGCGTCAGACAGGCTCATTTTCACAGACCGATTACTCCATCTATATTATTGAGGATTTTATTAAAGAAAATAATTACCCGCCGGAGCTGAAAGAAAAACTGCTTGCCCTGTTTAATGAAAGGGTTAATGCCTTGAGCAGCAAAGTTCGGGATTTAACGAATTTCCAACCCGGAAAAATAAATAAAAATATAGCAGAGATGATAAAGCAGGGTGAGCAGATCAAGGCTGAATATGATAAAGAAATAGCAAAACTGCTGTCCAGAGAGGATCTTGCTCTGTTAAAGGAGTATGAACAAACGAGTATGGAAAGGTACATTCTAAATGGATTCAATGATATGCTGGGCGACGATAAGATTGAAAAAGAGAAGGAAGAGAAACTGATAGCCTTAATGTATAATTACAGGCAGAATGCCAAAGAGAAACAGATAAAAAAGGCCCAGTCATATAAGATTAACAGAGAGGGACCCGATGAGGCGACCATGGCCAGGCTTCAGAAGGATAATCTTGAATACAATATAAAATTATTTGAAAATTATGCTTCACTGGCAAAAGGTATTCTCTCTGAGTCACAAATGGAGTTGTTTGAAGGGATTGTTAATGGATTTAAATCAGGTTTAATTTCCGATAATAAAAATCTGCTTGGTAGTGAGAAAGAGAAGAGTAAGGAATAAACTGATAATTGTTTACTCTGTTAAATCCGCTTAGCGAGCTGCAACGAGCCATTTAACAGGGTTAATTTTGAATCTTCAATCTTTAATCTTGAATTTTGTGAATTAGAGGTGAAAATGACTGACACCACATCAAACAAAAAGAATCATGTGATTGTTGCCACACTTTCTATTCTTGTACTTATATTGTTAACAGCGGTCTATTTACAGGAAAGACAAGTCAGTAAATTTAAAGGAACAGAAAATTCCAGGGCAGATATTAAAACAGGCGAAAGCTTCCTGGAAAAAGGCCCGGTACAGAATAATAAAGAGCAATATCAAAAGAAAATAACCAGGCTTGAGACTAAGATTGCTGATATGCAGGAAAAGCAGGATCACATGGATGCAGCCCTGAATGAATATGGAGAGAAGGATGCTGCCAAAGCCTCTGAAATGGATGCTGTTTCAAAGGCAAGGGTGGATTATAATTCACGAAGATTAAATCTCCCCTTGTATAAGGATTTTTTTGATCAAAATGATTACCCTCCGGAGTTAAATGAAAAACTGGTTGATCTGATTCTTGAAAAGAACAATATAGTATTCCAACACATGCAGAATGCCCCGAAGGACTGGGAAAATCCAAAGGACTATTCCAAAAATATAGAATTTAACCAGCAGACTGAAACAATCAAGGCCCAGTATGATGAAAAAATAGCAGAACTTCTACCCGAAGGCGGGCTTGCTTTGTTTAAGGAGTATGAGAAGAGGAGTATGGAAAGAGCTCTGGTATTTAATTTAGAAATAATGCTTGGTGATGATCCCCTTGAAAAAGAGAAGGAAAGGGAACTGATTGAATTATTGTATGAAGACACGCAAACTTATACAACTTACGCTGAAGTGTTAAAGAACATACCTGGTGCGGCGGCTGATGTAGTCCCTGAAAAGAAAATTGATGAGGAGACTGAAGACAGGCTGTTTATGGAGAGTGTTGAAAGTGATATAAAAAAATATGCGGCTTATATTGAATCGGCAGAGGATGTTCTCTCAGAGTCACAGATGGTAAAGTTTGAAGGAATGATTAATTCGTTTAGATCTTATTTGCTGCAAGATAATACAACTGTTAATAGTAATGAGATAGAAAAGGATAAGGAATAAAATGAAAGAAACCACATCAAACAAAATGATTCATGTTATTCAGGCCATTCTTTTTATCCTTGTACTTATACTCTCTGCAACCCTTTATATGCGGGGAAGAGAGCTCAGTAAGATAAAAGAGATGTTTGATGTAAATAGCCAGGCAGTAAATTTCCTGGCAGAAGATAAAGCGGACGAGAGCTTATCGGGAAAAGACCTGCCACAGGATGATGAAGCAAGATATAAAAAGAAAATAACTGAGCTTGAGACCCGGATTGCCGACATGCAGGCATGGCAGGATTATCTTAAAGAGGCCCTGGATGAATATAAGAAAAGGGCCGATTCCGCAGTCTCGGTATGGCGTCGAACAGGTACTTTTTCACAGGCTGATTATTCCATAGATTTTGTAAAGGATTTTGTGAAAGAAAATAATTTGCCACCTGATCTAAAAGAAAAACTGGTTGGCCTGTATAATGAAAGGGATACTGAATTGAGAGAGAGCGTTCCTGATTTATTGGATTTCCAACCCGGAAATTTAAAAGGGAATATGGCAGAACGGATATACCAGGGTGAGAAAATAAAATCCGAATATGATGAGGAAATAGCAAAACTGCTGTCCAAAGAGGAGCTTGCTCTGTTAAAGGAGTATGAAAAAACACGCAAAGAAAGGGAATTTATAAATGAATTAAAAGGAATGCTGGGCAATGACAGGCTTGAAAAAGAGAAGGAAAAGGAATTGATAGCCCGAATGTATAATTACAGGCAGAATGCCCAGGAGGAACAGAGAGAAAAGGCCCAGTCATACATCATTAATGATGACGGCCCGGATAAGGAGAGCTTTGAGCGGATGCAGAAGGATAACCTTGAATGGAATTTAAAATTAATTGATAATTATGCCTTACTTTCAAAAGGTATTCTCTCTGAGTCACAGATGAAGGTATGTGAAGGGATAGTTAATTTCAGAAAAACAATTCTTGTTTTTTGGGGTAGTGAGAAGGAGAAGGGAGAGGAATAAACTGATTATTGATCAATGATAAAATCTGTGAAGAATGAAGGATTAACCCTCAAATAGCCCTTGCCTTTTTGTATCCCAGTTGCTACAAAATTTATACCTACTGGCAGGGGGCACCAAGTCTACACAGAACAAACCAATTCACCAGACCGGCAGTAAAATCGCCGGCTGGTGATTGGTTATACAAAGAAGAGGTAAAATATGAGAAACTTTTTACAGAAGTGTGAAGTTCCATTTGTTTTTTCTATCAATTTACTGATTCTGTTATTCATAATATATTCAGTAACCTCGTAAACTCCAGGCTTATTTCTGTAATAATCCCTGCCTTAGACTTACCCATAACCTTCCATTATTTTACTGAGTGCATCCATATCGGTCTTCTTTTCAGTTAGTGGGCCATCTTTCAAAACTGAAAAGTGTTCGTCATAGGGTTTTCTATTGTTCCGGTATATGATTCCTACAGGGATCTTATCTTCCCACTCTGATGCCTTTTTTACAGCGATATCCCAATTCGTTGGATCATAGTCATCGGGCAATTCATAACATTTTTTATCATACCACGCGAAGGTGTTTACCTTGTTAAAGGAGACACATGGCTGGAGTATATCAATTAATGCAAAACCATTGTGTGCAATCCCTTCCCCTATTATTTTTGATAAATGCCTCTCCCTGCCCGAGAAGGCCCTTGCTACAAATCCGGCCTTCATGGCAACCGCTATCTGTACAGGATTGAATGCTGATGCATGAACCCCTCCGGGCTGGGCCTTTGTGATAAAATCTTCCTGGGTGGTAGGGCTTGCCTGCCCCTTTGTGAGGCCATATATCTGGTTATTGTGTACAAGCAGGGTGATATTGATGTTCCTGCGGATTGCAGAGAGAAAATGGTTTCCGCCTTCGCCATAATTACACCCGTCACCGCTTTCAGCTATTACCTTAAGCCTCGAGTTGGCGAGCTTTGCCCCTGTCGCTGCGGGAAGAGACCGGCCATGAAGCCCGTTAAAGACATTTACATTCAGGTAATGGGGGGTCTTTGCGGCCTGCCCTATGCCGGACACGATCAATATTTCGTGCGGTTCAAGCCCGCTTGCTGCAAGGGATGCTTTAAGTGCAGCAAGAATCGAGTGGTTTCCGCAACCCGGACACCATGCGGTTTCATATTTCCCAAAATCTTCAATAACTGCCATTTTTATATTCTCCTTTGGGGCTTAGCAATTTCCTAAAGAATTTTCACCACGGAGCGCACGGAGAGCACGGAGAAAAGCTTTTTATTATGTTATTAATAAATAAATTTTGTTTTTCTTAGCGCCATTTGCGTCTTTGCGGTTCAATTTTAGCTTGTCACTTCAACCATACAAGTACGCGGAGAGCACGGAGAGTAAAGAATTATAATAAAAAATCTCTGTGACCTCCGTGGTAAATTAAATTAATTTTTCTGAATCCCTGAACCTGTTAACACCTGCCTCATGAATCATTTAAACACTATGCTTTTTCTTTCAGCTTTGGTTGATCAAGCCTGATTTACGCATGATGAATTCAGGGGTTATTGGTAAACCGTCATATCGCAGCAGTTTTTTATGCACAGAAAAACCGGTTTCTTTTCTTAGAAGACCTGCAAACTGCCCGGTTGCATTCCCCTCTACACATATCACTTCACCTGCTCCTTCAAGTATTCCCTCGAACTGTTCGGGTATAATGGGCCATACCTGTGAAAAGTGAAGCCCACCGGCCGTGTGGTTAAGTGCCTTAATCATTGATATCGCCTCAATTACAGCTCCCCTGGTTGACCCCCATGAAACCAGAAGAATCTCAGGGTCTTCGTCTCCCAGCCGCTCAGGAGCGATTACATCATTTTTTATTCCTTCAGCCTTTTTTAGCCTTTTATTCACCATCTGAACTCTTAAATATGGATCCTCTGTTATATGGCCTATGGCATTATGCTCATCACTGTCAGCTATAACCAGCCCCTTTGACATCCCAGGAAGGAGCCTGGGTGAGATACCGCCTGGAGTTATTGCATATCGTTCATACAGAGAACCATCCATCTTCGATTCACCTGCTGTAACCGGTGGCAATGACTCAATATCAAAAGGATCAACTGCGCGGTATGAGTCAGCAAGGTATTGATCTGTTAAAATGAATACAGGGCCTTGATTTTTTTCAGCCTGTTCAAATGCCTTTCTGGTAAGATAAAAACACTCCTCTATACTACCGGGGCAAAAAATAGCCCTTGGAAATTCGCCATGCCCGGCATAGAGGGCAAGGTTAAGGTCTCCCTGCTCAGTGCCTGTCGGAAGCCCTGTAGCAGGGCCTGGTCTCTGGGCAAGTGCAATAACTATCGGGGTTTCGGTCATGGCAGAAAGGCTCACCCCCTCTATCATGAGGGCAAACCCTCCTCCTGATGTGGAAACCATGGCTGGAGCGCCGGCAAAGGAGGCCCCCAGCGCCATGTTGATTGCAGATATCTCATCCTCGGCCTGCTCAACAATCATACCCATTTTTTCAGCGTTTGCAGCAAGGTTGATCATGATTGAGGTAGATGGGGACATGGGATAAAAGGAGGCGAACCGCAAACCCGAAGACATTGCCCCAAGGGCAATCGCCTCATTTCCGTTCATCATAAGACGCTGCACAGGGCGGTCTATTCTTTTCAACTTGTAATTGTCTTGCGAATTTTTTAATGCCCATTCATATGAAGAGGCCAGGGCCTTTAGATTTTCTTTGGCATCATCCTCGTTCTTTTTACCAAAAAAATAATCCAGTGTACTCTCTACTGTATGTATATCCAGTCCGATTATGGAACAAACGATCCCAAGCGCCGCGATATTATAATATTTTTTCGCGGTCAGTTCCTTTAAAGGGATACTGAGGAAGTCCTTTTCCTCTATTTTCAGTGCCTTATCAAGGAGCACAACAGAGCCGGAAGCAAGCTCATTTCTGTGAATATTGATGGTTTCCTCATTAAGGGCAATAAGTATATCTATTTGCTCCTTAGATGCATTTACTTCATTTGCACTGGCACGAATGGTAAATGTATTATGCCCTCCCCGGATACGGGACAGGTAACGCTGTGTTACAGCTATAAAATAACCTTCCCGCACAAGACTTTTGGATAAAATCTGACCAATAGTGTCGAGCCCCTGGCCGGCGGCCCCTCCGATCATGATATTCAATTCATCTCTTTCCATGGGATTTACCTCTCTTGATCAGTGTTTATTTTTTGGGGTGACTATTCATTCTCTTGCCCCTGTATCATAAAAAATAAGTGGTATCTGAGGCACCTGAAGTCCTGATAAAATAAGGAGGTGTTATGCTTCAACAGGTGTTCAGGACCTCCTGGTTTACCGAACTGCATCTGGAAAAAAATATTGGTATTATAAACAATAAATCAATTGATACAAATTCTTTTTTTTATTTATGTATAAGCAGGCGCTGAAGAAAGTCGAAACAGATAAAGAAGGCATAGGCGTTATTCCCGTGCCCGTCCTCATCCGGAGCCATAGGCTATGGCCGACGGTGTCAGAAGTAGCATTACTACGAAGGGGAAAAAGCTTGTCGTATATCCCGATTTATCGGAATAACCATCATCGCCGTCATTCCCGTGAAAACGGGAATCCATCTTCTCTTTCATTCCAGTTAGGGAATCCGGTTTTACATGAATAAAGCCGCATAAACAACTCTTAAACCTGTTGACATAACACCGATTCTTATTAATAATGCCCCATCTTTTCTGATTATTTTGATTATCATTCGATGTTAGTACGATTCGGGTATAATATGTAAAACACGAATCGTGCCAATACCTGTTGAACGAAAGCTGTAATGTAGTAGTGGGAATTTGGTATTTGGTGAAAATGCCAGCACTGGCAAAATCACCAAATAGCAGTAGGAAAAATAAAAATCCGGGGTGAATTAAATTCTATTTACAAAAAAAGCCAATAGTGGCAAAACTTGTAAATAGAAAAATAAATCAAGATTCATCTTTAAGAAAAACTGGTTATCAAACATTAATAGTCGGTAAAAGCAGGCGAACACTGCTTTTAATGCAGTCAAGGTGACTGGCTACCATCATGCTGAATCGAGTTTATAACCTTCACAGCCTTTAACCTTGCATGACATTGGTTGCCATACACCCGCCAGCTCCTTACCACCGCCTTTATGTTTTGAAAGGAGGTTAGAAAGTGGCTAAAAGAAAAGGCATTCCAGGGTTCTCGTTTTCATGGAAGCGTGCTATCGGTTTGTCTGCCGCAAAAGGAAAGCTGTCAAGGCAAATAGGTATTCCATTAACGCGATCTGGCCGTCAGCGTAAGGTTGGTAAGGCTATAGGGTGTTGTATCCCTTTCGCATTCATTGTTATGGGTTTTGGTGCAGCACTCGCAGGTATCGGGAAATTAGCTTTGCGGTTCATAATTTCATAAGGAATGATCATGAACTTGCGTGAAATTATCGAGGACAATAACACTTTAGCTGGAAAGGTGTTTGATCTATTTATTCAGCTCCTGATAATAATTTCGATAATTTCTTTCTCTATCGAAACAATCCCTAATCTGAGAGCTAGCACAATAAAGACTTTATCGATTATTGAGACTGTAACCGTTACAATTTTTACACTAGAGTATTTAATTCGGTTGTACGTTTCAAAAAAGAAATTGAAATATATATTCAGCTTTTACGGCATTGTCGATATTCTCGCAATTGCGCCATCTTTACTTTCTACTGGCGTCGATCTTCGGTCGCTCAGAATATTGAGAATGTTGCGTCTATTCAGATTATTCAAGCTGGTTAGGTACAACAAAGCCATAAAAAGGTTGGGTCGTGCACTTTATATGGCAAGGGAAGAATTTGTGTTATTTGGAATTACCGCACTTATGTTGTTATACCTGTCTGCAGTAGGTATATATTATTTTGAGAATGAAGCGCAGCCAGAGCAATTTAAGAGTGTTTTTCATAGTCTATGGTGGGCGGTTGCTACTCTTACTACTGTTGGTTATGGAGATGTTTATCCAATCACAATAGGTGGAAAGATATTTACATTTATTATACTAATGATTGGCCTTGGGATCGTAGCGGTCCCTGCTGGCTTACTTGCTTCCTCACTGTCTGCGGCAAGGTCAGAGAATGAAAACAACATAGACAGTAATGCACAATAATAAACATAACGAAGCTTTCAACGCAGACAAGGCGTTCAGCCTTGCAGGTTAAACCTGCGGTTCGGCAAATAAGAGGAGGGAGTATGATTGGGTACTGTGGACTTGACTGTATACAATGCGAGGCATTCATTGCCACCAAAAATGATGACAATGCGCTCCGTGCCAAAGTCGCGGAAAAATGGTCAAAATTAAACAATGTCCCAATTAAACCGGAACATATTAACTGCACGGGGTGTCAATCGGTGGGTGTTAAGACTTATTTCTGCGATCAACTGTGTGAAATCAGGAAATGTGCTGCTGAGAAGCTAGTCAGCACATGTGCGGATTGCTCTGATTATCCTTGTTCTTTGCTGGATGAGATTTTCCGGTCTGCTCCTCAGGCAAAGGCAACGCTTGATGAACTGAAGAATAAGCAGAATTGCTGACGCAACATTGTATCGTGGCCCTTTAGGGCCACTCACTATGATTAGGAGGTAATTGATTTCATTGTCCTGGAATTGTGGCAAAGAAAATCCAAATATATAACCCGGTAATAACTGAATTAAGGAAAAAGCCAGCCAGGCCGGTTGTTAGCAAAATTGTGAATAATATAATGAATGAAGATATTAAAGTTAAATTACATAATGGCTTAAAGGAAAGCGGTATTGGTTTTCTATTATCCGGAACCTATATAATTTTTAGGTAACAATGGGTGTCAATCCCACACAATTGACAGAAATATGATTTTTAAATGATTCTTCCTGTGATTCAAGGTAGTAAAAAAAGGATGCCCGTCAGCATTTATACCGCACTTAACGCAGGACGGGCATGACGTTCGAAGGAGATGGGTGTTATATGCTAATTATACTTATGTTGTTGGCAAAATTGCTAAATGGAAAATAAAAATCAAAAAACAACTGTAATAATAAATGGTTATCAAAAATAGATAGTTGCTAAATAACAAACAGACTTGACGTATAATCACCGGTTCACGCGACGCGTTACTGCACTTCTGAGCGGTAAGATAAGAGGAATAAATGAATCTTTTTGGACTTCTCTCAAAGCATTTTTGGATATTGTTCATAGTAGTTACTTTTGCTAATGCAATCATAATGAAGATTCGTACCAGGAAGCACATTGAAAGAGATCCTTCATTGAAGGTGGGGTATGATATCATTTTCAAAGGGTTTTTAATTTGGGGTAATATCCCGTGGGTTGTAATGGGCGCAGGTATATTAACCGGACGTGTGCCCACTATCTGGCATTATTTTAAACCACAGGATGGAAACCCATATATCATTGCCTTTTTCATATCTATTTTTATTGTATGGTTATTAGGCACCTATTGGCTATTTGTAAAAAATGGAGCGGATTTGCTTGTAAGTCATCCTGGAATATTCAGGTCTGATTTCTCATCATCAACAAAGGTAAAATTATTTTGGGTATTAAGTTTAATAGGAGGTATTGCTGCGGTTATCATGATATTTTCTATGAATCTCCCTATACTAAATATTCGATAACAAAGGCTTGAAGGGCGACATCAAAAGCCGCTACTTCTTATGCAGTGGATTGGCTTATCTTATACCCATCATTCATTTAAAGGAGACAACAATATGAGTATAGCAGATGAACTCGGGAAGCTTAATGAACTCAGGCAGAGTGGCGCGATTACTGAGGATGAATACCAGGAGGCGAAAGAGGCTATATTAGCTGAAAATCAATCAGCCTTAAGGGCAAACGACGGAGAAGTTTGGCCGTATCCATGTTCCATAAAGTTTTTCAATTAGACTAAAGACATTCTAAAAGAGGAATTTACTTGTATGATAAAAACAGTAATTTGTGCCTTGATTGTTCTATCCTTTGCCCTGGTTATATCCGGAACCGTATTATCAAAAACAAATGTTCAAACCTGGAGATGCGGAAGGAATATAATATCTATAGGTGATACAAAATCATCAGTGTTGTTAAAATGTGGTCCTCCTACTTCATCTGATAAAACAGAATCAACTACTGTCGGCCTTTTAAGGGCTCTAAAAAATGGCAATATGACTGAAGAAGAGTTTAAGGAGAGAATGCAAATTTCTGAAGAATGGGTTTATAATTGTGGATAAGAAAAATTCATCACCATCCTTAGCTTTGAAAATGGAGTGTTGACATCCATTGAGAGGGGAGAATATGGTTCAGGTGAATCCTATTGTGAGGGTGCAGAGGAAAACCCCAATAAAAATTAAGACCTTTCAAAATGTAAGGCGATGGATGTCAGCCTATACATTTAATAGTGAAAATTCCTGAGGCACAGCAATATCAGGTTTGTTAAAGAATATTATCTTTAGCCCCTTTTTTATTAGGGGTTGTTGAAGGGGAATCAAAATAGAAGATATTTCCTATTACACTTCTTGTTTAAAATTGGCATAACCCTTTTAATGAGGAGGAGAAGATGATTTCAATAGAAGGTTTGACAATAGTTTATGTTATTGTTGCGGTATTGGGTATTTTGATGGTGCTGGTTGGGTTGGTGCTTTTGATTATTGCTGCAATAAAAGATCATAAGTATCCACCTATGCTCATAAGTTTACAGGAGGATAAGGCATGTTGACTTCAACACAAATCAAAACAGCACAAAGCATCCTGAACATATTCGAGACTGGCGAAGTGCGGGGTGATTATGGAAATGTGACAGTGATCGAGGGAGATACAGGGCATCTTACTTTTGGAAGGTCCCAGACCACCCTGGGATCAGGGAATTTATACAAATTGCTCCAGCTCTATTGCAGTAATCATGGCGCAAGGTTTGCCAATCGGCTGGAACCATACCTCGTGCGTATGGAGGCAGTTGATCTTAGCCTTGACTTTGATCAGAAGCTTCATAATATACTTCGGGCTACTGCT
>JAFGFM010000028.1 GCA_016931115.1 Deltaproteobacteria bacterium | reverse complement strand
AATGCTTGAGCTGTATGAGGTGAAAGTCTCACGTACAGTTCTTAGGAGGCTCGGGACTGGAAACAGTCCCCGGCTATCCGACACCCCAGAGGGTTCCTTGCTTGTTGCGGAAATCACGGCGGGGTTGGTAAGCTGGCCGTTGGGGGTAGAAGAATGACAATGCATCGATTGGTATTGATCGTATCCGCATTATTAATCTTGGGCTGTCAGGCTCTCGCACCAAAGGAGGAACAAATGAAGATGCAGGGAAGCGTACAATATATCAATCCAGCAGGCTTGCACAAGAATCCCGCATACACTCAGGCTGTTGTCGTCAGCGGCAATACAACGACAATCTATGTCGGTGGCCAGAATGCTGTAGATGATTCCGGCAACATTGTTGGCAAGGGCGACATCGGAGCGCAAACGGAAAAGGTGCTACGGAATTTGGAGACAGCTCTGGCGGCATGCGGCGCAGGGCTTCAACACGTCGTAAAGTGGAACGTTTATATTCTGCAAGGCCATTCGGTCCAGACGGGATTCGAGGCGTTCCAAAAAGTGTGGGGCCAACGTCCGAATCCACCTGTCATTAGCGCAATCTTTGTGACCGCATTGGCACACCCCGATTTTCTTGTGGAGATCGATGCGGTTGCGGTTATTCCTCAGAATTGAGTAACCCAACAAAATCAAGACGCGGGCTGTTGGACGTTGGTAAAAAGGTAAAAATAAACAAAACATAGAGCAATTGTCAGAATTCACCGGTATAGGAACAGAGGTATATAATTGAAAGGGAGGCAAGAAGCATGCTGATGCCAGAATCATTATGCTTCTGGCAAAAAGAAGAACTGGGTACGACGAAGAAGAGTAGACTTGACTGGGTGCGGAATACATTATCATCTGCTGTCAGTTATATGGTTAAGATGGGCATTATTTAAAGCATTTAGTAATTTTGGCAACGTTGCCAAAATTACTAAATAGAAAATCTAAATTAATAATTTATTTGTAAAAATAACAGGTTAGCAAAAATACATAATCGCTAAATAGTAAGAAAAAAAGGCTGTTAGCATCTATTTGATAAATCCGACCGGGCGATAAAACGTTCACCAGTTCGGTTGTTAAAAAGGTATTTGTAATATTGACTGGAAATTGTTGTGTTGCTTCGCTTAACACAACCTACATACTATGAAAATAGTATCCCAAAAGGCGCGTATCGTGAAGTCAGTAAAGATTTATATTTTATTGGCGGGTGTGTAACAATGCCTTATCAATGCTTGAGCCGTATGAGGTGAAAATCTCACGTGCGGTTCTTGTTGGGCTTGGGGGTGGTAACATCCCCCGGCTACCCGACACAGGCGAAAAAGCACGCCGGCCGGTTATTTTAAGGTTATAAGGTAAGGAACCAATGAGCAACGACCAAAAATATGTTGAGTGTTCAACTCACGGAAAACAACAAGCAACTTATGTGTGTCAACACATAATACAAAGTCTTCGAGACGGTATTCCAAGGGGTTTTTGGTCAGCTGAGCCAGAGCCCGGTGATTTAAGACCAGACTCCTGGTGTAGTGCTTGCGAAGAAATGGTCAATAAAACGTGTGGTGAATGGAATGATGAATCAGAAGAGTTTGCAGGTGTAACTTTGCTATGTGGTGAGTGTTATGACCGAGCAAAAGCTATGAATGTAGTAGCCAGCTAATTTATGTAATCAAAACCTTATGACCTTAAATTAACAAGACCGCGAGGTTTGGGGGGTATGGAATAAAAAAATGAACAAGATTAAACTTAGGTACCAACAAGTAAGTGATGCAAGAAAGTTCTGGGAAATCCTGAACCACCCCGATTTCATCTACTTCCCTAACAAACCGAAGACCATCAAAGACGAGATAGACTATCTTCGTCTAAACAGAGAAAAAAGAAAGAACAATCTTGAGTATAACTTCTCTATCACTATTCGAGATGATGTTGTGGGTGCGATAGGAGTTATGATAGACCAGCGTCGTCCGCACATTGGCGAAATAGGATATTTTATCGATAGGAAACATTGGGGTAAGGGAATAGCATCGCGAAGTGTTAAATTAGTAGAAGAGTTCATTGAACAAGAGCTGCATCTTCACCGCATCGAAATAAAGATGAATAAAAAAAACAAAGGAAGTGTCCTTGTTGCAGAAAAATGCGGGTATCGGAAAGAGGGAATACAAATAGGGAAACTGAGCATCGGTAATGAGTATGCAGATGCATATTCGTACGCAAAGGTAGTGGGAAAGAATCCATAATCATCAGCTTCACAGGACAAAAAGTTGCTGAATTGACTTAACAGCATAGTAAAAAGCCATGCCACCGAACACTATCAGAAAGATATTTCCAACAAGAATAAGGATGTTAATGAACTTTTCTTTGAGCATTTTACCTAAACGGCTCACGATGTATGTTAATGGTATAAAATATACCAGCACGCCAAACATAATAACTGCTATGGTGATTATTCCATGGTCTCTGATGCCTGGATATTTTTTATTCCATATAAGATAAAAATTTCCTGCTACAACTATCCAGCCAACAATGGTTATTGGATTTGATAATGTTACTACAATTCCTGAAATAAAGGTTGCAAACCTGCTACTCTGATAATTATCTATTGTTTTCGCGTGCTCTTTCTTATTACAGAGTGAGCATATCGAAGTCCCGCCAATAAATAACAGGACAGACCCGCAGACAAACCACAGTAAGATCTTGTATATATGGTTTGATGCAATAAAACTGGCTACTCCGAAATATACAAGAGCAAGGTAAAAAATATCAGAAAGGCAGGAGCCTAATGTGAAATATATACTGTTTCGAAACCCCAATTTCAGAGCGCGCTGACATGCAATAATGGTTACTGATCCGGGCGGTATCGCAACAACAATACCCAATACAAATGCTGAAATAATAAAATCGAGAGGCATAAGTTCGACTAAAGGTTAAAGATTAATATCAGTGGCATATAAAACATGCCTCCGGTGCAAATTTAAATATAACTTTAAATCATGTTTTTCAAGAAAGGCCTTCAGTAGCAGGATGGGATAAGCGAAACAACCAAATAATCCCCCTTTAGTATTTTCAAAAATACAGCATTCCTTTTTTCTGATATCATTAAAAAAAAGTCGGGTTACTAACCACGACCTGCATACTTAACCCGTCGTTTCAGTAACTAAGACTCTCCTTACTCATCCAGATACTCTCCATACAACTTCTTCATACATTCTTTACACAGGCCATGACTGAATAACGCATCGGAACGTTCAGTAATATATTTTTCTATCTGTTCATATTCCCCTTTATCATTACGTATCCTCTTGCATACACTGCATATGGGCAAAATACCTTCCAGTATCTTGACCTTTTTCTCCAGCGCCCTTGTCTGCCATGCCACCCTGTTTACCAAATAGGTATAAAATACCAGTACAAATATCCTAATGTATGCATTGTCCAGGGCTTCACCCATTGATTCTGTTTCATGCCAGGAGAAATGGAACCCGATCCGTAACAAAGGCAACAGGATTGAGATCAAATAGGCTGTCTTCACACGGCCCTGCCATGCCGCCATTCCGACCGGAAGGATATAAAGTATAGGGAATTGAATGGGTTTACCGGTGATATAATCTAAAATAGAAACAATAACTGTGACCACTATACTGGAAAAAACAGGGTTTTCTTTATAAAAATTAACCATTTTATCAAAGATATGCTTAAACATTTTTTCACCTGTTAACGGTTACAGCCGGTTTAAATTTTTCTTAATATGGATAATTATATAATTTCACGGGTATTTTATATATGTTTTATTTTTATAACCATCTTTGCTTCCATAGTAACCTTTTTAATAAAATCTGTCTTTGTATCTGTATAGCCATCACGGTCAAATTCATATCTTTTTGCAAGTACCTTTTTCAGGGCCCCATACTCCTCTGCTACCTTCGGGTTACTGATCAGATAGTCCCTGAAATATAGCCTGTCCCATATACCTTCAGCCCCTTCAGGCTCCATATGGATATGGTAACACTGCCCTTTAAAACCCTCAGGGGTATAACCTTTAACAAACATCATATGGTTTATCTGCTCTTTCATGTGGATATACCCGGAAGAAGACATTATTTCTTTTATCTCATTTTGATGAATTATATAATCCCGGATCTCTAAAAGGATATCAATAGTAGGTTTTGCAAGAAGGCCGGGGACAGCGGTACTTCCGATGTGTTCAATCCGTATCACCATTTCCTTGGTAAGAAGCCTGATAAGCCCTTTCTTCTCCTCGCTGAAGAGCTCTTTCCATTCTGCTCTATGTTCAGAAAGAATAATCGGGAAAAGCCTGCCCAGTTCTTCCCGGTTTAATGTGTCCAGATCTTTAGGCATTATCAATCCCATAGGTCGGGTTAAATTATCTGATAGGGTTGGATTTCATTTTCTCTAATTTTTCAAATTCTCTTTGGTACTTTTCATTCGCTCAATATCGCCCTTTATAAATTTTAAAACGGATGGAGTAAAAACACCCGCTACAGCACTATTATTTCTCAGTAAATTTTCACACTCCTTATGATTAAACAGCAAGGAAACATCCAGTGGACTAAACCCATAATCATCTGTTTTATTTACATCTGCACCTAACTTAATAAGAGTTTCAATTGTTGCTAAGCGACCTTTCTTAGCGGCTACCATTAATGGTGTGGAATCATATTTTGAATCCGGACTTACTCCACTATCGACAAGTAATTTAATACCTTCATCATAACCTGTAGAAGCAGCTTGAATAATTGCTCTTTCATAAACATAATCTCCTGGACGAGTTTCAAAACGTTCTTTAAGTAACATTTTTAATGATTCAATATCCTTTAAATGGATAGAAAGGAATAAAGCATTTTCTTTTTTCAAGTTGACTTTATTTGCGCCAGCTTTTACCAGAATATCTACTCCTTCCCAGTTATCTGATTGTATAGCAGCGTCCAGAGGATATTCAAATAGGGATTTTTTGTTTGGATCTGCGCCAAGCTGTAAGAGCAATTTTAACATTTCATTGGATTTATGGCTAAAGTAGAACGTCATTGCCATTGTCAAAGGTGTATGACCATTAGTTTTATGAATGTATTCCAAAGAGGCTCCAGCTTTTACCATTGCTTCCACCATCTTAACCCGATCATGGCTTACCGCATTTAAAAATGAATTATTCCAATCATCTAGATCTATAGTTGGATCAGCGCCATTTTCAAGCAGCAAAAAAATAATTTCTTCAAATCCAGAGGCATAATATAAAGCGGTTTTACCTTGCTTGTCTTTCTTATTACAATCAACGCCAGACTGAATAGCTTTTTTGATATCATCATATAATTTTTTCTCTTGTTCTAAATATGAGGTATTATCACTAAATTCACCTGTGCGAGACTTAAATTGAAAAGTTCGAATTAACTTTATAACCTCTGGTGCTTCGAAAATTTCTTTCTGTATCCCCTGTCGAATCTCCTTGATTCTATCATCATTTGATGGGAAAAATGATGCACTTGATGGTGATGCGGTTCTAACATTATTTGAATTACCCATCTTAGAGTTTACCCCGGCATCCTCCAGATATGAAATTTTAAGTAACTTAAGATCTATAACGATTTCACCACATTCTTTATTACCAGCTCTGGTAGGCTTTATCCTGATGGATATACGTTCAGCAGCTTCATCTATTACAGATGACCCGCAATACCACCAGATCGAACTCACTGAGGTTGGTAGATTCCGTATTTGCTCCTCTGACAAGGCGTCATCTAGCTCAAAGTTTGCTATTTTATTGCCAGATTTATTATAAAGGACGATTGTTTTATCACCGTAACCGGCACTAAGGTAATCATCGATAGTAAGGATATAATTCCCGGAATCAGAAACAATAGCACTTACAGGGGTAGTATCATTTACAAGTTTATTTACCCATACAAACTCATACTTACCAGCTTCATTCTTTTGTTCAAGTAATCCAACTGGCCCCACTTCAAATTCATCAAAACCCCTGGATGGAATAACGGTGAAACGAACCTTATTATCAGGTGAAAAAAATTCTTTCCTCTCTGGAGGTGCCCATGAATCAGCGACGGCAGAAATAGGAAAAAAGACACAAATACATAGCACAAACTTTATTAAGGATTTCATTTTATTCCCCGCATTAAATCAAAACACATCATATCTTTATTAAGTTTTTGTAGGTTTGGTTAATTAATTTAACCTATTCTTTCGTTTTTCCATGAACCATGGTTATCTCATTGGCCCAGTCTATTGAATCCTGGAATGCCTTTCTGATCTTTACCGGGTCAAGGCTCAGGTTCCTGATCATTGCGTTTGCCTCATCCCACCCTGATTCCTCCATGCGCATTGCAAGCTGGAGCAAAGGCAGATACTCGTTATTGGGGTCATGGCAGAGGGCCGCCTTGAGCTTGTCATCAAGGGGCAGATACTTCACCACCTCCTTCATCTCCATACCGAGCATGGTATCAAGCAGCGAGAAGGTGCCCAAAAGAAACAGGCTGTCAGGGTCAAACCCCCAGAAATCATGCTCCCTGGTTATTGTCTCTAAAAATTTTCCCCTCTGGGCTGAAACAAACATAAGCTCAGGGGCATTGGGGCTCTGGTTCATATCCGATAATATTACCACCCTAAGCCATGTCTTCATCTGCTTCCATCCGAGCAGGGTGATGGCCTTGTGAATGGACTGTATCTTCTGGGTAAAACCAAATGCCGCTGAATTGAGGTAGGATAAGAGCCTGAAGCTTATTGAGACATCAGACTGTATCAGTTTTGCAAGCTCATTATAGTCAGGGTCTTCCTGCTCGATTATCTTTAAAAGGTTAAACCTTGATATCTCGTTTGATGATATCTTTCTTACTGAGAGTTTCTCAGGGATCTTAAAGAATGGGCCGTGGAAGAGCGAGCAGCCTGTTTCAAGGCACATATCAAACCTGTCCCCATTTTTTATGTTCTCGGCAAGTATCATTGCATCATATTCATTACCCTTCTGTACAAGCTCCTTCAGCTCATCCTTTTTAATCTCAGAGCTGTCCACACACAAAAGTTCTGTTTCTGAAAAGAGTTTTTCATAACCTGATGCGCCTGTAAAACCCGCGATGGCAATATGATACCCATCCTTTTTGAACCTTAGCAGTGAATCCACCACCTCACTGTTCACAAGCATTTTTTCAGGGACCCTGATTACCGCAAGCTTTGGTGGAAGCGCATAGGGTGAATCATCCAGGACATTTTTCTCATTGAAATTTACGATTATCTTCTTTCCCCTCTCCACCACCTGCTGTATGCCGGTATAGTTACTTGATGCGACATTTACTGCAACATTATCCTCTATCGATATTGTCTCTCCTATATCCGTGGAATTACATACGCAGACAAGCTCATAACCCCACAGATCTTTTTTTGTGTTGAACACAGGCTGCCTTGCGATTGAAATGGCAATGGAACCATCACTGTCTCTCTTTTTTTCTGCCATATTGCCTCCAGTACCCTGACTCAGGGTAAAATTGCCATATTATACTGTTCCTATTCCGCTCTCAGGCGGTTTAATACCCCAGATATTCCTGGCATACTCAAGCACAGACCTGTCACTGGAAAATTTGCCCATATTTGCTGTGTTCAGGATGGATTTTTTGATCCATTCATCCTTATCCCTGAAGACCTTTGCCACCTTTTCCTGTGTTGCGATGTATGAGCGGTAATCAGCAAGGAGCATGTAAAAATCACCCCTCTCCAGAAGTGAAGCGGTTATTGGCCTGAAAAGCCCGGGCTCTTTTGGTGAGAAATGGCCTGACCCGATCATATCTATAGCCCTCTTTAATTCCGGGTCATTATCATAATAGTTCCATGGGTTATATCCACCTGCCCTCATGGATTCCACCTCATAGGCCTTTAGCCCGAATATAAAGATATTGCTCTCTCCCACCTCCTCCATTATCTCCACATTTGCGCCGTCAAGGGTGCCTATAGTCACTGCGCCGTTCAGGGCAAGCTTCATGTTGCCTGTGCCTGATGCCTCCATGCCTGCTGTTGAGATCTGTTCAGAGAGGTCTGCCGCTGGTATGATCTTTTCTGCCTGTGAGATACAGTAGTTTGGCAGAAAGAGCACCTTTAACATGCCCATCACATCCAGGTCATTGTTTACAACGTCAGCCACAGAGTTGATGAGTTTTATGATGAGCTTGGCCTGCATATAGGCAGGGGCTGCCTTTCCTGCAAACAGGACTGTCCTTTTCACATGGTCGCGGCCAGGGTTTTCCTTTATACGATTGTAGAGGGTGATTACATGCAGGATGTTTAAAAGCTGTCTTTTATACTCATGCATCCTTTTCACATGCACATCAAAGAGTGTATCAGGGTTTACACCCACCCTTATTTTACGAAGTATATAGCGGGCAAGGCGTTTTTTGTTTTCAAGCTTTACATTGTGCCATGCCTCCCTGAACCCTTCATCCTCCGCATAGGGGATAAGCTGTTTCAGCTGAGAGAGGTCAGTGATCCAGCTGTCACCTATAACAGAGGTAATCAGCTTAGAAAGGAGGGGATTTGCCTGGTAAAGCCACCTGCGGGGGGTGACACCATTTGTAATGTTGATTATTTTACCGGGGAAGACCCTGTCAAAATCGTTAAACAGACCGTTTTTAAGTATCTGAGAATGGAGCGCAGCAACCCCGTTTACAGAATGGCTCCCGACAATCGCAAGGTTGGCCATGCGTACAGACCTTACACCTTTTTCATTTATGAGGGATAACCTTGAAAGCATTCGGTCATCGCCCCTGTAATTGGCCCTTACCATGTCAAGAAACCTCTGGTTTATCTCATAGATTATCTCCAGATGCCTTGGCAGCACCTTGCCTATAAGATCAACAGGCCATGTCTCAAGCGCTTCGGGCAGGACAGTATGGTTGGTATAGGCAAAGCTCTTTTCGCAGATGGCCCATGCGTCATCCCATTCCATGCACTCCTCATCCACAAGGATACGCATCAGCTCTGGTATGGCTATTGTGGGGTGTGTATCATTGAGCTGGATAGCAACATAGTCTGTAAAGTTATCAAAGGTCTGGTTCTGTTTCCTGTACCGCCTTATGATATCCCTCAAGGTTGCTGCCACAAAGAAATACTGCTGTTTGAGGCGCAGCTCCTTACCCTCTCTCGCCTCATCAGAAGGATATAGCACCTTTGATATGTTCTCGCTTGTAACCTTTGCCTGCACAGCGCCTATATAGTCACCCTGGTTAAAATACTCCAGGTTAAACTCCCTGCTTGACTGCGCAGACCATAAACGCATGTTCGTTACAAAACCATTATTATAGCCTGGGACAAGTATATCGCAGGCCATTGCCATTACTGCTTCACCATCTACCCACCTTACCCGACTTCTGCCCATGTCATCTTCATAGGATTCTGTGCGTCCGTAAAACATCACCTTTTCCAGGCTGTTCTGTCTTCTGATCTCCCATGCGCTGGTGCGGCGGGACCAGTTGTCGCACTGCTCGCGCTGATATCCATCCACAAGTATCTGATGAAAGATGCCATAATCATAGCGTATGCCATAACCGTAGCAGGGCATGCCCAGGGTTGCCATAGAATCCATATAGCATGAGGCAAGGCGGCCCAGCCCCCCGTTTCCGAGCCCTGCATCCCACTCCTCCTCTTCTAGCTCCTCAAGATTAAAACCCATCTCCCTGACTGCATCAGAGGCATCCTCCTGCATCCTGAGGCTGGTGAGGTAGTTCATCATGAAACGGCCGGGCAGAAACTCCATTGAAAGGTAGTACACACGTTTAGAAAAGGTTTCATAGAATGACCTCTGGGTCTTTATCCACTTTTCTATAAGCCTGTCACGAATACTGTAGGATAGCCCCATAAAGCAGGAGTAATTATCAGGCCTTCCCGGGTCATTACCAAGGGTTGACTGTATATGCCGATAGATATCATCCCTGAAATTGCCTTTTGATATTTCAGGGGAGGATGGGGTCTCTTTGCCTTTATCCTTTCTGGCCATAAACGTCTCCTCAGGTTTAATTTAAAAAGGGGAAGGCCCTGAGCGGACATTCCCCTGTATAATTTGGATTTGACAGATATCTTTATTCTCTTTTGTATCTTTACCTGTCAGAGCAAGTTGACGCTTAACCTCAATAGGATTATTCACCTGATTTTCTCTGGGCCTTTTTATCCTTTTTTTCCTTTCGTTTTTCCTTTAAGGATTTTTCAGATTTCTTCTTGGTCTCCTTCTGGGTATCTCTTGACTTTGTCATAAAATCCTCCATTAATTAAGGTTGATAAAGCAGGCCTGCATAAGGCAGGCATCCTGTATAAATATATGGATTGTTAAATCGGGCACATTATAACCGCAAATATCGGAATGGGCTAGTGGAAAAATATATCCGTCTCTTTTTTATTATAAAAAAAGGCGCTGACATTTTGGGATCAGCGCCATTATGAAAACTATTTGCTGTAATTTATACGTGACTGTTTATAGAGCTCTTCCTGGAATGCAGGGGTCACATATTTTAACCCCATAAAGTTTAAGAATGATGGCTTCTCGGGTTTGCAGAATTTATCCGCATATTCCCTTGCCATTCTTATCTGTTCTGCCTCTGAGCTCTTTTCAATATCATATTTTTCAGGCATCACACCGATCATTATCTTATCCCCGTACATCTCATATATCTTATGGGTATCATTCATCTCCTGGCCTGCCCATGCATCCCAGCCTGCTGCGATTATATTGGGAACCTGCTTAAAAAGCTGTCCGCAACTGTGCAGTTCAGTGACCTTTCCTTTTGAACGTATAAAATCAGTAACCCTCTTCATGGCAGGGACAATTACCTCTGCTGCGGTAGCAGGAGAAAAGAAGGTCTCCTTCTGTGAACCCCAGTCATCATGGATATAGAAACCATCTATGTGCTGATAATAGGTCAGGTATTTTTCAAATATCCTTATATAGAGGTCAGAGAGTTTATGGAACAACTCCTTTACCGCCTCTTTCTGATCTTCATCGATCATTGCCATTACGGCCCCTTCAAAATCCATAAAGGATATAAGCCTTTCATACCAACCTGTCTGGAACCATACCAGGTTAAAGGTCTTTTCTGTCAGGTATGTGCCATTATTCAGCTTTGCGCTCCCTTCCCAGTCCCATGAATCTATATCAGGCCATACAACCTTGTCATACCACTCTGTTGCATCCTCCATAAAGGGTTTACCGGGCCGCACCATGGAACCGCCGGCAACAGGGATAAACTCCCACTCAATACCGAACATGTCTTTTCCGCCGCCCTCTTTTGCCATGTCAAAGGGCTGACCCTCAAGCACAAAGGCGCGGGCCACATTATCAGGCACGATCCTGGGTGTAAAGATACGGCTATCAAGCCCTGATACCTGCCAGACCGGCTTTCTTCTTGTCATTGCGTAATATGCATCCCTCATGGATACAGGAGAGTTAAATATTTTAAGTTCAGGAGAAAATGGTGTAGCAGGGGTCTTGCCAACCGCCTCCAGTTCTTTTGGGTCAAATTTTGGTATCTGCATTATTTTTATTACTCCTTTTTTTAGTATAACTTCTGGACAGTTATATACATTAATATCATTAAAAATCAAACATGATTAATTGCTTATGCAGGTTTTTTTAGGCCGGGTAATCCCATTATTCTTTCTGCGATAACTCCTGCTGCCTCCTCCTGAGATAACGAATTGCAATCTATCTCTATATCAGCATATTTTTCATAAAGGGGCTGACGTTCCATGAACAGGTCATAAAAAGATTGATCCCCGGCTTTTGCTATACCCCTCTGATCAAAATTTACGATTCTTTTTTCTATGACACTAAAATCAGCCCTGAGAAAACAGATTACAGAAAAAGAGCTTAGATGCGCCATTGCTTTTTTACTGTAAACCGCGCTCCCTCCGGTGGAAATAACACACCTGTCAGGACTGATTTTCAATATCTCATCCTCCTCAACCCTTCTAAGGAATATATGACCCTCTTTATCAACAATATCCTGTAACGACCTTTTTAAATTAAGCTGGATCAATATATCAGTATCAATAAACTCAAAGGAGAGTAATTTTGCGAGTATTACCCCTGTTGTGCTTTTTCCTGATCCTGGCATACCTATAAGTGTAATATTATTCATTAAACAGACTCTCCATATGATCAGACTTGGCTTTTCTGCCTGAACAATCCTTTACCTGGATACCTTTCCGAAATTCATTTATTCCTTGAGAATGCACTATTTTATGTGCATATCCGATTTTTTTCCCACCACCCAAGAAAAAAATGGGAGACAGACGATGTTTATTTACCATAATTTTCTTTAAATATCAAAATGTTATACCTAAAATAGAAAAAAGCTATCGTGCAGGTATCTCTGGCCCTGTTTTTGCTTTGTAATTCACTAAAAACAGGATTGGGGGAAATATGACAGGAATGATCTCTGAACATATATACAGGAAAGAAGATGTAGAAAAGGCCTATGACATGGGGCTTGAAAATGCAATTTTAGTCCTTGAAAAATCCATCGGGCTCTCGGTAAATGGCCAGAAGGAGATGCTAAACATGCTGAAAAGGATGCGCAATGAAAACAGGCTGAAACCCTTCTTCACAAAAACTTTTGTAACAGGGTAACTGCTGTTGTTTTTAACACACTCTCTGCGTGTTTTGGCGGCAATTAATTTTACCCTGCCACAAACTCCTCAAATGGATTTTACACCTTTATGCCTTTAGCCATTTGTTCACAGTTAATCATTATATAAGCCTTTCATGCCCTTACCAATTTACATGGTTTTATCTGTTGAAAAATGATCATAAAGTGAATAATAACAGCTGTTATTTCCCTTAAAAATGAGGTCAGGTATTCAGGTGCAGAAGATAAAAAAATATATAATTACAGGCGGCCCCCATTCCGGAAAATCAAGCGTGATAACCATGCTTGAATCAAGAGGCATACAGGTGCTGCATGAAACAGCAAGGCTTCTCATCATGGAGGATCAGGCAAAAAGAGAGGCAGACCCTTTATTCAAACAGCTATACCCGTGGGAAGACCAGCAGATATTCTGCCGCCGCTGCCATGAAAGGCAGAAGGAAAGGGAAAAGGGGCTGAAAGAGGGGCTGACTGTGCTGGACAGATCAATCATTGATAACCTCGCCTATGCGGTAGTAGCCGGGATAGAGCTTGATAAAAGGATATACATTGATATAGCTGATGCCAATTATGAGAGGAAGGTCTTCTTTTTTGAACTGCTTGGCCAATACACTATGGATGACCAGAGGAAGGATACATTAGAACAGGTTAATGCGGTTCACAGGGAGATATACAAGGCATACAGCGGCCTTGGCTTTGAGATGATAACCGTGCCACTGTTTTCCACTGATATGGAGATAAATATTCAAAAACGTGCGGACATGCTGCTTGACCATATCATGAAAGCTTTTCAGTCAATACCAGGGGCCATTTGACATTTTTTTAACCGATCTATATATATACGCCCTGCCATTTTGCTCGCAGTAACCTGGCAGTAAAAGGATAATTTATAAATATTATCCATCCAGAAAATTGCATTTTTGGATGTGCGCAAATAGAAGTGATGAATAATAAAGGAGAAAGAGATGTCCTGTGAAAAAAGCCCGAACCAGTTTACGGGCGCTGAAAAATATGTACTTGATGATGAACTGGCAGAGATCATAAATATTACCATGGCGTTAGAGATGCCACTCCTCTTAAAGGGTGAACCGGGTACAGGCAAAACAATGCTTGCCCATGCCATATCTGAATCACTCAATATGAGGCTTATCGTACTCAATGTGAAATCAAGTATGAAGCTGGTTGATGCCCTGTACCAGTATGACACCCTTACCCGTCTTAATGACAGCAGGTTTGGGGATTCAAAAAGGGATGTGAGTAACATAGCGGAATATATCAGGATGGGCAAGATCGGCCAGGCGTTTACCGCTGATGAAAAGGTGGTGTTGTTGATAGATGAGATAGACAAGGCGGATACAGATTTTCAGGATGACATGCTGGATGTACTCGACCAGATGGAATTTGATATCATGGAGATAGATAAAACCATTAAGGCAAAACACCGCCCTGTAATAATAATCACATCAAACGCTAAAAAGGATCTCTCTGACCCATTCCTTGGCCGCTGCAATTTTCATCATATCGCCTTTCCTGAGCCGGATATGATGGAGAGGATCGTGAGGGTACATTTCCCGGACATAGATAAGGAGCTGCTACAGAACGCAGTGGAAGCATTCTACAGGCTGAGGGAGATAAATGGTATAGAAAAGAGGCCGGCCACAAGGGAGCTTATCAACTGGATAAGGGCCCTGCGCTCTGACCCTGACTTTAAGGCAAAAGACCTCGTAAAGGGCAAGACCCCGTATTTAGGCATACTTTTTAAAAAGAGCCCGGATTATTCACTTGCAAGGAATGTGATAGAAAGACATGGAAAATAAATAATGGGTCTACGGTTTACGGTTTTAGGTTTTCGGGAAGACCTAATACCGAAGACCGTAAACCTAAGACCAGTCTATCGAAGCCCCAAGAGAATAAACCTTAACATAGATATATAAGTCGGAGTTCCACCCTTGTTTACAAATTTCTTCTATACCCTTAAAAATGCCGGCATCCCGGTTTCACCTACATCCTTTCTCAGGCTTCAAAAGGCGCTCAGCATTGGACTCGTCAATTCTCTCAATGACTTTTATACGGCTGCACGCACAATACTGGTAAAAAGTGAGAGATATTTTGATCTATATGACCAGGTGTTTGCTCACCACTTTGAGGGGGCAGAGCTTAAAGACCCTGATGAGACCATAATATCTGATATGGCAAAAGCCCTGTTGGAGGAATGGCTTAAAAACCCGAAAGAGATCGCAAATGCCCTTGGGGTTGATGAATCAAAACTCAAGGACATGACACCTGAAGAGCTGATCAAATATTTCATGGAGAGATTAAAGGACCAGACAGAGGAACACCACGGCGGGAGCAAATGGATCGGCACAGGCGGCACATCCCCTGTTGGCCATTCAGGTTATCATCCGGGTGGTATGAGGGTCGGGGGCATATCCAGAAACAGGTCTGCTCTAAAGGTGGCCATGGACAGACGCTTTCGTGACTATTCCCAGGATGGACCTTTAACACAGGCTCAGATGGGAGAGGCCCTTAAAAGGCTCAGGAACATGGTGCCGGAGGGGCCAAAGGATCAGATAAATATAGATGAAAGCATTTACCGCACCATGAAAAATGCAGGGGAGATTGAGATCGTATTTGATAAGAGCCTCAAGGACAGGCTAAAGATCATACTTGCAATAGATAATGGCGGCTGGTCAATGGAGCCCTACATCGAGATAGTGCGGACACTATTCTATTATTCAAGGGCACAGTTCAAGGACATAAAAACCTTCTTTTTTCACAATACGATCTATGACCGTCTATGGGAGGACCCTGCACGGATGCGAAAACCCTTTCCTGTTAATGACCTTGTAAAGCTTGACCCTGAAACAAGGTTTATAATAGTAGGTGACGCCAGCATGGCACCCTATGAGCTCATGGCACAGGATGGCTCCATATACTTTGAAGAGTACTCAGGCATGCCGAGCTACAGGAGGCTTGAGTTCATAGCGGACACATTCCCTCACAGTATTTGGCTTAACCCAAAGCTTGAGGCCCACTGGTCATATACCAGGACAATAAGCATGATCCGTGAGATATTCCCCATGTTTGAACTCACCCTTGACGGCCTTGAAAAGGCTGTAAGTTATATGATGCATAAAAACTAGTCACGGGTTTGATATAAATTTATACCCAAGCCTGTGGACAGTTATGAGATACCGGGGGTGTTTTGGATTCGGTTCCAGTTTTTGCCTGAGCCAGGCGATATGGACATCCACTGTGCGTGTGGTTGGTGCAGAGTTGTAATCCCATACATCGCTTAACAGCTCTTCCCGTGAAACGGTTTTTCCTCGATTTTCTATCATATAACGAAGCAGACGGTATTCCTGTGCAAGGAGTTCCACCTTTTCGCCATTTTTAAATACTTCTGCTGCTTCAAAGTCCACATAGATATCAGCAAAATGGAAGCCTTTTTCAGTTGAATATTGTTGTTTGCTGTTGCTGTTTCGTCTTAGCAGGGCCTCAATCCTTGCAAGTAACTCGATCATTTCAAAGGGTTTAGTCAGGTAATCATCGGCTCCAAGCTTTAACCCCAGTACCCTGTCAATAACTTCGCCTCTTGCAGTAAGCATGAGCACAGGAGTATTGATTCCTTTGCCTCTCATGTCTCTGCATATATCAAATCCGTTTTTCCCGGGCAAATTGATATCAAGAATTATTAGATCATAGAGACCTTCAAGTACCATTTTAAAACCTGCATGCCCTGTTTCAGCACTCTCCACATTATAGCCTTCACTGGTGAGACGATCACTGATAGTCAGCAGGAGTCCGGGTTCATCTTCAACGATCAATATGCGTTCATTCATTTTTTATGCCTCAACCGCATCCGGACTGACAGGCAGGAAAACCGAGACAGTGGTTCCTTTATTTCTATGGCTTTTCACTTCTATCCTGCCCCCATGTTTTTTAATGATATCGTTTACAAGACTAAGTCCGATGCCGCTGCCCGGAGTCCTCTGATCCTCAGTATTTTTTCCCCTGAAAAAAGGATCAAAAATATAAGGCAGGTCATCAGGATCAATACCCCTGCCATGATCTTCAAAACTGATTGCAAGTTGATTATCTGAAGATTCATAGCAGATTCGAATCAGGATTGGTGAATCATCCGGTGAATACTTAATGCAGTTTTCAATAATATTATTAAACGCGATTTTTATTGAGTTATAATCCACCTTTACCTGGAATACATTATCGTCAGATTCAATTTTAATGCTCCGCTTGGGCAAGTCATTTGATCCTGATCTGCTATTGACAAACTCTTCCAGAATATCGATGATCCTTGCAGCTTTAAGATTTAATATTGTTTTTCCATTCTGAAGGGCGGAAAAAGAAAGTACGTTTTCTACCATAGTACTCAATCTGCGGCCCTCATCCCTTATCAGCCTTCCATATTGTTTCTGCTGCTCCATATCTGTAATAACACCATCGGCCAGGTTTTCACCTGCTGAGCGTATAACTGATAACGGTGTTCGCAATTCATGGCTAACCCCCGAAACAAATTTTAGCTGCCTCCGGGCCAATGTCCCTGCCCTTCGAGAGGAAACATAAACCATGACCACACTGATCCCAAGTATTATAATGATGCAATAGCTTATTATAAGATTACGATGCCTGGCCTTGGCTACTATCCCTTCCAGGGTATCGTTTCTAAATTTAACCATAAGTTCCCAGGTTTCCGGCTGTTGAACCACTATTTTAAGGGAGTTCATAATAAGTAATGAAAAAGACCTTTTATCAATCATCTCAGGCAAAATTGTTTTGTTAATTTTAAGAAATCTTGGGATTTTAATATCTTTGGAATGTTCAGCGTCCATCGGATCTAATCTTCCAATTTCGGTGAGGAACTCTGCATTATTGAAGTCCGTAATATCAAGTTCAGGATTGGATATATAGAATAGATCATCGGGTTTGTTTCCTTTTGCAATTGCTATGTCAACCTGAAGATCATTATGGAGTGAAAAATGTTTTTCGATAAGGATTGGCAACATCTTATTTCTGACAAAATCCGGGTCAAGGACAGTTATCATATAACCCATCGATGCGTTCTTCTGGGGGTCCATATTATTTGTTATCGGATCATCTAAATTTGCTGTTATTATTAAGGGGTATTTTTTTGAGATAGGAGTTGATGGAAGGTAGATGAACGAACCAGAGAGGCTCTCAGATTTATCAGCGCGATTTATTTTAATTTTATCAAACTCTTTAGGCCAATCGCTTGGTGATAATATCCCCTTTTCTCTATTAAAAATGTATAGGTTAGATTTTTCATCCTGGAAATCCCAAAAATATATACCCTTTATAAGATCATGGAATGATGTGGTTTGTCTCCATGATAAATAAGCCTTGTTAAACCGCGATTCAAATCCTATTGATTTATATTCCTCAAACATGAATGCCTGTTGTATTTTCATCAACTCACTGTCAAAGTCTTTTGTAAAATTTTTTGTTGCAATCTCCAGGTTTGTTTTTAAACGTAGTTTTTCACCCTCACTCAATTTTCCCAAATAGTGATGCTGTAATCCTGCCATGACAGGCAGGAGGAGTAATAGAAGAATTAGTAGTGGCAGTTGCCATTTACCACCATTATTTTTAAGATCCTTCGGGGTTTTATGTTCTAAAGAAAATAGTTTTT
>JAFGFM010000204.1 GCA_016931115.1 Deltaproteobacteria bacterium | reverse complement strand
TACGCCTTCAGCAGTGAGTTATTCAGTCCAGCGGGGAGAAAAGATAGCTAAAGAAGAAGATTACCGACTGGAAGAAATAAATATTTAATTAATAAGGTCGTTCCCCTAGCCACCTAGCCACTAGCCACTAGCCAACATGACCCCGGGACAAGACTTACTGACAAGCGATCGGGATCAATGACACACTTTCACTGGGATGACGTTTTGGGTTGCTTTTTTTACATCTTCGAAAGCAGAAAATTGATAGATAAAATCTTTTGTGGTACAGTCTGCCAGTAATATTCATTTCCGGATAGACTCTCAGCCGGAGATTGATTTTATTCAGGGCATTTTAAAATACCCAAAGCTGGATTGAACAGAAATTCAACTTCGTAAGGGTGATATATGAAACAGGCTTATTTTAAGCAATTGATAGATTTTATGGAGATTGCATACAATCTGAGCTGTGAATCGGATCTGGATATTTTCAGGCATGATATCCTGCACCATATAGATAATTACATCCCTTCAGACCGGTCTGTGATTGTTCTTGAAGATGATAATAAATATTCCCCGGATTTTTATATCAGAAACATAAATGAAAATAAGAACATGGAATACCTTGAATATTATTATTCACTCGATCCCTTTTCAAATGTTCAAGGCACTTCACAATCACTCAAGCTTGTGCCGCGCCCACCTCACGGCAAAACAGTTGTCGCTCTGGAAGAGATAGTAGAGTATTCGGATTTCATATCCAGCGAGTATTACAGGGGCTTTTTCCAGCCGCAGAATATACATTATGAACTTGAGATATATCTAAAACAAAAGAACCGGGTAAGAGGTTTTATAGCCCTGCTTCGATCAAGGAGTTCTCAACCTTTTTCCGACTGGGAAATAAGTTTTGCCAGGGCCTTTGCCCCTTGTTTATCCTTGAGTTTTGATAACATAATTCTTAATAAAAACAGGAATCACGATTCAAATGCTGCAAAAGCAGCGTTTAATCTCTCAAAACGTCAACTTGATGTGGTTAAATTCGTTTGTGAAGGTTTAACAAACCGGGAGATAGCAGACAGGCTTGATATCAGTGATTTGACTGTCAAGTCTCATATACAGAATCTGTTTGAAAAAACAGGCGTTAATTCAAGGTCTGCCCTTGTGTATAAAATCATTGGAGGTGTTTAGGACATCTCTTTTTATCCATCCATAAAAATCTTTTTTCTAATCTTGCGTATGCCCTGTTTTGTTCCTTTCCGAACTTGGGTGTTTTTAGCCCTGCATTGATCGGTTTTCCATAGCCGGATTCAGCCATTATCAGTTTCATCCTATACCAGTCACAGGTTATTATATTCTCCCCATTATTCTGCCAAAATACTCCAAAAGGAGTATTTTTTTTATTTGACGGCTGTGACATATTAATAATTACAATATTTAAAACTGAAATATTGGAGGGCAGCTATGGGAACAACGAGCCAGTTGCATGACGCACTGATGGCCGACCTGGTTTTTAATAATGGGAAAATAGTGACCGTTGACAGCAGATTTTCAATTGCCAGGGCAGTTGCTGTTAAGGATGGCAGGATAGTAGCTGTTGGAGATAATGATGAGATAAACGCCCTTGCCGGGAAAAAAACAAAGATAATAAACCTCAATGGCGCCACCATGATGCCCGGTATTAATGATTCCCATTGCCATATTTCTGACTGGGCATTGACCCGTCCTCCCCTCCAGCTTGAAATAAGATACCCGGTTGTTAAATCAATAAAAGATATTGTCAAAATGGTAGCTGACAAGGCCTCCACACTGAAACCTGGTGAATGGATAATAGGAGAAGGGTGGGATGAAGGATACCTTGATGAGTGTCTTGCGGACCCTGATCGAAAACCGTCGCTAAATGATCTTGATAGGGTAGCCCCGGATAATCCGGTGGTGCTTACGGAATACTCGGGTCATCGTGCCTGGGTCAACAGTCTCGCACTAAAGATTGCCGGAATAACACGTAATACACCCGATCCTGTGGGTGGCAGGATCGGTAAAACAAAAGCCTGCGAACCTGACGGCCTGTTATACGAAAAGGCATCTATAAATCTGCGTGTACTTGTTCCTCCGCCTACCAATACACAGCGTAAAAATGCCATCACGGCTGCAATGGCAGAACTGAATTCACTCGGTATAACAAGCTTTACCGATGCCGGAGTGGATAGGGAAAAATGGGCCTGTTACAGTGATGTGTATAATGAAACCAAAAAACAAGGCAAATGGACATGCCGCGTAAATATGCTCCTCATGATGGGAGGTTTCGGGAAGTTAACAATCGATATACTTAAAGATGCCTTTACCTATGTGGGTGCCCGTTATAATTTCGGAAATGACTGGCTGAAGATAGCAGGTACAAAAATAATCGGGGATGGTATTCCGCCTCTTAAAACAGCATATATGCATAAACCCTATCTGGACGGAACATACGGGTTTCTGGTAACCGAGGGGGAAAATCCCGAAGAACAGGAAAAAAACCTGCGTGAGTTGATCCGGATTTCCCATGGCAATAGAATGCAGATCGGTATTCACAGCTGCGGAGAGCGGACAATCGATATTATCACGGACCAGTATATGAAGTGTATAGAGGAAGACCCCTGGGATGCCCGTCACTATATCATACACAGCGATTTCACCCTGCCGGAAACCATAAGGAAGGTCAGCAGGTTTAACAGTAAAAGTGATTATAAAATAGCCTTTAATGTCCAATCTCCAATCAAGTGGACAATCTCCGATCACATGCAGACAGTGGTGGGGCCTGAAAGATCTGCGTATCAATGGCCGCTAAGGTCCATGCTTGATGCCGGTTTGCATGTCGGAAACAGCTCTGATGCCCCGGTTATATATCCTGACTGGAGAGCAGGTGTGCAGGGGGCAGTATTAAGGGAATCAAAGGCTACAGGAAAAGCGAGCGGACCTGAGCAGTGCATAACTATTGAAGAAGCTATTGCCACTTACACAATTCACAATGCCTGGCTTGACCACAAGGAGGATGTCAAGGGATCTGTTGAGGCAGGCAAACTGGCTGATTTTTTTGTGGTGGATAATGATATTTTAACCATTGATCCTCACAAGATTGTAGACCTGAAAATTCTCATGACTGTTGCAGGCGGTGAAATCGTTTATGACAGCGGGGATCTGTGAGAGGGTTAACAGATCTGGGGCTGGTGATAGAAATAAAAATGAGGCAGATGATAAAATTATATGACTCTAGGAGGATCAATATGACAAATACAATCAGAATATCGATTATCACCTTTTTAACCTTGCTTATGGCAACAACCGTCGTTCATGCTGTTAACCTTTCAGAGATGAACGGAGCAAGCCTGATTCTTACCAATGGCAAGATTTGCACTGAGTCGGCAACCTTAGATGCTATGGCAATCGGGGAAAGGGGCATTATCCTCGCAGTAGGTAACATGGAGACTGTAAATCGTTACAGGAGGTCAGCAACACAGGTTATAGACCTTGCCGGTGATACGGTGCTGCCCGGATTCCATGACACACACGTGCATCCAAGCTCAGGCTATAAGCGGGGTTGTAATTTTGAGCAGGGTTCATCATTGAAGAAAATTCAGGAGACAATAGCTGAGTGTGTCAGAGGAAAAAAGGAGAAAGGGTGGATCACTGGTGGACAATGGGATGCAGATTCACTGGGCGGAATGCCTGATCGTAAAATGCTGGATAAAGTTTCTCCAAATAATCCGGTTGTATTAAGGGATATTTCCGGCCACAGCACCTGGGCCAACTCGCTTGCACTTACAATGTCCGGTATTACCAGAGAGACTCCTGATTTAAAGGGTGGCATTATAGAGCGTGATAAGGAAGGGCATCCTACAGGTGTGTTGAGAGAAGCCGCCAGTCAGTTGCTTAGGGTTATGGAAAAGCCTCCGACTCAGGAAGAGACCCTTGTTGCTCTAGAGTGGGCGCTAAATGAGATGCTCTCTTATGGCATTACTTCATTAACAGATGCTGCTGTGAGCAGAGAGTTAGCTAAAACATATGTGGCACTTGCTGATTCAGGGAAGCTAAAACAGAGAGTGCGGCTCTGTTTCCAATGGAGCCCTGATAATGTTTTTGCTGATACAGTGATCGCCGAGCGTAATCTGTATGCAAAAGATCGCATATGCCCGGACTGCGTTAAACTATTTTTAGATGGCGTCCCCACTGATAGCCATACTGCTGCGATGTTGGAACCCTATGAGGACATTATTAAAGGGCGCGACGACGATGCGAGTCGCAAGGGTCTGCTCCTGATACCAACTGATATTTTAAAAAAGGCTGTGACTAGATTTGACGCAATGGGTCTTACGGTTAAGTTTCATGCGGCAGGTGACGCAGCAGTACGCCAGGGTCTTGATGCCATTGAAGCAGCACGCCAGGCAAACGGGTTCACCGGTTTGTATCACAACACCGGACATAACAGTTTTATAAATATGGATGACATTCGTCGCGCGAAAAGCATTGCTGCAACATTCGAGATGTCACCATACATCTGGTATCCCAATCCTATTATTGCTGATATTGCAAAGGCCATAGGACCTGAACGTATGAAACGCTGGACGCCCGTAAAAGATGCCATTGAAGGAGGTGGTCTGGTTGTAGCCGGCTCTGATTGGAATGTAGTGCCTTCAGTCAACCCATGGATTGCCATAGAAACACTGGTGACACGCCAGAGGCCGGGGGAGGGTGGTGACATACTCGGTGAAAGCCAGAAGATTACATTGAAACAGGCGATTGATTTGTTTACAAAAAATTCTGCAAGGCAGATGGGGAACGGGAATAAGACAGGACGCATAGAGCCGGGTATGCTGGCTGATCTGATCGTGGTAGATAGAAATCCCTATGAAATTCATATTACAGAAGTACACGGGATAATTGTTAAGAAAACCATTATCAACGGTGAAGTAGTATACGATCGAACTACCGGGAAATAATGTAAAAAGAGGGGGGAGTTTAAAGGGGGTACGCTGTTAGTTATAAGGTTTGGGACTTTAACCTGATAATCTAACAGCCTCCCCACATACACATAAGGTGCAAGGCGAAGCTTTAACTTTTTGTTCTTCCCTTGACCCCTCTTGTCCCGCCATAGCCGAAAGACGACGGCGGATAAATTCAGTAACCCTGCCTTTTCTTCCCCTATCAGTCTTTTGCCTAAAAGGCTTTCCTGGACCAGCATAGGCTTGGCGAAGACGGCAGCCTGTTTTTCTGATTTCCGAATTCTGAATTCTGTCTTCGGACTTCTATCTTTTCTTTCTTGCATTTATTACAAAAAAGTCCTAAATCTAACCCATTATTT
>JAFGFM010000203.1 GCA_016931115.1 Deltaproteobacteria bacterium | reverse complement strand
ATTAATGAAAACAGGCAAAGTATAAAAACCTTAAAGGGGCATTCACCTTTCTTGACATTAAAACCCAAATAGGAAATTATACCTTCTCTTTAAAAACTAAAAATATACTCCGGGGAGGTAACAATGGCCAGTAATGTAATAACCAGAACTGACTTTAAGGATATAGGCACTGCAAGGCGCGGAAAGGTAAGGGATGTTTATGAGATAGAGGATAAACTCCTTATCGTGGCAAGCGATCGCATATCCGCATTTGATGTTGTAATGGATGACCCTGTGCCTGACAAGGGTAAGATTCTCACAGCCATATCGGTTTTCTGGTTTGAAAAACTCAAAAAGGTTGTGGAAAACCATATTATTTCGATAAACCCTGATGAATACCCTGAGCCATTAAAAAAGTATAAAAATGATCTTATCGGGAGGAGCATGCTGGTAAAAAAGGCAAGGCCTCTGCCGGTAGAGTGTATTGTAAGGGGTTATATCTCAGGTTCAGGCTGGAATGATTATAAAAAGAGCGGCGCTGTATGCGGCATTCCACTCCCAGAGGGGCTTAAGGAATCTGAGATCCTGCCGGAGCCCATATTCACCCCATCAACAAAGGCAGAGCAGGGGGAGCATGACGAAAATATATCCTTTGAAAAGGCCATTGATATACTTGGGAAAAATACCGCTGAAAAGATCAGGGACTATAGCCTCACGATCTATGAAACCGGGAGAAAATACGCAGCGGAAAAGGGGATAATAATCGCTGATACAAAGTTTGAGTTCGGTTTTATTGGGGATAGGCTCATCCTTATTGATGAGGTGCTTACACCTGATTCATCCCGCTTCTGGCCGATGGAGAGCTATAAACCCGGAGGGGCACAGAAGAGTTTTGACAAGCAGTACCTGAGGGACTACCTGAACGGTCTTGACTGGCCCAAGTCACCTCCGCCGCCCAGGCTTCCATTTGAGGTTATAGAAAAGACGCATGAAAAATACATGGAGGCCCTTGAAATGCTTACAGGGAAAGGTCTGGATTGAATGCAGACCGAACTTATTATATGTTTCATGGATGATTCCCCATTTGAACACGATCTTGTGAAAAACGAGATTGCCCCTTTTGGGAAGGGGCTCAAATTTGTTCAGGTCTATAACTTTGATGAGGCCGTAAAGGAACTTAGCGGACGTATCCCCGGCATCTTTCTATTAGACCTGTGGGGCCTTGACAGGGATTGCGCCCTCCCCTGTATCACGCCAAAGGAAGAGCTTGAGTCCATTGCATCTGGCATTAACACCCTTGACAATGTATATGAAGGGCTCGATACCTTTAATGGTGACAGGACAAATGAATACCTGAAGAGGCTATTTTCTATAGTAGACGGGTGGCGTTCCCTGTTTATGTGTGCATGCGCCCGTGCAGGGCAGAACAATAAATATGGAATTGGTAATATTGGCCGGGTAAGGAAGGAATACCCCGGTGTGCCTGCTGTCTTTTACACCAGGAAGTCATTAATAAACGATGCGGTTGCCATGATAAATGCCGGCACAGAGGGTCTCTATATAAAGCCAACAGGTAAAAATGATCATGAAACCCGTATCCTTACAAGGGAATTTGCGCCATGCTTGATTGATTCTCTGGTTAAAACAGTCAGGATAAAGATAGAAGAGATCAGACCCCACAGTGATTACTATATCCATAATCTGGGGCAGACAGACACATACCTGAAAAATCTGATAACCTGCTGGAAAGAATTTAAAAAATAATTAATCAAGCTTCATTTCCCTGCCTTGACAAAGCAAAACCAGATGCTTAAGGTAACAGTGGTTTTTTACAGGCCTTTTATCAGATCATATTAAGGAGTCAGTTTAAAGGATTATGCACAGGGATTTAATGGACAAGAGTAAAAAAATTGATGTCAGGGGAGATGAACCGGAAACAAAAGAGGGTATTACAACAGTAAAGGATGAAGCAGGGGCTTCTGAAAATCCATCTGAAGAGCCCTCCATGGATGATCTTTCAAAAAAGATAGAAGAGCTCACGGAAGAATCAAAGAATAATTATGACAAATACCTTCGCTCACAGGCGGAGATAGAGAATATTATCAAGAGGAACAAAAAGGATAAAGAGGAGTTATATAAGTACGCAAATGAGGGGCTAATAAAAGAGCTGCTCCAGGTTATTGATAACCTTGAAAGAGCGCTTAGCCACTCCTGCAATGAAGAATCATATAATGCCCATATAGAAGGGGTAGAGCTTACACTCAAGGGGCTGAAGGATATACTTACAAAGTCAGGCCTTTCCGAGGTAAAAACCATTGGTGAAGATTTTGACCCGTGCCTTCATCATGCTGTTATGCAGGAGATAAGCGACAGCGTGGAAAAAGGCAAGATCCTAAAGGTGTTTCAGAAGGGCTATCTTCTTAACCAGAGATTAATTAGACCTGCCATGGTTGTTATCAGCAAGGGGGTATCTGATGATAACATCCCTGACGAGACCTTCCAGGGGGCATGTGAAGAAAATAATATAGAGTAAAGGGGGATAAGAAATAAAAATGGGAAAAATTATAGGAATTGATCTTGGTACTACAAACTCTTGCGTTGCTGTTATGGAAGGCGGTGATTCGGTTGTAATCGCGAACCAGGAAGGAAGCAGGACAACACCTTCAATAGTCGCCTTTAATGACAAGGGCGAGAGGCTTGTAGGTCAGATAGCAAAACGTCAGGCAGTAACAAACCCTGACAATACTATTTTTGCGGTAAAAAGACTTATTGGAAGAAAGTATGCCTCTCCTGATGTCCAGAAGGATGTCGGTATTCTTCCATACAAGATAACCCAGGCATCAAACGGTGATGCGCAGGTGACCTGCCGCGGCAAGGACTACAGCCCTGCTGAAATATCATCCATGATACTTGTAAAGATGAAACAGACCGCAGAGGATTACCTTGGCGAACCTGTTACAGAGGCGGTAATTACCGTGCCTGCATATTTTAATGACAGCCAGAGACAGGCAACAAAGGATGCGGGCAAGATAGCAGGCTTAAACGTATTAAGGATAATTAATGAACCCACTGCCGCATCACTTGCCTACGGGGTGGACAAAAAAGGTGATAAAAAGATAGCCGTATTTGACCTTGGCGGCGGTACATTTGATATATCAATCCTTGAAATAGGTGAAGGTGTGTTTGAGGTGAAATCCACAAACGGCGACACCCATCTTGGCGGAGAGGATTTTGATAACAGGATAGTTAACTACCTCGCCGACGAGTTTAAAAAGGATCAGGGTATTGACCTCAAGAGCGACAAAATGGCGCTCCAGAGGCTTAAAGAGGCAGCTGAAAAGGCCAAGATAGAGCTTTCAGGCTCAATGGAGACCGATATCAACCTGCCATTTATTACGGCAGACGCAAGCGGTCCGAAACACCTTAATATAAAGATGTCAAGGTCGAAGCTGGAGGCCCTTGTTGATGACCTTATCCAGAGGGTGATCAACCCCTGCAATATTGCCATCAAGGATTCAGGCTTTAAGGTCAGTGAACTGGATGAGGTAATCCTTGTTGGAGGTATGACAAGGATGCCCAAGGTACAGGAAAAGGTAAAGGAGATATTCGGCAAGGAGCCCAGCAAGGGTGTTAACCCGGATGAGGTTGTTGCTGTTGGAGCTGCAATCCAGGGCGGTGTGTTGAAGGGTGATGTTAAGGATGTCCTTCTTCTGGATGTTACGCCCCTCTCTTTGGGTATTGAGACCCTTGGCGGCGTATTTACAAAACTGATAGAAAAGAACACCACGATCCCGACCAAAAAGAGCCAGGTATTCTCCACCGCCGCAGATAACCAGCCCGCTGTTGAGATACATGTGCTTCAGGGTGAAAGGGAGATGGCTGCAAACAACAAGACCCTTGGCCGTTTCCAGTTGATGGGTATCCCTGCTGCACCGAGAGGAATCCCCCAGATAGAGGTAACCTTTGATATAGATGCAAACGGTATAGTAAGCGTTTCAGCCAAGGATATGGGCACAGGCAAGGAGCAGTCAATAAAGATAACCGCATCAAGTGGACTTTCAGAAGAGGAGATTAAAAATCTTATGAAAGACGCTGAGATGCATGCAGATGAGGACAAGAAGAAGAGGGAGCTTGTTGACGCCAGAAACATGGCTGACAGCATGATCTATACAACAGAAAAGTCCCTCAAGGAAGATGTAAAGGATCTTGATGCGACATCTAAGTCAGCAATAGAAAACGCCATTGCAAACCTGAAAAAGGCCATGGAAGGCGACAATGTTGATGAGATCAAGCGCCTGACCGAAGAGCTTACCCAGGCATCACACAAGATAGCAGAGGCCATGTACGCAAAGGCCACTGCTGAGCAGCAGGCACAGCAGCAGGCAGGTGGAGCAGCTGGAGGCGATGCTTCAGGCAAGGCAAAGGATGATGATGATGTTGTTGATGCGGACTTTGAGGAAGTTGGCAAGGATAAAAACTAGTGCATTTTACTAAATCCCTTATAAAAAAGGCTGTCCCCGTGATTTTAGCGGGGATGGCCTTTCTCTTTTTTTCCTGCGGGACAACAGGGAACAAGGGTATATTGCCTGTAAAAACAGTAAAGAGCAGTGCTGGCTATTCAAATGCCCTGGCCGATTACGAGGCAGGCAGGTATAAAAGTGCCCTTGAGGCATTCACCAAGATACTCAAAAACAGGCCGGATCACCCTGATGCCCGCATTATCAGGTATTACAGGATCTTCTCCCTTTATCATACAGGGGATCATAAAGGTACCGTTACACTTGCAGCAGAGTGGTTAAAGGATTATCCGGAAAGCCCTGAACGCTACAAGATGCAGAGGCTGGCTGGTGATGCAAACAGGGCAATGGGCCTCATGCATGAGGCCTGCTTCTGGGTGACTGTATCAATGAAGACAGCCAGGGCATCAGGCGTGACAGGGGATTATGAGGCTGAAACTGCCAAAGCTGTTAATGATATTATCAGTATGTCGAGTGAGGCAGATCTCAACAGGATCAAAAGGCTTGACGGCATCAGCCAGTTCATGCCTGCCATAAACCTGAGGCAGGCTGAAATAGCCCTTGCCAGAAACGCATTTGTGCAGGCGAAAAGGCTTGCAACCCTTGCTGTCAATTCCGCATCTGAGCAGAACGATGAAGGGGTTGCATTAAAAGGCAGGGCGCTCTTATCCCAAATTACCGAGGCAAAAGAAGAAAATATCATGGTAACCAGAAAGGTTATAGGTTGTCTTTTGCCGCTCAAGGGTGACTATGCCCTGTACGGCGAGGAGATCTTAAAGGGGTTGCAGCTTGGCCTTGATCTGTTCGGTGAAGGAGAGGCCGGGGTCTCTATAGAGCTTGTTATCAGGAATACGAATGCCTCACCGGAAGATACTGTTAATGCCATTACCGAACTTATCCAGAAGGAGAGTGTTATTGCCATAATCGGCCCTCTCTCGCAGTCAGCGTCTGCTGCTGCTGCAAAAAAGGCCCAGGAAGATGGTGTGCCTATCATAACCTTTACACAGAAACCTGATATAACAAAGGTTGGTGAATGGGTATTCAGGAACTATCTGACCCCTGATAAAGAGGTGGAGGCCCTTGTAACAAAGGCAATTGGCGACATGGGCATGCTGAGGTTCGGGATCTTTTACCCGGACAGCTCATATGGAAGGCATTTAATGCAAACCTTCTGGGACAGGGTGGATGAAATGGGCGGTGAAATAACCGCTGTTGAATCTTATAAAGCGGATGATACAGACTTTGCCGATGGGATAAAAAAAATGGCAGGGCTTTACTATCCAAGGCCAAGGTCTGTTTTTGAAAGGCTGAAGACCCAGAGGCTTATTAAACTTGGTTTTGCAGATGCGGAAAATTCAGGAGCCCCTTTACCAGGGCAGGAGGGTGCAGATCAGGCTGTGCAGGGTGAGCCTCTGGAGGCAACTGCTGAAGATAGCCTTGAGGCTGTAGAAGATGAGGTGCAGGGCGAGGAGGAGTCTTTCCCTGATGAAATACCGGATAGAAGTATGCCTGATTCCAGGCGGCCCGGCGTTATGGACCCTGATGCAGAAGGGCCTGATATGGTAGATATAGAATATCATGCAGAGACAGATCCGATTGTGGATTTTGACGCGGTGTTTATACCTGACAACAGCCAGAATATTGCCCTTATTGCACCGCAGTTCCCTTTTTACAATGTCTTTAATGTCCCGTTTCTGGGCACCAGCCTCTGGCCCTCAGGTGACCTTTTAAAAACTACATCCGAATATCTTCAGGGTGCTGTTTTCCCCACAGGCTTTTATGCGGACAATGAATCAGCGAGCATCATGGACTTTGTAACTCAGTACAGGGAGATTTATGGTAAAGAGCCAGGCCTGCTGGCTGCCACCGGTTTTGACACCATAAAGATGATACAGGGGCTTTTTATTGAAAATGATATCAATACCAGGGCTGATTTTCAGCAGGCACTGCTTGAATATAAGAACTATTCAGGTGTGACAGGAGCGATATCATTTGATGAAGAGGGCGAGGTTGAGAAGATGCCCACCCTTCTTATCATTCATGGTAAGAGTTATCATATCCTGAGATAGTATCCATCAGCCTGTCATTCCCATGAAAGGCGGGTCATTGATCCCGGTACACCGGGAAATCCATTTTTACTTAAAATTTCTTTACTCTATGCCCCTAATATCTGTATCCTGATTTTATCCGCCCTTTTCAAGCGCACGCAGATAATCATCTATCATTATGAAGTTCTTTCTGTTTTCATCCATGGCAGGGGTACTCTGAAAATCCCGCCAGTCCGTATTTACCATCGCAAGCCTGGTTTCCCTTTTACTGTTCTCACAGGCTAATCTGAAGAATCTTTCAAGAAATGCAAGATAACCTTCTCTTGAAAGGTTGGATTTTCAGAACTAAGCTTTGGATTATTCTGATATGCCCTCCTTGCAGTATCCCTTGCCTCTTCATCATTAAGCTGCCTCGGGCCAATCGCCTTTTGTGCTGCATAAAGCAGGGGGTCTGTTCCATTGAGTTTTTGATATAACAGACTGAAGCATTTTAGTTGAAGGCTGTTAGGTCCTTCCGCCTTTACTTTAGCCTTCAGCCTACTTTCAATTACTAACATCATACCATATCTTTTATTAACATATGAAAACAGTTGAGAGCCTTGAATGACAAAGCTTTAGTTATTGATAAACATAAGATGCGCTATTAGGAATGAAATTGTAAAATAAAAATGCACAATAACATGTGCATGCTGCACAATTTCATGTGCGGAATAAATAAGTATCTGAAGACAGAGAGCCTGGTATTTTAAATACATACCCTGAATCAGGATTTACCATATATTTTCAAAAATGCTTCCTACCATACAGTAGGTATCAACTTCAATCCTACCGGATAGTAGGATATTTACGATCACCCTGCTCGGTCGTTTAAATTTAAAAAGGTGAAAAATAGCCTGATATCAAGGCTATATAAAAATAATGCTGCTTCCTCACTTTGTGGCACTCTCCTTGTATTATGTAAAGACAGGGTTTCAAAATATTAAACAGGAGAAAGAAGAATGAGAAAGATAGCGATATACGGAAAGGGCGGCATTGGAAAGTCAACGACAACCCAGAACATAGTGGCCGGGCTTGTGGAGATGGGAAAAAAGATCATGGTTGTAGGCTGTGACCCAAAGGCCGACTCAACCAGGCTTCTATTAGGCGGACTTGCCCAGAGGACGGTCCTGGATACCCTGAGAGAAGAGGGAGAGGAAGTGGATCTTGATGATGTAAGAAAAAAGGGTTTCGGCGGCACACTGTGTGTAGAGTCAGGCGGGCCTGAGCCGGGTGTTGGATGCGCTGGCCGCGGAATAATAACATCCATTAACCTGCTTGAGCAGCTGGGCGCCTATTCAGCCGAAAACGAACTGGAATATGCATTTTATGACGTGCTTGGTGACGTTGTGTGCGGCGGTTTTGCCATGCCCATCCGTGAAGGCAAGGCACAGGAGATTTACATAGTGGTGTCCGGTGAGATGATGGCCATGTATGCGGCGAACAACATCTGTAAGGGTATTGTCAAGTTTGCAGAGGCTGGAGGTGTAAGGCTCGGAGGCCTCATATGTAACAGCAGAAAGGTTGATAATGAAGAGGAGATGATCAAGGCATTTGCCGATAAACTCGGCACCCAGATGATCCACTTTGTTCCAAGGGATAATATGGTCCAGAAGGCAGAGATCAACAGAAAGACTGTTATAGATTTTGCGCCGGAACATCCTCAGGCTGATGAATACAGGACCCTGGCCAGAAAGATAGATGGCAACAAGATGCATGTGATCCCCAAACCACTTGCAATAGAAGAGCTAGAGACCCTGCTTGTTGAGTACGGGATAGGGGCGTGAGAAGCTGAAAGTTCAAAGCTGAAGGCTCAAAGGTCAAAGCTCAAAGCTGAATGCTCAAAGCTCAAAGCTGAAAGTTGAAGGCTCAAAGTTGAAAGCTGAAAGGTAAAGATTTTATAAATTAACACACGGAGAATGAAAATGTTGATGATTCGATCCATTATAAGACCTGAAAAGGTAGATGATACACTGGCCGCGCTCATGGAGGCTGGGTTTCCGGCGGTTACAAAGATGTCAGTTGTCGGGCGCGGTAAACAGCGGGGAATAAAGATAGGCGAGATAACCTATGATGAGATACCAAAGGAACTCCTGATAACAGTGGTTCCAAGCAGGGATAAGGACTTTGTAATAAAAACCATCATAAAGGCAGCGAAGAGCGGTGAAAAGGGGGCATTTGGTGACGGGAAGATATTTGTGACCCCAGTGGAAGAGGTCTACACCATAAGTTCCGGGGTAAAGGAGACCCCTGACGGGGAGATTGTCGAGGTAAAGATATGAAAGAGATAATGGCAATAGTACGCATGAATGCAATAAACAAGACCAAAAGGGCCTTAGCTGATGCCGGTATATCTTCCATGACAGCGAGGGATGCGCTTGGAAGAGGTAAGGGGCTGGTGGATTTACAGCTCCTGGAGGGCGCTGAAAAGGGATATGAGGAGGCCATTTCACAGCTTGGAAGCAGTCAGAGGCTTATACCGAAACGCATACTGTTTATTATTGTCCCTGATAAATTGGTCTCAAAGACAGTAAAGACAATAATAAAGGTAAACCAGACCGGAAAACCGGGTGACGGCAAGATATTTGTCAACCCGATTATGGATTCCATAAGCGTAAGAACCGGCGTGAATGGCGATTCCACGCTTGATGAAGTTGAATAAAAAATATTTTAAGGCCTTATGAAAGGAGAATATAAAATGCCAGATCCAGTAAAAGAATATATGGATGTTTTGGATCCGGAAGAATTCAAAAAAGAGGTATTAAGCAAGTATCCCACAAAGGTGGCAAGGAAGAGGGCAAAACAGATTCTTATTAACAGACCTGAAGGTGAGCCTGTCCAGGAGATCGGCGCAAATGTAAGAACTATACCGGGTATTATTACACAGAGGGGCTGCACCTACGCAGGATGCAAGGGCGTTGTTTTAGGGCCTACAAGGGATATTGTCAATATAACACACGGACCAATAGGTTGCGGGTTTTACAGCTGGCTTACCAGAAGGAACCAGACAGACCCATCAACCACAGAAGATGGTCACAATTTTATGAACTACTGTTTTTCTACTGATATGCAGGATGAGAACATAGTATTTGGCGGGGAGAAAAAACTCAGACAGGCTATACAGGAGGCATATGACATCTTTCATCCAAAGGCCATAGCAGTTTTCTCAACATGCCCGGTAGGGCTTATTGGTGACGATGTCCATGCTGTGACAAGGGAGATGAAGGAAAAGCTTGGTATCAATATATTTGGTTTCAGTTGTGAAGGTTACAAGGGTGTAAGCCAGTCTGCCGGTCACCATATAGCAAACAACGGTATCTTCACCCATGTAATAGGTACTGATGATACTGTTAAGAAAGGTAAATACAAGGTTAACCTCCTTGGTGAGTATAACATAGGAGGCGATGCCTTTGAGATAGAGAGGCTCTTTGAAAAGAGCGGCATCACGATGGTTTCGACATTCAGCGGGAACTCCAGCATTGACTTTTTTGCAAACGCCCATACCGCTGACCTGAATATGATCATGTGCCACAGGTCAATCAACTATGTGGCCGAGATGATGGAAAAGAAATACGGGATACCGTGGATCAAGGTTAATTTTATAGGCGCAAAGTCGACAGCCAAATCCTTAAGGAAAATTGCCCAGTACTATGAAGATGAGGAGCTTATAGCAAGGGTCGAAGAGGTAATAGCTGAAGAGATGCCTGAGGTGGAAAGGGTTCTGGAACAGATAAGACCAAGGACACAAGGGAAGGTCGCAATGCTTTTTGTAGGCGGATCAAGGGCACATCATTATCAGGAGCTCTTTAAGGAAATGGGCATGATACCCATAGCGGCAGGTTATGAGTTTGCGCACAGGGATGACTACGAAGGAAGAAAGGTTCTCCCTGATATAAAGGTTGATGCTGACAGCAGGAACATAGAAGAGCTTGAGGTTCATCCTGACCCTGTAAAATATAACCCTAGAAAAAGCCCTGAAGAGATGGAAGGTCTTAAGAAAAAGGGATTTGAGTTTAAGGATTACGAAGGGATGATGGCTGAAATGCCAGGTGGTACACTTATTATAGATGACATCAGCCAGTATGAAACTGAAAAACTGATTGAAAAATATAAACCGGCAATTTTTTGCGCAGGTATCAAGGAAAAATTTGCAATACAGAAAAAGGGTATCCCCATGAAACAGCTTCACAGTTACGATTCAGGGGGGCCATATGCAGGATTTAAGGGAGCTATAAATTTTTATCATGAGATAGATCGTATGGTTAACAGCAAGGTGTGGTCTTATATCAAACCACCCTGGAAAAAGAATCCTGAACTTTCAGCAAGGTATGCATTTGTTGCCTGATCAATAAACTTTTTGAACGCGGAAATGGAAATATGAAAATGGAAGCAATAGATAAATCCAAATTACTAAGGCATACGCCTAACGAGATAAAAGAGAGAAGCGCCCTTACGATAAATCCGGCCAAGACGTGTCAGCCCATAGGGGCCATGTATGCAGCCCTTGGGATCAGGGGTTGCCTGCCACACAGTCACGGGTCACAGGGTTGCTGCGCATATCATAGGAGTGCTCTAACACGGCATTATAAAGAGCCTGTAATGGCTGCAACAAGCTCGTTTACTGAAGGATCATCGGTTTTCGGAGGGCAGGCAAACCTGTTGCAGGCGATAGATAATATATTTACTATTTATAACCCTGACCTGATAGCGGTGCATACGACCTGCCTGTCAGAGACAATCGGTGATGATATACCGCAGATTGTGAACAAGGCAGCTGCCGAAGGTAAGATACCAAAGGGAAAGCGTGTTATTCATACGAACACCCCCAGCTATGTCGGGTCTCATGTTACAGGGTTTGCAAATATGGTTAAATCAATGGTGGACTATTTTTCCACCAGCACAGGCAAACGAAAACAACAGATTAATATTATCCCTGGTTGGGTAGAGCCATCGGATATGGAAGAGATAAAGCGGCTTACCGGTTTGATGGGTATTAAGTCAGTAATGTTTCCTGATACATCAAAGGTTCTGAATGGACCTCTGAACGGGAAGTTCATTATGTTCCCGGATGGCGGTGTAACAGTCGAGGAGCTGGAAAGTACTGGTGACAGTATAGGCACAATAGCCATGGGGTTATGGGCCTCAGAGGCTGCTGCAAAGGCGCTTGATACAAAATGCAAGGTCCCATATGCAATACTGGACCTTCCCATAGGGCTTAAGGCAACAGACCGGTTTATTGATGCAATGAGGATCATGACCGGGGTCAGTGTACCGGAGGCAATAGAAATAGAAAGGGGACAGATGCTCGATATTATTACGGACATGCATCAGTACTTTTATAATAAAAGGGTGGGGCTTGTAGGTGACCCGGATCAGTTGATTGCATTAAGCGAATTCCTGGTCTCCATTGATATGTGGCCGGTTTATGTGGTCACAGGTACACCCGGGAAGGCCTTTGAAAAGAGAATAATGGAGATAACCGCAGGTTCTCCATACGAGGTAAAAGTCAAGGCCGCAGGCGATATGTTCCTGTTCCACCAGTGGATCAAGGAGGAGCCGGTTGATCTTCTGATAGGTAACACCTATCTGAAGTATATATCAAGGGATGAGGATATTCCCCTCATACGTCACGGATTTCCGATACTTGACAGGGTAGGGCACAGTTACTTTCCCACAGTGGGGTACAAGGGCGGTATAAGACTCCTTGAGAAGATCCTGACTGCAATCCTTGACAGGGAAGACAGGGATTCGGAAATAACCAATTTTGAGCTGGTGATGTGAAAACATGTATCACACAGAGACACGGAGAACACGGAGAAAAACGAAGATTATTAATAAAACATATTGTCTACTTTGTGAGCTTTGCGGCTTTGTGTGAGACATAAAAATTCTTTGTACTCCGATATATGTAACCAATTATATGTCATTGTATTTATGCGGTAGAGTACTAAGACAGATAGAATGTTAAAGGTTTTTGAAATGGAAGCTATAAATATTCTGGAAGAGCGGAAAAAAAGTATATTTGAAAAGGGTAAAGAGAACCATGAGCTAAGCTGCGACAAGGTTAGTCTTGCCGGGTCTGTAAGCCAGAGGGCGTGTGTGTTCTGCGGTTCCCGTGTTGTACTGTACCCCATAGCAGACGCCATTCATCTTGTTCACGGGCCCATAGGCTGTGCTGCCTATACCTGGGATATAAGGGGAGCCTTGTCATCAGGCCCTGAGCTTCACCGCCTGAGCTTTTCAACCGATCTCTCCGAGACGGATATTATTTACGGTGGAGAAAAGAAGCTTGAAGCAGCGCTTGATGAATTGATCGATGAGTACAAACCAAAGGCAGCCTTTGTCTATTCTACCTGTATTGTAGGTATCATAGGAGACGATGTTGAGTCTGTGTGTAAAAAGGTCAGCCAGAAAAAAGGTATTCCAGTTATCCCTGTACATTCAGAGGGGTTCAAGGGGACTAAAAAGGATGGTTACAAGGCAGCCTGTCATGCGCTTTTTAAGCTTACAGACAGGGAACCTGCCCAGGGAATAAGCAAATGCAGCATCAATATACTTGGGGAGTTCAATATAGGCGGTGAGGCATGGATTATTAAGGATTATTATAAAAGGATAGGTGTAGAGGTTGTATCGGTTATGACAGGCGATGGCCGTGTTGATGAGATAGGCAGGTCTCATGGGGCAGCCCTTAATGTGGTGCAATGTTCAGGCTCCATGACATACCTGGCCAAGCTGATGGAAGAAAAGTACGGGATACCCTACATAAGGGTTTCCTACTTCGGGATAGAGGATATGTCTGCTGCACTCTATGATGTGGCCGCATTTTTTAAGGATAACCTAAAGATAATGGATAAGACCAAAACCCTTGTAAGGGAGGAAATAAATAAGATTTATCCCGCGCTTTTAGAGATGCGTAAAGACCTTACAGGTAAAAAGGCAGCCCTTTATGTGGGTGGGACATTCAAGGCGTTTTCCCTGATAAAGGCGCTGAGGCACCTGGGGATGGATGTGGTGCTTGTGGGCACACAGACAGGGAGCCCTGAAGATTATAAGCTGTTAAAGGAGCTGTGTGATGAAGGTACAATTATCCTTGATGATGCAAACCCCCTTGAGCTCTCTAAATATATAATCGAAAAGGGGGCAGACCTTTTTATAGGTGGTGTCAAGGAGAGGCCTATTGCATACAAGCTTGGATTAGGCTTTTGTGATCATAATCATGAAAGGAAGATCCCCCTTGCCGGGTACAGCGGTATGCTGAATTTTGCAAAAGAGGTTTATGATACAGTGATGAGTCCTGTATGGAAACTCACACCAAGGATGGAAAAAAATGGCCGTTGATATAAAAAAATATTCTGTAACACGCAATGCATGTAAATTATGCACCCCACTGGGGGCTGCACTGGCTTTTAGCGGTATAGAGAACAGTGTTCCTCTCCTACATGGCTCCCAGGGGTGCTCCACCTATATAAGAAGGTACATGATCAGCCATTTCAAGGAGCCGGTTGATATAGCGTCAACAAATTTTTCAGAAGAAACCGCTATATTCGGAGGCGGGTTAAATCTGAAACGGGCACTGGATAATATAATTACCCAGTATAAGCCCGGTATGATCGGTGTGGCAACAACCTGCCTGAGTGAAACCATTGGCGATGATGTGCCCATGATATTACGGGACTATAAGGCAGGTAAAAAATTGGAGGATCTCCCGGCAATAGTCCATGTCTCAACACCCAGTTACAGGGGGACACATGCTGACGGGTTTCATAACGCGGTAAGGGCAATAGTGGATACTCTTCTACCAGTATCAGAAGACAGCAGATATACAGGAGAAGATACAACCGGCTCTTCTAAATTGGTAAACATCTTTCCGGAGATGGTTTCCCCTGAGGATATGAGGTACATGAAGGAGATCATCTCAAGCTTCGGGCTTAAAGGCATAATGCTTCCCGATTATTCTGAAAGGCTTGAAGGTGCCCTGTGGTTTGAGTTCAAGAGGATACAGGAAGGTGGCACAAAACTGAGTGACATCAGAAAAATGCCGAGTGCTTCAGGGAGTTTGGAATTTGGCAGGATACTCGCAAAGGGTGAAAGTGCTGGCAGGGTATTAAAAGAAAGGTTTAATGTGCCGCTATACAACCTGGGTCTTCCAATAGGTGTGAATGAGACAGACAGATTTATCTCTGCACTTAATGAGATAACCGGTGTTGAAACACCTGATGCCATTAAAAAAGAACGGGATAGACTGATAGATTCATATGTTGATGGCCACAAGTACGTATCACAGGCAAGGGCGATTGTTTATGGTGAGGAGGATCTTGTGGCAGGTATTGTCTCTTTTCTTACTGAAATAGGGATTAAACCGGTCCTGTGCGCGTCAGGCGCTAAAAGCGGGCTCCTTGAATCAGTGCTTAAGGATATAAATCCAGACTTTGATAAATCAAATGCCTTGATAATGTCAGGAGCGGATTTTGTAGAGATAGAAGAGATTGCGGGCAGATTGAAGCCTGACATCATAATAGGTCACAGCAAGGGATACAGCGTTGCAAGAAAACTTAATATCCCGATTGTGCGGGTAGGTTTCCCCATTCATGACAGGTTTGGCGGATCAAGGATTCTCCACCTGGGGTACAGGGGGGCGCAGCAGCTTTTTGACAGGATAGTAAATACCATTATGGAAAACAGACAGGAAGCATCTGATGTGGGGTGGTCGTACATATAAAAACGCGGTCTGCGGTTTTCGGTGTGCGGTTTTCGGAAAAGCCTTAAAACCTAAGACCTAAAACCGTAAACCTAAAACCAGATGATAAAATTGATTAATCTCACAACTGAACGTTGTTTATATATCGCAAAATGAAAGGAGTTTGCACCATGCGCCTTGAAAATCACCCATGCTTTAATGAAGGGGCATGCAGGACATATGGAAGGATACATCTACCGGTTGCATCAAGATGCAATATTCAGTGCAATTTTTGCAACAGGAAGTTTGACTGTGTTAATGAAAGCAGACCCGGTGTTACGAGCGGTATTCTATCCCCGGATCAGGCAATAAGGTATCTTGATGATGCGATGGCAGAAAGAAAGGATATCAGTGTTGTCGGTATTGCAGGGCCTGGTGATCCATTTGCCAATCCATTTGAGACAATAAGGACAATGGAGCTTATTCGTGAAAAGTATCCTGAGATGTTACTCTGCCTGGCATCGAACGGCTTGAACCTGCTTCCCTATGTGAATGAGATAGTGAGGCTTAATGTCAGCCATGTGAGCATAACAGTGAATGCGGTTGACCCTTCTATCGGGGCAAGGATCTACAGCTGGGTAAGGAGCGGGAAAAGTACAATTGGGCCAGACGAGGGGGCAAGGATACTTCTTGAAAACCAGATCGCTGCAATAAAGGCACTTAAGGAGGCAGGGGTTATTGTAAAGATAAACAGTGTTGTGATACCCGGGATCAATTTGGAACACATACTGGATATCGCAAAAAAGGTAAGCGAGTTCAAGGTGGATATCTTTAACTGTATGCCCTATTACCCCAATGAAGGTTCCAATTTTGAGCACATAAAGGAGCCTTCAAAAGAGGTGATCATTAGGATCAGGAAAGATGCCTTAAAGTATGTAAAACAGATGCATCATTGCACTAGGTGCAGAGCCGATGCAGTTGGCCTTCTCGGGGAGGTGCCTGACAAATCAGCGATGGAAAAAATAAAAATGTATGAAAAAAGTAAAACCATGATCCTATTAAAAGAAGAGGGAAAAAAGAAAATAGAAAAGAGAAAAGAGGTTACACCTCTTATTGCGGTCGCGAGTCTGGAAGGGGTACTTGTGAACCTTCACCTTGGTGAGGCAGTTCAGCTTCGTATATATAAAAAGGTAGGTTCAGATATCGTGCTTGATGCAGTCAGGGATGTGCCTGAACCGGGTGGCGGAGACAAACGCTGGGAAGAGCTCTCTGATATTATAAAAGACTGTAGTCATCTGCTTGTGAGTGGAGCTGGTGATTCGCCCAGAAGGGTACTTTTAAAAAATGGGGTAATTGTCCATGAGGTTGAGGGGATGATAGAAGATGCTGTCAGGAGTATCTTTGAAGGAAAGAGTATTAACCATATGATTAGACGCAAACCGCGGGCGTGCGGTTCAGAATGTGAAGGCAAGGGTATGGGGTGCGGATAAAAAACAGGTCTAAGGTTTGAGGTGTGAGGTTTAAGGTTAAAAACTAAATACCAAAATTGTAGGGGCACGATGCATCGTGCCCTCAAGAGAGGCAGGGCAGAAGGCGCAAGATTCAAGGTCCCAAAATTAAAATTCAAAATTCAAGATTCAAGGTTTGAGGAGAAGACTTTGGCTGTCTTATATAACAAAGAGATTCCTCCCCTCTTTGTTTACAATATAAGGCAGCCATTAAAACAAAATACGCTTATTGGCTGACAGCTTATAGCTTAAATCAAAAGGAGAATAAAATGGAAAAACCGAAATATCATATTTTTGTATGTGCAAGTTTCAGGGCTGGTGGTGACCCGAAGGGTGTATGTCACAAAAAAGGTGCCCTTGAGTTTTTGCCCTATATAGAAAACGAGATACTTGACAGGGGTCTTGATGCACAGGTCACCTCAACAGGCTGCCTAAAGGGGTGCGACCACGGTCCGGTTATGGTTGTATACCCTCAGGGATACTGGTATGGGAATATTGAGAGTGAAGATATGATCGATCAGATACTTGACGCACTCGAAGATGGTGGGAGTGTAAAAGAGTTTTTAATAGCATGAGAGAAAAAGCAATAATAAGAAAAGGCCGGTTACAGGATGTCCCAGCCCTGGTTGAACTATTAAAGGAGCTCTTTACGATAGAAAAGGATTTTGAGTTTGATCAGACAAAACAGAAGGCAGGACTTAAGATGTTTCTTGATAAGGAATCGGATGAAAGGATCATTCTTGTTGCTGAATTAGATGGAGAGGTAATTGGTATGTGCAGCGCACAGACACTTATCTCTACTGCCGAGGGGGCCAGGTCTACCATAATAGAGGATATGGTTGTAAAGGATGGTTTTCGTGGGCAGGGTGTGGGAAAACAGATAATGGATGAAATTATTGCATGGACAAAAAGCTCAGGCATAACCAGGCTTCAACTCCTTGCAGATAAAAACAATAGCAGGGCCATCTGGTTTTACAGAAAAAATTTATGGGAAAACACTCAGCTCATATGTCTTAGAAGAAAAATGATTTAGTACCATGGATACACCTGAAAATATATGGATAATCGATACAACGCTCAGAGACGGAGCGCAATCACCGGGTGTCTGTTTTAGGCCTGAACAACGAATACTGATTGCAAAAATGTTGGCAGGGGCGGGTGTAAATGAGCTTGAGGCAGGTATACCAATAATGGGGCCTGATGCCATGCGGGATCTTATGGTTATTAACAGTCTTAATCTAAGAAGTCGTATAACAGGATGGTGCAGGGCAACAAAAGCGGATATAGAGGCAGCGGAAAGATGCGGTTTAAACAGCATACATATCAGCTTTCCTGTATCAGAGAGGCAGTTAAATGTGTTTAATAAAGAGAGGGGGTGGGTGTTTGATACCCTTGATGTCCTGATCCCATTTGCCTGTAAAAGGTTTCCATATGTTTCTATAGGTGCACAGGATACCACAAGATGCAATGAGGATTTCCTGATTAAATTTGTAAGACTGGCTAAAGAAAACGGGGCATACCGGATCAGATTGGCAGATACTGTAGGTGTTTCGACACCGTCTAATATTTATAAACTTGTATCAGGCATAAAGGCCTCATGTGATATTGAGATAGAGTTCCATGGACATAATGACCTTGGTATGGCCTCTGCCAATGCACTCACTGCTATAGAGGCAGGTGCAGGTGCTATAAGCGTTACAGTAAACGGGCTGGGTGAAAGAAGCGGTAATGTCCCCTTTGAGCAGATAGCTGTTATCCTTCATCTTTCGGATAAATTCACCACATCAATTGATGCCGGGCATATCATGAATATCTGTAACTATGTGGCAAATACCACAAACAGGCCTATCCCGCCTGATAGGCCTGTAACAGGCGCCAATATTTTTCTGCATGAATCAGGCATACACTGTGCAGGGCTTATTAAAGACCCCCTTTCCTACCAGCCCTATCTTCCTGATGCAGTAGGCAGAAAAGATTTTGGATTTTTACTTGGAAGACAATCGGGTTCACGGGCAATAATGCATATGCTGGGAAAAGCAGGGATAGATATTACAAGGGATGAGGCCATAAGGTTAAAGGAGGTGTTATACGGGAAGGAGGGGTAATCTGCTTTCAGCTTTCAGCTTTCAGCTTTGAGCTTTGAGCTTTGAGCTTTGAGCTTTGAGCTTTGAGCTTTCAGCTTTCAGCCTTGAGCTTTCAGCCTATAGCCTTATTTATATTGCCTCACATCTATCCCATATTTTTTTATTCTGATACCTATCACTCTCTCTGTACTAGTTAAAATGCGTGCGGCCTCTGTAACATTTCCCCTTGAAGATTTTAGTGCATCAATGATCATGTCCCTTTCAAATGCATCAAGCGATTCTGCTAATGACCCTGATGTCGCAGTGCCCGATATTTCGGGTGTCTGTAAACTAATGGGCAGGTGATTACCCCTTATTACATTATCCCTGCAAAGTATTACAGCCCTTTCTATACAGTTTTCAAGCTCCCTCACATTACCCGGCCAGTGGTATCTCATAAGGGCGTCAATGGCTGGGGTTGAGATCCTCCTGATATCCTTCCTGTATTTTTTTGAGTAGTACTCCATAAAGAAGTCTGCAAGGAGCAATACATCGGTTTTTCGTTCCCTTAATGGGGGCACATAGATAGGAAAGATGTTCAGCCTGTAATATAAATCCTCCCTGAATGTGCCGTCTTTTATGGCCATTTCAAGGTCCTTGTTTGTGGCAGCTATAATTCGTACATCAACCTTTATGGTTTTTGACCCGCCAACCCTTTCGAGCTCCTTTTCCTGAAGCACCCGTAACAGTTTTGCCTGGGCGCTGGTGTTAAGTGTGCCGATCTCATCCAGAAACAGTGTGCCCCTGTCTGCCCTCTCAAACTTACCTATCCTTTTTTCAGTCGCCCCTGTAAAAGAGCCCTTTTCATGGCCGAACAGCTCACTTTCTATCAGGTTTTCCGGGATGGCAGCGCAGTTGATCTTGATAAAAGGCCCCTCAGCCCTCGCGCTGTTATAATGTATGGCATTGGCAGCAAGCTCCTTACCTGTACCGCTTTCACCCCTTAAAATTACTGTTGCATCACTTCCGCAGACCTGCTCGATCATACTGAAGACTTCACGCATCTTGTTGCTGCGGCCAACAATATTGTACTGGCTGTAACGCTCCTTAAGCTGCTCCCTCAAGGTTATATTCTCTTCCCTGAGGCGTTTCTGTTCATCAGATGCCATCCTGCTGATTTTCACTGCCTGGGCAATATTTGAGGCAAGTATGGAAAGAAAGCGCACATCCTCTTCAAGGGATATCTCATTGTTGAAAACCCTGTCCACACTCAATGCCCCGTGGGTAATATCGCCTATCTTTATGGGTACACATATAAATGAAATATTTTGTTTGGGTATCTCTTTGCGTGCCCCAGTCCTGTTTAAAAACAGGGGGCTGTCGCCAACCCTGGGGATTATCATGGGTTCCCCTTTTTCAACAACAGTGCCTGTCACCCCCTCGCCCACCTTGTAGTGACCTTTTTTCATCTCCCCCCTTGTCAGCCCGTGGGCAACCTCTATCATGAGTTCATGTGAATCAATATCAATCAGGGTAAGGGTACCTCTTTCCATGCCCATCCTTGAGTTGAGGATGTCAAGAACAGATTCAAGCACCTCTTTAGGCTCAGAATGGGATATAAGGAGTTGACTGATCTCATATAACACAGTCAGCTCAAGCACCTTTCTTTCAAGGGTATTATTTTCTTTTTTGTATAGCTCCATCTTAATAAAAACCTTTATTTTTGAAAAATCCCTAAGCAGGAAATTTATAACAATTTCATATGGCAATAATGAGTATCCGGTAATTACCTGATACACCGGTTTTATTATTCATGAGCAATAACTGAGCCAATGTTGTAATGCCAGTAAAAACAAATAATTACGATTCGAGATGGCCGGATTTGGCAGGATTGTAATACATAAATGTTGCCTAAAAAACTTTTACTTACAAAAATGAATGAATCAGGGCATATAGAAAAACAAATTCTTGATAAAGCTTTCAGCAGTCAGCTGAATTTATGTTACTCTCTAAAAGCTGAAAGCTTTAAAGTAAACAATAATATTCAGGTTGAAGATTACTCCTCTTCTTTTTCCTTTACTTCTTCCTTTTTATCCGGCCTGGCAAAGCGCGAAAAGAATATACCCACCTCATACAAAAGAACCAGTGGTACTGCCATCATGCATTGGGTCACAACATCAGGGGGTGTAAGAATTGCTGATACGACAAATGCCATCAGGATTGCATACTTTCTTTTTTTCTTCATTGATGCTACTGACACAAGCCCCATCTTTGACATGAAAAACATCAACACCGGTAGCTCAAAAACCAGACCAAAGGCAAGAAGCATCTTTGAGGCAAACCCGAAATACTGCTGAACAGAGGGCATTGCCCTGAGGTTTTCATTTGCAAAGCCCAGGAAAAACTGAAACCCGAATGGAAAGACAACAAAGTACCCGAACATTGCGCCACTGATAAAGAGGATAGTGGATGAAGTAACAAAAGGAACCACATATCTTTTTTCATTGGGATAAAGACCCGGGGCGATAAACTTCCAGAACTGATAAAAAATAACCGGTGAGGCAACCAGTATACCTGCAACAAATGCGGTTTTAAGGTATATGAAAAACATCTCGGGCAGGTTCGTAAAAATAAGGCTGCTGCCTTCGGGCATCGCCTTTGTAAGGGGTGCTATCAGAAAGCCAAACAGCTCCTCTGCAAAATAATATGCACAACAGAAGGCCACACCTATGGCGATAAACGCATTGATCAGCCTTTTCCTTAGCTCCTCAAGGTGGCTCATGAAAGGCTGTTTTGCTTCCTCTGTCATTTTTCAGGGGTCTCCTTTTTATCAGGCTCAGTGGCTGCGGAAGATTGTGTATCCGGTATTTCCGGGTTTGCCCTATCTGCAGCGGCTTCGTTTACCGTTGCGGTTATTTCCTCCTCATTAACTTCAGGCGCCTCATCATCAACATCCTTTGCTATATCTGTGGCCGCCTTATCAATTGAATCTTTGAAGTTATTCAGAGTCTCAGTGGTCTCTTTTTTTATGGTCCTGATCTCTTCATCAAGGTTAAGGCTATCCTTTATCTCCTGCGAAGCCTTCTTGAATTCCGCTAGACCCTTTCCCAGAGCCCTTGCCAGATCAGGCAGCTTGCTGGGCCCTATTACTACCAGGGCAATTACCATTATGATTATTAATTCAGGCAGTCCTATGCCAAACATGATAAACCTCTTTTAATGTTAAATATTCCTGGTTAACGCTATTTCATCACAGTTCGGGAATTTAGTGCACTTCAGGCAGTCTGACCATACCTTGTGGGGCAGTTCCGATTTATCCACAATACTGAATCCCAACTTTTTAAAATATTCCGGCACATAGGTAAGGGTAAATACTTTGTTAAGCCCTAGCCCCTTTGCCTCTTCCATACACTTTTTTACAAGCATTACACCGTAATTGTTCCCGTAATACTGCTCCATTACAGCAAGAGACCTTATCTCTGCAAGGTCCTCCCAGCATAATCCGAGTGCGCATACTGCTATTATGCTGCCGTCATCGCCTGTCACCACATAAAAGTCCCTCAGGTGTTCATACAGTTCACTCAGTGAACGGGGGAGAAGTATCCCCCTGTCGCCATAATGATTAAGCAGGCGCTGGATCTGTGGAACCTCATTTATATATGCCTTTCTGATCATTTTGCCTCTACCTTTGAGATAAAACCGTTATACCCCAGTTCATTTTTAAGCCGTAAATGGTATTTAACCGCATCGTTACGGTCATGGAATCTCCCGCACATTATACGAAATGTCTTTTTACCATTTACAGTAGCTGCATAATAATATGCATCATATCCACGATCAACAAGATCTTTTATCGTTTCTTTAGCCTTTGTGAGGTCGCTTATAGCAGCGATCTGCACGGAATAGTGTTCCCCCGCCACTCTTTCACGATCAGGGGGCAGCTCCTTTGATGATGAAGAGAGACTTTTTTCCTTTTTCTCATCCGCCAAAGGGGTTTGAATGGTATCATCCTTAATGAGGGGAGTGGCCTCCTCACCTGTTTCCTTTGACCTTATTACCACCCTTACCTCATTACCTGTATCAGGCAGGGGGCTCTTTTCATCCCGTGAAAGGGTGATCTGCTGATCAGGGATCTTATCTTCTGCTGTAATGAGGTTCTTAACCTTTGCCTTCTTTTTTTTATTTTCAAGATCAGCATAAAAATCAAGAGAAGCCTCCTTTGGTGGTTCATACTCGATTTTTTCATTCAGGCCAAAAAGCGCCCTGACCCTGTTTATGGGGTGTTTTATATCAAACATGGCCCCGGGTATAACCCCTTTTCCGACCAGCACCCCTAAGACAAACATCCAGAAAAAAAGAAAGAGTATAAAGCAGCCAAGCAGGAAGGCGTAGCTGCGGCTTATAACGATCATCTTTTGTCCTGACCTTGATTTTTCTTTTGCCTTGCCCATATGGCTCTACATCTTCTCCGGGGCGCTTACACCCATCAGGTCCAGCCCGTTTCTCAATACTATCCTTACCCCTGCCACAAGGGCAAGCCTGGCCTTTGAAAGATTCACGTCACTGGTGATAATCCTGTTTTCCGCATCCTTGATCCCCAGGTTGAAATACCTGTGGAATCTGGCTGCAAGATCAGTAAGAAAATAGACAATCCTGTGTGGCTCAAATGAGTCGCAGATACTGTCAAGGAGTTCAGGGAACCCATCAAGCGTCCTTATAAGGTCTATCTCTTCTTCAAGCGTTAGCATCTTAAGAAGGTTAATGTCCGTGTCAGGCAGCACATCAACACCCTCTGCCTCTGCCTTCCTGAATATGCTGCATATCCTTGCATGGGCGTACTGCACATAATAGACCGGGTTTTCATTATCATTCTTTGTTACCATATCTATGTCAAAATCAAGGGGAGAATCACTGCTCTTGGTAAGGAAGACAAACCTTGCCGCATCAACATTCACCTCCTCAAGCAGGTCCTTCATGGTCACATACTGCCCTGCCCTTTTTGACATCCTTATCTCCTCACCCTCTTTCCATAGCTTTACAAGCTGTATAAGCAGGACAGAGAGCCATTTTCCCGAAACACCATTGGTCTTAAGGGCAGATTGAACCCTGTTTATATACCCGTGATGGTCAGCCCCCCAGATGTTAAGCGCCCTTTTAAAGCCCCTCCTGTATTTATCCATGTGATAGGCGATATCAGATGCAAAGTATGTGTACTGGCCATCCTGTTTTTTTATTACCCTGTCCTTGTCATCCCCATAACCGGATGTGCTGATCCAGAGGGCGCCATCCTTTTCATAGAGCTTGCCCTTCTCCTTCATCTCATTAAGGGCCTTATCAACAAGACCATTTTTGAATAGATCCGATTCATTGAACCATGTATCAAAACTGACCCTGAACTGTTCAAGATCCTTTTTCAGTTCCGTGAGCATCTTTGCTTTTCCGATCTCGGAACAGGTAATGATTGCAGCCTCTTTATCCATAGTAGAAAGGTCTGCCTCTTTTTCTATCTCCTTTGCAAGGTCGATAACATAATCACCATGGTAACCCTTTTCAGGGAAGGGGTAATCCGGCTCCTTTATCTGTTTCCATCTTGCGTAAACCGATTCGCCTAAAAGCCTGATCTGCACACCCGCATCATTTATATAAAACTCCCTTGAGACCTCATATCCCCTGAACTCAAGGATTCGGCATATGGTATCGCCCAGGGCCGCGCCCCTGCCGTGACCAAGGTGCAAAGGGCCGGTCGGGTTTGCGCTTACATACTCTACAAGTACGCTCTCATCCCTCTTTGCTGCTGCACCATACCCTTTATCAAGGTCAATTATGTTTTTAAGACCTTTAAGCCACTCTACGCTGCTGATGGTAAAATTGATAAAGCCGGGACCGGCTATCTCTATCTTTTCAAGAAACCTCTCAGGGTCCCTGAAGTTATCCACTATTATCTTTGCAATGTCACGCGGCGCCCTCTTCTGTGATGATGCGAGCATCATGGCAAGGTTTGTTGCCAGGTGGCCGTGCTCCCTGCTGGCAGGCACCTCTACCACATAATTAGGGGGTGTCGTTTCCTTTAAAAGCCCCTCTTTTATACAGTAATCAAGGGTATTTTTAATAAGTATATTGAGATTTTCCTTCATATTCTTTTTTTACCAACTCCTTTTACATCTGATTCTTAGATATATTCCCTTTCAAGGCCTTTGCCAAAAGATAAATATACCTCATATGAAATGGTGCGGCATAGCCCTGCTATCTCATCACCGGTTATGGTTTTTTTGCCATCTGTACCTATGACAGTGCATTCATCCCCTGCCTTAACACCATTAATCCCTGTTATATCGCAGGCAAGCATGTTCATGCAAACATTACCTCTTATGGGTGCAAATTCACCACCAATAATTACCCTGCCTCTGTTGGAGATGGCCCTTGGTATGCCGTCTGCATAGCCTGCCGATACAATAGCAATCTTTCTATTACCCTCTGTATAATATCTCCTGCCGTAACTCACCGGGGTATTATCATTAAACTCCCTTATCTGCAGTATGTGGCATTTTAAACCCATTACTGGCCTGAGGTCTAACCCTGTTTTAAAATCAGGGGATGGCAGGCCTCCATAGAGCATGATGCCTGGCCGCACCATGTCAAAATGGGAACCCTTATGGGCGATAATCCCTGCGCTGTTTGCCAGGTGGTTTAGCCTGAGATCAAGCCCCATTTTTTTTGCCTCGTTAACCACTGCATTGAATCTCTCTATCTGCCCTTTTGTAAAGGCTGTATCTTCTTCATCTGCGGAGGAGAGGTGCGACATGAGCGCCTCTATCTCAAGGGATTTAAAACCTGCAACCCTTTTTATAAAGGATAGGGCATGGTCACAATCTATTCCAAGCCGTCCCATACCGGTATCTATCTTTACATGTACCTTAAGCCTTTTACACCGGATGGAGGCCACCCTTTCAAGTATTTCAGCCGAATCCAGGTCATATATAACAGGCGTAAGCCCATTATCAACAGCAGCAAAGGCCTCCGCCTCTTTATCTATTCCGCAGAGGATGATTACAGGTATCCTTATGCCCTCTTCCCTGAGCCTCAAGGCCTCACTCATAAATGAGACACCAAGCGAGTAAACCCCACTTTTTTCAAGGGTTTTTGAGACAGGCACCATACCGTGACCATAGGCATCGGATTTTACAATCCCCATGATTCTTATGCTAGGCCCTATGCAGCCCCTTATCTCTCCAAGGTTATGTACAATGGCCCCAAGGTCTATAGTCAGTTTATTAGGTGATATCAGCATTCCAACCCTGTAATTTTTTTTAAAGGATTATTAGATATATGATATGAGGTTGTATATCAAGGATTATATGCGATTCACTTGGATCATGGATGTTTGGCCTGCAGGTTCCCGGCACACCTCATCTGCCAATAAAGCCTTTGACTTTATTAAATAATTTATATAAGTTACCCCTCCTGTTATTCGTTTGATAGAATAATCATCAATAGGAGTAATAGAAGATAATAAACCACGGAGAACACGGAGAGCACGGAGTAAAAGCTTTTAATCTTCTCCGTGTCCTCCGTGCTCTTGTATGGTTGAAGTGACAGACTAAAATTAAACCGCAAAGACGCAAAGGGCGCGAAGAAAAATAAAAATTATTTATTAACAACTTAAAAGAAGCTTTTCTCCGTGTTCTCCGTGTACTCCGTGGTGTAATATTATGTTTAATATAGAAGAATATGATTTTGAATTAAGAGAGGATCTGATTGCCCAGACCCCTGCACCGGACAGGGACAGGTCACGGCTTCTTCATGTGGAGAAGCTTGAGGGGCGTATATCTGATCACAGGTTTTATGACCTGCCCATGCTTCTGAGGCCGGGGGATCTCCTGGTAATTAATAACACAAGGGTAGTGCCTGCAAGGCTTTACGGGCACAAGGAGAGCGGCGGCAGGGCAGAGATACTGGTGCTTGAACACCCTGAGACCCTGGATGAGAATATATCTGAAAGCAGGTGGTGCCTGTTAAAATCCTCAAAAAGAGCAAAAAAGGGGAGCAGGATCTTTTTTGAAAAGGGGCTTATCGGCACGGTTGAAGAGGTTACCGAAGGGGGGCTTGCAAGGATCTCTTTTTTGGGGCCAGCCTCCATTGATCATATACTTGAAAATGATGGCACTATCCCCCTCCCTCCATATATAAAGAGAGAGGATAATGGCCTTGCCCCTCTTGACAGGGAGAGGTATCAGACCATATTCAGCGCAAAGAGGGGTGCGGTCGCAGCCCCTACAGCAGGGCTTCATTTTACAGATGAAATTGTATCTGCCCTTAAAAAAAGGGATATAGAGGTTACAGGTATAACGCTTCATGTGGGATACGGGACATTTCAGCCTGTAAGGGTGACAGACATAAGGGAGCATCTCCTTGCCGAGGAGTATTACAGCATCACGGGTGAGACCGCGAGCGCGATTGCGAGGGCAAAGGATGAAGGCAGGAGGGTTGTTGCCGTGGGTACAACCACTGTGAGGACACTTGAGAGTGCGGCTATCAAGACGGGCTCTATTGAATCATCGAGCGGGAAGACAGGGCTTTTAATTACCCCCGGTTTCAGGTTTAAAATAGTAGATGCCCTTATTACAAATTTTCATCTGCCAAGGTCATCGCTACTTTTCCTGGTCTCAGCCTTTGGTGGCAGGGAGCTTATTAAAAAGGCATATGCCCATGCGGTTAGAAGTGAATACAGATTTTTCAGTTATGGCGATGCCATGCTGATTGACTAGAGAGGATAAGGTTTTTGGAATTTCAGATTACACATAAGGATGGCTCCACAGGTGCGAGGTGCGGCATAATAGAGACTGCGCGGGGCAATATTGAGACCCCTGTCTTTATGCCTGTGGGCACGCAGGGGACAGTAAAGGCCCTCACACCGGAGGACCTTACAGATGCAGGGGCACAGATAATACTATCCAATACCTATCATCTATACTTAAGGCCCGGTCATGAAACAGTAAAAAAACTTGGCGGCATACACAGGTTTATGAACTGGGAGAGGCCTGTACTTACGGACAGCGGCGGGTACCAGGTATACAGCCTTGCCAGACTGAGAAAGATTACAGAGGATGGGGTTACATTCCAGTCGCACATAGACGGCTCAAGCCATTTCCTTGGCCCGAAGGAGTCTATGGCCATACAGAGGGCACTTGGCAGTGATATTGTAATGGCATTTGACGAGTGCACACCATGGCCGGCAGAATACAGGTATGTGGAAAACTCTGTCAGGCTTACTACCAGATGGGCGGAGATATGCCTTAACGAGGAGCTGGAAAAGGAGCAGAACCTCTTCGGGATTGTGCAGGGGGGCATGTACAGCGACCTGAGGGAAAGGAGCGCGAAAGAGCTTGTAAAACTGGGTTTTCCAGGCTATGCACTTGGGGGCCTGTCGGTAGGGGAGGATAAGGAGACAAGGGAGAAGGTAATAGCAGATACCATAAGGTTTCTGTCTGAAGAGAGGCCCAGGTACCTCATGGGTGTTGGAAAGCCAGAGGATATCCTTGAGGCAGTTATCCTTGGCGTGGATATGTTTGACTGTGTGATGCCTACCAGAAATGCCCGGAATGGCTCACTTTTTATTGATGGCGGCAGGATTGTAATAAAAAATGCAGAATATAAGGAAGATAATTCCCCATTAGATGAAACCTGCGGGTGTTATACATGCAGGAACTATTCAAGGGCATATCTGAGGCATCTTTTTATGGCTGAAGAGCTTTTGGCCTACAGACTGAACACCATACACAATATCTATTATTACATCCATTTCATGGAAAGAATAAAAAATGCAATAAAAGATAATAAAATATTGGAATTTCAAACAGAATTTTATAGATTAAGAAACTGAACTGAAAAATAAAACATTGGAGGGATTATAATGATAGATGTAGCATACGCCATGGGGGCGGGTGGACAGGCAGGGACACAGGCACAGGGTGGAGGCCTGATGGGCTTTCTGCCCTTTATAGCATTGATAATTATCTTCTATTTCCTGCTTATGAGGCCGCAGCAGAAAAAGGCAAAGGAGCATCGTACAATGCTTACAGCCCTGAAAAAGGGAGACAAGATAATAAGCTCAGGAGGGCTTCATGGTGAGATTACCGGCCTTACCGATGATGCAATAATAATGGAGATCGCCCCAAAGGTAAGGGTAAAGATATCAAGGGGTTCGGTCGCAGGCAAGATTAACTAAATAAAAAGGGGGAGATAAATCGTGTCAAAGAACTTGCGCTGGCGCGGCATAATAATCGCGATCTTTATTGTTATTGCGCTCATATACCTTGTTCCATCCATGCCAGGTGGCATGCCCCAGTGGTGGTCAGGGGCGCTGCCTCAGGATAAGATACACCTTGGGCTTGACCTGCAGGGGGGTATGCACCTTATCCTTGAGGTAGAGGCTGAGAAGGCGGTGGAAAACGACCTTGAAAGGGCAGTGGATGATATCAAGGATGAATTAAGAAAAGAGAAGATAAGATACCTTGATCTGAAACGTGAAGGGATAACCGGCATTAATGTTACCCTCATGAGGGAAGAGGATAAGGGCACCTTTAAAGATATGATCTCCGCCCGCTACAGGGAGTATGATATAAAAGATGGCGGTTCTGTTGAAAATGGGGCAAGATACACGCTGCTCCTAAAGCCGGAGGCCAGGGATGAGGCCATGAAGCTCGCCACTGAGCAGGCACGTGAGACAATAGAAAACAGGATCGATGAATACGGTGTGGCTGAAGCGGATATAAGGCTCCTCCAGAACCACAGGATACAGATACAGCTCCCCGGTGTATCAGACCCTGACAGGGCCAAGGATCTCATGAAAAAGGTTGCAGAGCTGGAATTCAAACTGGTTGATACAGAAAACAGCATTGATGAGGCGCTTAAGGGTAATGTGCCACCCGGCAGGGAGGTGGTTTACGAGGTCGATCGTGACAAGATATCAGGAAATGTAACCAGGACACCCTATCTGCTTAAAAAACGCGTTGAACTTACCGGAAAATATATCACTGACGCCAGGGTAACCCTGGACCCACAGGATGGCTCCCCCTATGTCTCCCTCTCATTCAATAATCAGGGCGCAAGGATCTTTGAAAGGATAACAGGGGAGAATGTTAATAAGCAGCTCGCCATTGTCCTTGACGGCAATGTCTATTCTGCCCCCAATATCAATGAAAAGATATCCGGCGGCAATGCCCAGATTACCGGAAGGTTTTCAATGGATGATGCAAAGGATCTTGCAATCGCATTAAGGGCAGGTTCGCTTCCTGCACCGGTAAAGTTCCTTGAGGAGAGGACAGTAGGCCCATCACTAGGCAAGGACTCCATAAACAAGGGGTTCCTCTCCATGATAGTTGGCGCTATTGCAATACTTATATTTATGGCCATCTATTACGGGGTATCTGGCATTATAGCTGATCTCTCCCTTGTGATTATGGTTATTCTTGTAATGGCAGGGCTTGCCTCTTTCAAGGCCACGCTTACGCTCCCCGGTATTGCAGGTATAATACTTACACTGGGCATGGCGGTTGATGCAAACGTTCTGATCTTTGAACGAATACGTGAAGAGATAAAATTGGGCAAGACACCAAGAACCGCCATAGATGCAGGATTCAGCAAGGCCATTGTCACCATCCTTGATGCAAACATAACCACACTGATAGTAGCCCTGGTACTGTTCCAGTTCGGCACAGGCCCTGTAAAGGGGTTTGCAGTGACCTTGAGCATCGGTATTGTGGCAACCCTGTTAACCCAGGTGTTTGTAACAAGGTTTATTTTTGACTACCTTTACACACAACTGAACTGGAAAAAGATAAGTATCTAGGTAACAATGCGTAATCTAAAATATTGGAGCTGATTCATGCAATTTATTAAAGATGATATAAATATAAACTTTATCGGAAATAGAAAAAAGGCATATGCCTTTTCACTTGCACTGATTGTTATAAGCATACTGCTGCTTATCTACAGGGGTGGCCCAAACCTGGGTGTGGATTTTACCGGTGGTATCCTTATACAGGTAAAAATGGCAAAGGCGCACACCCCGGCAGAGATAAAGGAGGCACTGAAACCTGTTAACCTTGAGGACAGTATTATCCAGGAGTTTGGTGAAAAGGATCTGTTTGAGTACCTTATCAGGGTGCAGAGACCTGATATGGAGAGTGAAGGGCTTGAGAATAAGGTGATCAAGCTCCTCTCTGACAAATTCGGCGAGTCTATCGAGATGAGGAGCTTTGAGATGGTCGGCCCAAAGGTGGGCAGCGACCTCAGGGATAAGGCAAGCATGGCCATCCTGTTTTCCCTCCTTTTGATCTCAATTTATATTTCAGGGCGGTTTGAGCTTAAGTGGTTAAAGAGCATAACCATGGCAGTAGTGCTTGGCTTTGTGGTGCTTATCGCCTCCAAAATGAAGATCAGCATGGTCTGGATCTCCATTATTGTGCTTATTGCCACAATCATCCTGCTGTGGGTGCTTAAACTTAAGTATGCCATGGGCGCGGTAATTGCACTTGTCCATGATGTTACCATAACAGTTGGTGTATTTGCCCTTACAGACAGGGAGATATCCCTCAGTATTATCGCTGCCCTGCTCACCATAATCGGTTATTCCCTGAATGACACGATTGTTGTGTTTGACAGGATACGTGAGAATATTGCCAGGTTCAAGAAGCGCGAACTGGGAGAGGTTATGAATTCAAGCATAAACCAGACCCTGAGCAGGACGATCCTTACAGCTGCAACAACCCTGGTGGCTGTTATTGCCCTTTATGTGCTTGGCGGGGCGGTTATACATGATTTTGCATTTGCGATGATGGTAGGTATTGTGATCGGGACATATTCATCCATATTTGTTGCAAGCCCCATAATACTAGCATGGGAAGGCAAGACAGAAAAAAAGAAGTGATAATTTTTAAAAGATTGGTACCGTGGCATTATCAAACAGAGAAAGACTTGAAAGAAAGGTTAAAAAGATAAGAAAAAAACCGGGTGAGAGCAACAGGATCAGCCCGGTTTTGATTATTATCATCATTGCCTTATTAGCCTGCGGGGTCTATTTGTACAGGGGCTTTAACCCCTCTGAAGTCCGGCTCAATTATATTATTATCCTAAAAAATATGGAGACCCTTAAACTCCTTCAGGGGGAGACTGCCAGCTTTCACCCTGCTGATATCTGTAAAATAGGTGAGATATCCACAAATGTATTCTTCAACCAGGGGATAAGCCTCACCTCAGCAGATATTGATGTTGATGGCCTTTTGTACGAGGAGACGCCCCTTGAGAAGCTCCTTAATGATAAGGATATTTTTAAACGTCATCAGGTCACCATTGAGGTTAAGCGTAATCAGGATGTTGCAGGCATAATAAAGATTGTTATTGAGCCGGATGTAAAGGACTGGGTAGCAAGGGCGGAAGGCACCACCGACAGGGAAACAAAGATCGAGGTACTTGAAAAGGCAATAGATACCGGTTTTACTGACGGCAAGATCATGGACATGCTAGTTGATGAATACATTGCATCAAAGGCATGGCGCAAGGCAGTTGACCTTATTGAAAAGGTTGCAGGCGATTCGCCAGAGACAGAGGATCTCCAGAAACTCCTTAAGGTGTATGAGGCGGCAAAAAACAATGTAAAGATAGCCGATATGCTCGTAAGGCTCATAAAGCTCAGCCCCGATGACGTAGGCTTAAGAAAAAGGCTGGCTGAACTCTACGAGAACACAGGCAAAAGAGAAAATGCCATTTCTGAGTACAGGAGCCTGCTTGACAAGTTACCTGATAATGACCGGGCGGTTATATATAAGAAACTTGGCTATATGTATTCTGAAGGCAAGCAGACAAAAAATGCCATTGATGCCTATTTAAAGGCACTTGAACTTGACCCTGAGGATGTGAATATCTATTACAACCTTGCCAGTTTGTATGAGGCTACAGGCGACAGGGCCAATGCCGATAAATATCTCTCCATCGTAATGGAAAAAAAGCCGGATGACATAGAGAGCCGGATAAAAATGGCAGAGGGGCTTATAGCTAAAAAGGAGTATAAAAAGGCTGAGTCATACCTGAATGAGGTAACAAGGGTCAGGCCGGATTATACGGATGCATGGCTCATGCTTGCAAACCTTGAAGAAAAGAGGGGCAACAAAAAGGCATTAAGGGAGCATTATAAAAAGATCCTCTCCCTTGTGCCGGAAAACAAGACAGTCCTCTTTAACCTGGGCACACTTGAGTATGAGACCGGAAACCCGAAAACAGCAAAGGATTACTTTATTAAATACCTCAAGTCAAATCCGGGTGACACAGAGGCAAGAGAATTTCTTTTTGATATCTATAAAAAAGAGAAGAATGACAAATCAGCCTATGAACAGGCAACAAAGATACTTGATAAAAACCCTGGTAAAAAACAGTATTATGCATTTGTGTTTGAATACCTTAACAGGGCAAAGGATTTTAAGACAATGTACAAGGTTATGAGTACAGGCCTTAAGAAGAACCCCGGTGACGTGGATATAACAAAATATCTCATGGTCGCATGCCTTAATACAGGTAAAGAAAAGGAGGCGGCCAACTACATCGAGGTGCTGCTCAAATCAAAGCCCAATGATGTACCTACCCTTTTACAGCTTGCAAGACTTTATGAAAAACTGGGAAAGCCAGCTGATGCCCTTAAGCTCTATAAAAAGATCATTGATCTCTCACCTGATAATGAAGAGGCCGAGGAGGCCTATCTCAGGTTGAGGATGGAGACTCTCTGATAAAGAGATTTAACCCTCTCATGGTACATAAAAAAAAGATAGTGGTCACTGCCGCAATAATAAGGCATGATGGGAAGATACTTATTACAGAACGGCCGGGAGGCAGACACCTTGAGGGGCTTTGGGAATTCCCTGGCGGTAAAAAAGAGGCTGGTGAAGGCCTTGAGGAATGTGTTAAAAGGGAGATAAGGGAGGAGATCGGGATAGATATAAACCCTTATGAGCTGCTTCTGACGGTAACCCATGAATATGAGACCAAAATAGTGGAGCTTTATGCATTTTTATGCTCCCTTGTAAGTGGCACCCCCGCACCGCTTGAAGGTCAGAAAATGCAATGGGTTGATCCGGAGGAGTTGACTCTATACCAGTTTCCTCCACCTGATCAGAAAATTATAGAAATTTTATGTGATGGCAAAGCTGTTAGATGCCCAGATCAGGCTTTTTGAATCGCCCAGAGGTTATAAGGTGAATTAATAAATGCTATTAAGAGAAAAGCCGTAAGTGCTATAAAAAATTTAGAGGATATACTCATGCCCTTGAAGACTAAAATCGTTGCAACCATATCAAATCTGAACTGTTCGCCTTCGTTTATAGAGATGCTGTACAGGGCAGGCATGACTGTGGTCAGGCTCAATACTGCCCATATGACCCATGATGACGCCCTTAAGGTGATAGCGGATACGAGGAGGGTCTCTGACAGGATAGGCATTCTCCTTGACACAAAGGGCCCTGAAATCAGGACATGTGCGAGTGATTCGCCACTCAGGGTAAAATGCGGGGATATAATTCGGATCAAAGGGGCACCGGGTAAGCCGTCCCATGATGATATAATCCATGTCTCCTATGAATATTTTGTAAGGGATGTGCCTGTTAACAGCGCAATCCTGATTGACGATGGTTTTATTGCCCTTACTGTTATTAACAAGGATGAGGAGTATCTGCACTGCAGGGTTGAAAATGACGGGGTCATTTATCCCCGTAAAAGCATAAATATACCATCTGTGCATGTAACCCTTCCGGCCCTTTCTGAAAAGGATAAGGCGTTTATTGAGTTTGCAGCAGACAATGATATTGACTTTATTGCCCACTCATTTGTGAGGAACAAAGAGGATGTTATTGCTGTCCAGTCTATCCTGGACAGAAAAAAATCCCCAATAAAGATCATAGCCAAGATAGAGAATGCCCAGGGGGTGCAAAACCTGAATGAGATCCTTGATCATGCATACGGTATCATGATCGCAAGGGGTGACCTTGCAGTTGAAATACCAACAGAGCAGATACCCCTGATCCAGAAAGATATTATCAAGGCCTGTATAGAGAGGCGAAAGCCGGTTATTGTGGCAACCCAGATGCTTAACTCCATGATAGATTCACCACGTCCTACAAGGGCAGAGGTATCAGATGTGGCAAATGCCTGCCTGGATCATACAGATGCACTCATGCTTTCAGGGGAGACCGCAAATGGTAAATACCCCGAAGAGGCAGTAAAAACCATGGCCAGGATAGCGCTTGAGGTAGAAAGCAAGAAAAGCAGCTATTTTGATGTCTCATATTCCCTTGAAAACAGGGTCACGGCATATCTGGCAAAGGCCGCTGTAAAGGCGGCGCTCAGGCTTAATACAAAATGCATTGTTGCGGATTCAATGACAGGAAAAACTATAAGGGAGCTTGCCGCATACAGGGGTGATAACCCCATATACGCCCAGGTTTATGACAAACGGGTGGTGCGTCTCCTCTCCCTGTCCTTTGGTGTCTTTGCTGACTATTCGCCTATGGATGTTACTTCACCCCGGCCTTTAAGAAAAAAAATTTATGGTCTTATTAATGAAAGAGCCTTTAATGATGACGACCTCCTGATCATTCTTGCAGGAAGTTTCGGGGTGGAGCATGGGGCCTCATATATAGAGATAAGCTCTGTAAAAAAATTCAGGGAAAAATGCTCATAATTTTTTTATTGTGTTTCCCGCAATTAGAATTTAATAATAGGTGAAGATCCGATACAAAAACAATAAGGTCAGAACAATATGCCCAGTCTCTTAGTTATAAGTGGTCCCCTTCAGGATCAGGTCTTTGACCTTGGTTCAAAGGAGATTTTTTTCTGCGGCAGAAGCCCGAAGATGAATGATATTGCCATCCTGGAGATATCTGTCTCCCGCAAACACTTCAAGATATTCAGGATCGGCAGGGACTTCTTTATTGAGGACCTGAACAGCAAACATGGTACCCTGGTGAACGGAGAGCCCATCTCTCCCGGTGAGGGGTTCCAGATCAATGAGGGAGATCTTATATCTGTAGGCAATACTGTAATGAAGCTTGTTGATGTCGGGGGAAGGGGGTCATTAATTAAGCCTGCCCCTTCACCCGAACATATTTCAGGTGAAATCTTATCAGAGAATGAACCCAGAAAGGAGCGCCGCTCCGCAAAAGAGCTTGAACTGGTCTATAATGTTTCAGAGCTATTAAAAACCCAGATGGATATAAATGCATTTTTCACATTATTTCTCAACCTGTTGCTGGAGACCCTGCCCAGGATAGATAATGCAAGTGTTTTTTTAGTGCAGGCAGCGGACGCAAAGGGTAAAATGGTAGAGATAGTCGCTGATTCACATGAAAAAACCTCTTCAAGGTACAAGAAAGAGATCCTTAAAAGGGTGGCAAATGAAAAAAAGACCATAAGGATGTCCAACACCGATTTTGAGCTGCCGCAGTCATATATAGAAAAGGGTGATACCCTTGAAATAAAGTCTGCAATGGGTGTCCCGATAATAAGCGGAAATGAGCTTCTTGGCGCCATTTATATCGAGTCTATAAAGCCATACGGGTTTCGCAAAAAAGACCAGTTTCTGCTTAATTCTCTTGTGGGCCCAATAGCAGTGGCGATTGAAAAAAACAGGCTTAATGGGAAGTTGATACCTGAAAAACCGGTTCCCTTTAGAGAAAAATTGCTTAATATCTTTAAAAAATTTTGATATTTTTACCTGTATAAACCTGTAAACATGGAGACATTATGGCAAAAAAAACCGTCCAAACCAAATGGTTATTGTTTGCAGTCTTAACAGTGATCTTGTCCTTTCAGGTGTCATTGTATGCACAGACTGAAAAGGGGATAGAATTATTTAATGCCTATGAATTCGGCAAGGCAGAGCAACTGTTCCGGGATCAGCTGAAGACCGATCCTGGTAATACAGAGGCAGGCTATTATCTTGGGCTCTCCCTCTATATGCAGAAAAGGTATGAAGATGCCCTCGCTGTTTTCAAGGGGATAAAGGATGCAAAAAAGGAGATCCCTCATAATAATGGCAGGCTTGAAATCATGATGACGCGCATATGCCTTGAACTCAAAAAATATCCTGAGGCGCTCAAGAGCTTAGAGGATGCAAAAGCTGCAAAGGCTGACCCTGCGGATATACATGTCTGCCAGGGGGGATACTATCTGGAGACGGGTGACCCCAAAAAGGCCATAGCAGAGTTGGAAGAGGCGATCAAGATCGATCCTGATAACGCCTATGCATATTATTACGCCGGCTATGCCTATGTACGGCTTGGCCTTCCCTCTGATGGCGAAAAGGCGCTTAAAAAATTTCTTGAGCTGGCGCCATATGCGCCTGAGGCTGAAAACGTAAAGATTCTGGTAGATGCCCTCTGCTGAAATGGGGGGAGGAAATCATCCAAGTATTACAGGGGTTGAATGGGTCTGATATGAACAGCAATGAAACCAAAGATGAGGAGCTTGCCATAGTCCGCCTTAAATATAAAAAGGGTGACCTTATTATAAAGGAGGGTGACTATGGGGTGTCCATTTACAAGATAATTGAGGGATTGGTAAGCATATTTACTGAGGCTGATAATGCTGTTATTCCGCTTGCCACCATCGGGCAGGGCGCTGTTTTAGGGGAAACGATCTTTCTTAATGATAAAAATATGATGGAACGAAGGTCTTCTTCTGCAAGGGCACTTGAGGATACCCTGGTGGAGGTATGGCACCCCAGGCTTTTGAGGATGGAATATGAACAGATGCCCCCGGTAATAAGGTACCTGGCAGACCAGACACTCACCCATATTGGCAGGATGAATAAACTTGTAGTAAAACTCACTGACCAGAAGATAAAGCAGAGGGAACATCAGAGAGAGGTAGACCCGTGGGCTGCAAAAAGACGTTATTACAGGAAGAGGGTCAATCTCCCATTCCTCTGTACGCCCCTTTACTCAAGCTCAAAAAGCACGATGAAGGGGCTTATTAAGGATATCAGCCTTGGAGGGGCAGGCCTTGAAATAAGACCAATATTGAGCCCTGTTTTCCCCTACAGGTTAGGCGAGGAATTTCTTATCTCAACTACACTTCCCAATGACAGAAATTTAGAGTTTTCATGCAGGCTCGTGAGCATCAAAGAGGGTAAATCCCGTGATACACGTATCCTGGGGGTCTCATTTATTGAACTTTCCGAGCACTCGGCAAAAAACCTGGGCTTTTTCCTGATGCCCTGATGAAAGGAATCCTGTTATGACAATAGAAAAATATTTATACCCCTACATTACCCAGGAAGAAGAATACGAAAAGGGTGATACCATTATCAAGGAGGGGAGCAAGGGCGACTGGGTCTATATCATCCTTGAAGGGCTGGTCAAGATAAAAAAAATGACACTCAAGGGGCAGATAACTATTGCACCCCTTACTGAAGGGGAGATATTTGGCGAAGCGACCCTCTGGCAGGCAGGTCAGGGGGCGACCAGGAATGTATCCATAGTTGCGGAAACAAAGACAAGGGTAGGGCTGTTAGATACAGCGCTCCTGTTAAAAGAGTATGAATCTATATCCCCAAGGCTGAAAAGCCTTATCTCATCTCTAATTCAGAGGCTCACAATCACCACTCAGAAAGCAGTGAGACTTGCCACAGAATAGCTTTCAGGACACGTTTTACACAGGTAAAGGGGTTTTTTATATCATGAATTACGTTTACAAGAGAGGTCTGATCCTTTTCAGCCTGCTCATATTTTTATACATTGGCAATACTGCTGCTGAGGAGAACGGGGATGAACTGTTTCCTGTTTACGAGAGCATAAAGCCCAATATTGCATTCTGGAAAAAGGTTTATTCTGAATACACCACCTCTCAGGTGATTATACATGACAAAAGGAACCTCTCCCTTATATATGAGGTAATAAAGATAAAGGGCAGGGATGAACCGGGGTCACAGAAATACAACAAAAACATTGAGGCTAAAAAAAAGGATCATTATTCAGGCATGCTTAAAAGGCTTGCATCAGGTCATAAGCCATCATCAGATGAGGAAAAACGGATTCACGGGCTGTTTTCCAGCAATAACCTGAAACATCTTCTAAAGGATGCGAATGATAATGTCAGGGCACAGCTTGGACAGAAAGACCGGTTTATGGCAGGGGTAGTCCGCTCAGGGGCTTATATAGATGAAATCAGGGAGATACTGAAAAATCATGGTTTACCGGGGGACCTGGCCTATCTACCACATGTGGAGTCCTCCTTTGATTACCATGCATACAGCAAATTTGGTGCGGCAGGCATATGGCAGTTTACCAATAGCACGGGCAAAAGATATCTCAAAATTAATTATACAGTGGATGAGCGGCGTGATCCCATACTTGCCACCCATGCGGCTGCAAAATTTTTAAAGGAAAATTTTAATATACTGGGGACATGGCCGGTAGCAATAACTGCCTATAACCACGGTACGCAGGGCATGCAGAGGGCTGTAAAAGCAAGGGGAGGGTATGAAAATATCTACAACAGGCATGAGAGCCGCCTGTTTGGTTTTGCCTCACGAAATTTTTACTCAGAGTTTCTGGCAGCACGTGAGGTGGCATCAAATTACCGGAAATATTTCGGGGAGCTGAAGCTCGATGATCCGGTTAAAAGGGTTATGGTGGCTCTCCCTGGCAATGTCGCAATAGGGGATCTCTCCAGGCACTATAAAATCCCAATAAGCGATATAAAGGAGTTGAATCCGGCCCTTCGTGAACCTGTCTATTTGAACCAGAAGTATGTTCCAAAGGGGAGTCGCCTGTTTCTGCCGCTTATGGCCGCATCGGGTATCAATGCAGCCTCAATAGATATCCCTGCTCAATTGTTAAAAGAGGAACAAAAACCCAGCCATTTTTATCGTGTAAAAAAGGGAGACACTGCTGACAGGATCGCAAGGAATCACAAAGTAAGACTCCAGGAGCTTATTGATGCAAACAATCTCAATTCAAGGGCAGTCATATATGTGGGGCAGAATTTGAGGATACCCATGGCCGGAGAGAAGATTGCGGCTGCCTCTGTTAAGAAAGAGGCCATTAAAAGGCAGGAGCCGGAAAAGAAGCCTTCAGATACTGGCAGGTCAGAAACTCCATCACCTGCTGATAAGCCTGACACCCCCATTTCGCCCGCCATTGAAGGCGCTCAAATAGCTGCCCTTCCACCCCCTGACTCTGTTGCCGAGACTGTATTAATAAACCCGGCTATAGTGACAGGCGATTTTTCTGTAAAAAAGGTCATGCTTTTTAATGGCAAATCTGTCGGCACAATACAGGTAGAGCCTGAAGAAAACCTTGGTTATTATGCAAGCTGGCTCCAGACAAGCAGTCAGAGGATCAGGACACTTAATGGTTTTTCAAGGTCAGCAAATATACGTATAGGACAGAATATAAAGATACCCCTTAACAATGTCTCAAAAGAGAGCTTTGAGGAGAGAAGGTATGAATATCACAAAGAGATAGAAGAGGATTTTTTTGCCTCCTATAAGGTTGAAAGGACAGAAGAATACATAATAAAAAGAGGCGACAATCTATGGTCTTTGTGTGAGGAAAAATTCGAGGTGCCCTTCTGGTTGTTAAAGAAGTATAACCCTGAAACAGACTTCAACCGTCTTTCATCCGGACAGAAGCTGATATTGCCGTTTATTTTAAAGATAGGGGATGAAACAGGCATCACTAATAATTGATCTTAAACCTGAAGTTGAAATTTCGGTCTTCCTTGTTTGAGCCTGATGATGAGGGGTACTGCATGAATTCCTGGAAACTGTCGCTGAAGTTCCTTCCGCTTATGGAAAAGGACATATTATCGGTCAGTTTTTGCTGATAGGTCAAAGAAAGACCTATGCCATTGTCAGATATATCTTCTACATGCCCTGGCAGGGGGTATTTCTGCAAAGGCATATGCAGCCCGCCTGTCATAGACCATTTATCCGATGAAGAGAAGAGCCTGTAGTTCAGATCAAGGGCAAGCCTTGGAAGGTTATTCCTCTCTATCTCAGAGCTGTAGTCAAAATATGAGAGAGAGGGGATAATGGAGATATTATTGTGCACATTAAAACTCCCTGAAATCTTCACCCCCTGGGTGTAATCAGGCCTGATCTCATCTCTTATGCCTGCATAATCCATGTAATGGGCACCATCAGGCATATCCCTGTCATATAAAAAGGCGCTTCTGAAATAACTGAAACTGGTCAGGCTTGAAGGTGATTGCCTGGTAAACCCGAACTCCATGGTATTATATATATTGATGATATCGCTGTATCCTGTATGGTTGACTAACCCTGATCCTGAAAGATTATGAAACCTCTCATCATTCAGCAGCGAAAAGTTAACATCTTCTGAGTTGATAACCCATTCCATACCTATGAAGAAATCACCTGGCCTATATTTTTCTCTATCCGACAGACGTTTTGAACTGACCACCCTCGTGCGCCAGTATGAGGTTTTTAATGAGGATATCACAATACCGGTGCTCCTGCCCGCATGAATGAATTCACCATCAGACAGGTATATGCCCACATGGTTGATCCTCTTTTTTTTGCCGCTCATTGAAAAAAAGATAAGATCGCCGGTGCGAAGGGCGTCAATGGAAACCGGTGTTAATTCAGGATACCTGGACTGCTGTGATGACTGATGAGGCAGATCAATACTGAAGTATTTGCCATAGATCTCTTTTACAAAACCGGAGCAGTCAAAACCCTTGATTGTTGATCCGCCATATACATAGCGTATTCCGAGGTAACTCTTCATCAACGCCTGAAGGTTTTCATCCTCAAATGAACCCTGCCATTTGACCTGTTCAGGAACCTGCTGTGCAATGGTTCCTTTGGCCTCAATAGTGGAAGAAAAGAAAAAAAGTATCAGGGATGGATATAGAAGCCCCTTAAAGACCTTTTGAGATATATGAGAAAGAAGCCTGTTCATAAAATCAACTATTTCCCGGTACCGCCTCTGTATTAATGCTTAATGAGTTATCTTGAAAATCTGCTGTATCTGTTTGCCTATTGCAATAATCCTGCCCGAATGACCGCCCTGTATAAAACAGATGGTGAAATATATTAGGAAGAGGCCTTTCTGTCAAGGTTTTTGAGGCAGGGATAATCTATGTGTAATGTCTTGATATTTTGTGATAATTTGCCCATAAAGTCTTTGAATAAATTTAATCTGTGATCGAATTAATATTATTTGCTTTTCTTGTATTCTCTGTTTTATATTTCCATTACATAAATCACCTCAATCAACCTTTTTTATACCAAGGAGTTATCTTATGTCGAAAAAATTAGACTCTGACAGAAAAGAAGCACCGGAGCAGAAGAAATTCACAAGACGGGATTTCCTTGCCATCAGCGGTAGTGTTGTAGCTGCTGATGTGCTGCTTGCAGCAACACCCGGCAAAATGGTTGCAAATGCAGCGGAAAAACAGGAGATCTCCTATCCCGAGGCAAAGGCCTACCTGGTTTATGACAGCAAGAAATGCATGGGCTGCACGACTTGCATGCTGGCCTGTTCCCTGACCCATTACGGGGCACAGAACCTCTCATTATCACGCATCCAGATAATCCAGGATTCCTTTGGCAAATTCCCTGATGATATCCAGATAGCTGTGTGCAGGCAATGCGTAACACCACCGTGCGTTATTAACTGTCCTGTTGGAGCCGCCTATATTGACATGGAAAACGGTAACATAAGAAGGATCAATGAGGAGGAATGTATAGGCTGCAAGACCTGCCTTGAGATGTGTCCGCAGCAGCCACACAGGACAGTGTGGAATCATATCGCTGAAAAGTCTTCAAAGTGCGACCTCTGTATTGATACCCCCTTTTGGAATGAAAAAGGCGGCCCAAATGGCAAACAGGCATGTGTATCAGCCTGCCCCATGCAGGCATTAAAGGTTGTTTATGAGACCCCTGACCAGAAGGAGACCGAAGGGTATAATGTGAACCTGCGCAATGATAATTACCTGAACCTGGGGCTTGTGGATGACAGCAGGATCGTGCCACCCATGATGAAGAATGCAAAGCCAAAGCCCTTCTTCAGCAAACCCAAACCTGAATCAAAGGAATAGGAGGTAATATATGAAAGGCGGATATACAGGAAAGATAGCAAGGGTAAACCTGACTGATAGATCGGTCAGCACCCTTCCGACAGAAAAATATCTGGCATTTGGCGGCGGCCACGGGATAGGGTCAGCCATATTTTTTGATCTGGTAGGTGATCAGCTCCCATTTGATGCATTTGATCCAAGAAATCTGATCATGATGATTGCATCGCCCTTTTCAGGCACCTTTATGCCTGGCTCAGGAAGGGTTGACGTACAGGGGCTAAGCCCAATGCTTTATCCCATAGAATGGTTCGGGCATAGCAACTTTGGAGGCCGCTTTACGGCCCAGTTAAAATTTGCCGGATGGGACGGTGTTGTTGTGGAAGGAGCGGCAGATAAACCCTGCTGGATAAATATTATTAACGACAAGGTGGTCATTGAGGACGCCAATGGAATATGGGGCATGGATACATGGGACACCCAACAGGAGATTGCCAGAAGGGTAATGCCCTCTCTCAGACATGGTGAATGGGCTGAGGTAAGTGATGATGATTACTCCACTCAGGTGCCGGCCGTGGTGTGCTGCGGCCCCGCGGGCGAAACCAAAAGCCGTCTTGGCTGCCTGCTTCAGGGACCCGGTTCACAGGCTGCATTGTGCGGTTTTGGAGGGGTATTCGGTTCAAAGAATCTCAAGGCCATTAGTGCCATAGGAACAGGGAGTGTGCCCATTGCTGATCCTAAGGCTTTTATGGATGCGCGTCTGTGGTTTAACAAATTTCAGTGGAATGTAGATAACCCTCGTGAGGGTAACCGGTTTCTTTCCGGGATGTACAGGGTGTCGGCAGGTGCACCAAGCGGCGCAAATACAACCAACGGTACGGTACCCCTTGTCCCGGCCAGGGCTGCCGCGTGCGCTTCGTGCCCGCGGGGCTGCCGCATGCGAACTGCAAGTTCTGACAGCAATGAATCCGTATGCGGCGGGACAATGACCTTCGGAACCTTAGGGGCCAGCGGAGATCAGAAGAAGACGCGCAGAAACAATGACCTAATGCAAAAATACGGCTTCGGTCACTGGCAGCTTATACCGACAAAAAACTACCTTAAGAATCTTTATGACAGGGGTCTGGTGGGAAAAGGCAAAATGATCGAATGCGATCTTCCTCTTGATCAGTGGGACTCAGAGAGTTTTCCTGACATGCTTATGGAAGCAATGGCATCGCGCAAAGGAATAGGCAATGACCTTGCCGAAGGCGCTGCGAGGTTCGCCAAAAAATACGGGCTGCTTGAGGAAGACCTTCATAAGGGCGTACTTCCTCTGACCTACTGGGGTACTTCCGACCACTACGATGCCAGGATCGAGGTGGAATGGGGGTATGGGTCCCTTTTGGGAGAACGCGATCTTATGCTGCACATGATGTCCGATTATCCCCTGCACTGGATGGCGTGGACAGGTGATCCCTTCCTGACAGCCGAGCAGGCAGCCAGGCTTTATACCGATGCCATGGCGCCTTACAACGGAGATATATTCATGGCGGATTACAGTGAAGAGAGGATGTACTCCGAGAGCAAGGTCAAATCGGTTGCATGGGTTAAGCATTATGAAAAATTCTGGATCGGAGCGGGCGGTTTCTGCGGCTGGCGATGGCCCATGTGCATTACCTGCACCACTGAAGACAGGAGAGGCCCCACGCCGGAAGCGGAGCCAAAATTCTGGAACGCGGTAACGGGCCAGAACCTCTCATTTGCAGATGGTATGGAAATCGGACATAAAATCTATACCCTTGACAGGGCCATCTGGGTACTACAGGGCAGACACAGGGACATGGAGGTGTTCCCCGATTACATATATGACCAGCCTTCAAGGGGCAGTGAGATGCCCATGTACATAAATGGAGAATGGAACTATGTCAATGGCGCCGGTAGAAAGGTTGACAGGAAAAAGTTTGAAGACTGGAAGACAAAGTTCTACAAGTTTGAGGGGTATAACCCTGAAAACGGCTACCCCACACGCAAGACCCTTGAGGGCATGGGGCTTAAAAATGTTGCAGATCTGTTAAAGAAGAGGGGTAAACTGGGGTAGTTAACAGATAAACAGGAAATGAAAAAGAACACCGGGGAGAAAAGCTCTTTCCGGTGTTCTTTATATTTTTCTTTCATTTATCGGTTTTTAACAATTTTGGTAACAGCCTGCGGGTCCTGGCTTTATATCGCAGATATTCACCGCCGAAATTATCTTCAAGGTCCTTTTCCTCTTTAGGGATAAGGATATTAAAAAATATAAATGTGAAAAGGAGAGAAAGAAAAACCACGATATTATTCGTTAAAAGGCAGGTCCCCGGCATAATGAAAAATATATGAGAGGTATACATGGGATTTCGTATGCGCGAGTATAATCCTGTCGTAATAAGCCTGTTTGCCTTCAGTGCCTGTCGTATATCTGCGTTGGCTGCCGCCAGTATAAGGATACCGATACCGATTAAGATAATTGCTGCGATTGTCAGGTAAGTTCTTGGGATATATAATATTTCTGAGATATTTACCTTTATGGGCAGCCAGGAGAATACAATCAAAATGGCATAACCTGGGAACATGATTTTGGGACCGACACCCCAGGGGGTCATCTTTTTCATGATATCAGACTCCCTGTAAGCTAACTTGTTGTCTCTCTTCTGCCCCAGTTTGCGAGTATGATTCAAAGCTGCAAACAGGGTTTGCATATATTGTAAACACAAGGTTTCTGACCTCGGGCTTAAGATTATTGTATGCATTAAGAAAGCCCGCTTTTTCTGTTTCAGTATATTTGTCAGAATATTTGTCTGTTTTTAACAGGTGATCATAGGCAATAAAATTTCTGGGCCAAAATCTGTATAATGTATGTATCTCTCTATCGATAGCATTTGCCAGGGCGTTTTTATCCTCAAAATCTCCGGAAAGAGGCGCACCAAAACTGATGTGTATCCTGCCTTTGTCTCTTGAAAGACCTGCCAGCATACTGATCAGATCCTCATTTTTCCTTTTAATGTGTGCCCCATTTTTTTTCTTCCTGTAGAGCTCCCATGCCTTTAGCCGGTCACACGGGTCTTTCTCATAGGATATTGCCGCAGGGACAATGTTGCACTGCCTGATAAATTCCGCAAAACCGCCTTCCTTTTTTCTTTCAGAGAGATAAAACATATTTATAATGGCCGGGTTTGTCCGGTCGATCCCATCCTTGGCACGTCCCTCCCTCTGGGATATCCAGAAATTGTTACCCTCTTTTCTTAGATGATTGAGGTATTCGGAAAGATGCATGGATGCCTCAAGCTGCTCTTTCCTCGCAAGACCCCTCTTTACAATTATTCCATTATTGATGCGGATAAGGTCTGAGACCGCTTCGTTTAAGAGCAGGTTATCTCCAAAGGCAATGTAGGGGATAGAAAACCCGTTTACATAGAGTGCATAATTCACAAGGGCAGGGTCCATCACTATGTCCCTGTGGTTGGTCATGAAGATGTATGACTTGCCTTTGTCAAGCTTATCAATACCCGAGTATGTAACACCATCTGATGTAGTTTCTATAATCCGCTTAAGCAGGAAATCGGCGATTATTTGTGACTGAAACTCTGTTACGGTCTTTATCCGTGAGAGTTTTTTCTTAAGCATAAATTTGACCAGCCAGTCTGCAAGGCCTTTCAGCAGTTCAGGGCATGAGGGCCATTTTATGATGCGGAAAGAGGAGATAAGCAGATCATTTTCAGTCAGGCGTTTCATCACAGCAGGTACTTCACTGTCTGTAAACGGGCGTATATCATCAAATCTTGAAATAGCATTATTCATATTTTCCTGGTTCCTGCTTTTTACTTAACACAATCAAGTCACCATCCCATTCAGGTATGAATAGCCTTCCTTTGAAATAATCGAGACCGCATATTCTGGGAAGATTGAGCCTGAACGGATACTTTTCTTTTAGATTGTTCGGCTGAAAAGGCACCGCCTCAGGGTTTCCTGCTATAGTGGTTATGATATCCTTTTTCCTGTCAACCATACGCACAACATGATTTTGCGTATCCCCGATGTAGATATTGTTCTCCTCATCAAGAGCAAGTGCCCATGGTCCGTCAAACTGTTCCTTTGTGTTACCACCAAAGGTTGCATGAATGGGATTTCCACCATCACCTGAATATCCTGGTTCTCCTGTCCCTGCAACCAGGGTAACCACACGGTTTTTAATGTGGAGCATCCGCAAAGCATAATTTTTGCTGTCAAGGATGTATAAATTACCATCTTTGCCTAATCTTATATCATACATCCAGTTAAAGGATGCCTTTTCGAATGGAACTGCCTCACAGGTGAAACCGGGTTTACCATTACCAAGGGTTTCAATGAGGCTACCATCGTGGCTGTATTTGAGAATCCGGTATCCGCATACATCATTGACCCAGATGTTATCATAATGGTCAACCACAGCGTTTCCAATAAAATCAATTCCCTCTTCACTGGTCATAAGGATAGTATTATTATTTCCTGAGGAAATATGCAGTCTGAAAATGCCATTCTTTCCAGTCACAACATATGACCCGTCACTGCATTCCGATATGAAGGAGGGCTTCAAAATTTCTATGTCAAAGTGCAGATAGCCTTTAATGGGAGGTTTTTGTCCCGCTGTCCAGATAAACTTATCATCCCCTGATAATGCACCAATCCAATTGGCATTATGCGCAAGGACGAATTGTGTCCCCTTTGAATCATGAAACCCAAAACGGGCAAAGCCGTCCAGAAACTGACCTGATTTTCCAAAGTTGATAATACGATCAATATGCCACAAGCTGCCTACTCCCTGTTACTTCATTTACCCGAATACTATTTCCACGATTGTATCTCTACAATATTTCCTTCAGGGTCGCGAAGATACACAAACTTTAAAATACCAATATTTTCTATTTCTCTTTCAGCTATTTCCCCCAGCCTTATAGCCCCGTTTTCCAATGCCTTTTTCATGGTTACATCTACATCTTCAACCTCAAATGCGATATGGGTGGTACCTTTATAATTAGCCATTATCTCTGTAGTATCACACATCTCTTCATATGAAAAAATCTCCAGAGTCGGAGGATTCTCTCCATGTCCGGGAAGATATAAGTGGACACCTTCCAGTTTTGCATTTGTTAAACCGGTTCCCCTATCAAGCCATGCCCCTGCCAGATTTCTTTGTGGCGGTTTAATTTTACATTCAAACACATTGATATAAAATTCCGAGAGCTTTTTCCAGTCTCTTGCAGCTATATTTGTATGAGAAAACCTCATTATGCAATCCTTTCTTTGGGAAAAGTTTAAAACAGCATCCCCTTCCTGTTTTCCTTTATCGCTGCCGTTATCTTATCCAGTCTCTTTTTTCTGGTTTCATCGGTCTTTGCATCAAAGTAGAAACCCGCATATTGCTTTTTTAAAGACATCGGCTTTTTCTCATATTCTTCCAATAGACTCAAATCATTCCTGATTATCTCTTTGAAATCAAGGATCAGCTTATTCATGTCCGGTTTATTTTGTTCTTTTTGCCACTGCCCGTTTTCAACAGCCTTTTTTATCTCACGTTCACCATACGCTGTCATGAGTTTTTCTTTTCTTAATTTTTCTACTGTCTTTTTATTTTTCTCTGACCATTTGCTGTTTTTTGTCCGTGGTGCAAAATATTTTATATAACTACTGTCTCCTTCGGACTTCATTTGCCCGTCTATCCAGCCAAAGCACAGGGCTTCATTAAGGGCCTCATCTGCTGTGATAGACTCTTTGCTCTTATCTTTTATAAATTTAATCCAGATACCTGGTGATGTCTCTACATTCTTATTAAGCCATTTACGAAATTCATTTCTGTCTTTAAATTCCAGTTCCATTTTTTCTTTCCTTTGTTTGAAAGAATATTCTGAGTGATAAAGGACATTATATAAAATCCATTTTTGAGTACAGCCTTATTGAAGAACAATAGTGGATATTCTTATCGTCTTTACCTACACAATTGTTTTTTGAAGTATCGCAACATCGATATATCTACCGAATTTGAAACCAATGTTTTTCAATGTTCCCGCGTCATTGAATCCTGATTTCTTATGAAACTTTATACTCTCAGGGTTTGGTAAGGCAATTACCCCCAGCATTTCTCTAAAGCCTTTGTTCTTTGCCGAATCGATCAATGCTGAATAAAGCGGCATGCCCAACCCTCTTCCTTTATATTCTTTGGACAGATATATCGTTGATTCCACAGTATGCCGATAAGCTACTCTTACCCTGAAAACGCCGTAGTATGCATAACCGATTATCTCATTATCAATTTCAGCAATTAACCAATCATGATTCTGAAGTTTTTCCCCGATTCGTTCTTGCATTTCAGCAAAGGATACCGGATCTGTTTCAAAGGTAATTATTGTATTTACGATATACCAATTGTAGATATCTATAATGTGTTGAGCGTCTTCAGTTTTAGCGCATCGTATTTTCATATTTTATTCCCTTGTAAGACACCATTCCTGTTCAGGCTTTATTGATAAAAATATGAGTCTGCCATTTAGTCAAAGGACTTCTTCCTGTTTTTTTGTGCAAATCGAGTGCTTCTTGGGCAGACAAAAAATCATCATCACCATCCATCCCAAATGAATACAGATATCCTCCATTCTGCTCTTCTCTGGCATAGATATTCAGGCAATCAAGCAAATCAGGGCGGGATAGATCGAAAGGAACAAAGCCGGAAGAGGCTGTAATCCCCAGATATTCAACTCCTTCAATTTCATTACATAATGATTCAACACGCTTTATTCCATACTGTAATGAGATGTTTAATAAAACAATTCCATCTCCAATTAAATAGTCTTTAGACCCTTTCAGTATCGTTCGCCTGAATTCGAAGCCATCATCACCATGACTTGAAGGCGGATTAGCCAGTATGAAGTTGAATTTACCCTTTAATCTCTCTAATTCTGCCCTGTTCTCAGGACTATAAGGTTTATATGAATCCGCAATCATAAAATGTACTTTTTCATTCAGATTATTGATATCCGTATTGATAACCGCAGCATCGATGTTTTGTTCTGAAATATCCAGTCCATAGATTTTTCTGACTGATTTTATTCTTGCAGCAAGAAGGGCAAGGCAACCCACTCCGCATCCCCAATCAATGCCGATACCTGAAAACAGATTTTGGTTATCTATGATTGCTTTAAGCAGAATGTTGCTTGCGGGTGTAAGTGAAAATGTGCCCATCGGGTGATAGAATTTCAAATTGCCCAACCCTTTGGTTGTTTCTTCATTAAGATGGCTGTAATCTCCCCCGGTTCTTATTTCTCTGATCATTTTTTGCATGAATTAGTCAGATAAATGGACAATAATATAAATATACCAATCAACAATAAACTTTTCATTTCAATACTCCTTTGGTTTCTGTCCAGTAAACATCACCCTGCTTATACATGAAGAAATACTTGCCATCAGGCGAGACATCAAAATCTTTTCCTGAGGCATTAAACCTTGGTCCAATATTATCTGGCGCTAACCAGGTACCTTTTTGACGATTTGAAATATATACATCATACTCACTCTTGTCACCATATATAGCTGCGGATATAATTATGTATTTTGCTTCAGGATCAACAAATGGATTTACAATACTGCTTTTTTCACTGAAAGGAATATTTACTTTTAATGGTTCGGAGTAAATGCCATTCTGATAATCCGACTTATATATGCTCCCCTTACTCTCCTTTGACTCCCAGTAACAAAAATAGACGGTTCCATCGTTGGTTATGCTTGGATGGAATTCCCAGATACCCGGATTTGAAAAATCAATAACCTTTTTTGCATTATCCCAGTTGTTGCCTGACCTTTCTACCTGCCAGATAGAATAATCCTTGATGTCGTCCTTTCCTTTGCTTGATGAAAAGTAAAGGTATTTACCATCAGGAGAAAACGCAGGTTCAGAAGTGTAACAGTCTGCTGAAAACGATACGACTTCCGGCCCACTCCATCTGTTGCCGATCTTTTTAATATGCATTATCTTTGTCTCAGGCCATGTGCCCCTTGAAAAAAACACCTCATCTCCCAGAGGAGAAATGGCCACAGAGTATTCATTTGAACCTTCTGATGATACTATTCCCGGTGCAAATAGTTCGATTTTATCTCCTGGCCCGGTTAGCCCAAAATAGTCGAATGATTTTTCCTGCGCAAAAGCTGCCAATACAATTAATATGCATACTCCACTTAAAATGATAGTTTTCATCGCTCTCTCCTGATTTTTTATTTCTGTTTGTTCTTTGCCCCTATACCGGGGCATCCTATATTAAAATGGAAAGGCAGATATTCACCGTTCCTGGTGCCTTATATTTGCCGCATAAATATATAACCGCACAAAAAAAGGCTATGCAATAAAACCGGAATAAATGGTACTTTTTAAGGATTTAAAGAATTTTTATAGGAATGAGGGGTACAGCCCATCTTATTTTTAAACGCCCTCACGAAATAAGAATCGTCTTGAAAATTCAGTTCCCAGGCAATCTCTGAAACAGACAGAGTGGAATAGAGCAGTAGCCTTTTTGCTTCTAGGAATAACCTGCTCTGTATAAAATATTTTGCTGATGTCCCGAAATGGTCTTTTACCATATCGTTTAAATGTCCGGCAGTTATATGGAGTTTGTCAGCATAAAAACATACTGAATGATGTTGTTTAAAATTCCGGTTAGCCATTTTCCTGAACTCATAGACATACCTGCCTGAAGCCGGCTCTGAACCTGTATTTGATTTTAAATATAGCCGATTAAGCCAGCATAAGGATTGATATAACAGCGCCCTTAAAATGTGGTTATCCTTTTTATCCTTGCCGACAATTTCCTTCTCGATGTTCTCAAGTATAGATTTAAAATAAGTAAAATCAGAGGCATGTAGAGACAAAACAGGTTCATGATATATGGCATTAAAATAAGATAATCGCTGTACAAATTCAGAATCATTAAAAAATGAACACAGGAATTCTTCTTCAAATATCAGAATCAGTCCTTTGGGCATCTTTTCGATCTCCCATTTACGAACCTGCATCGGAGATGAAAAAAATATTTTATGAGGTTCAATGTCAAAACTAAATTCATCAAGCCGGAATGATCCATTCCCTTCTAAAATAAGAGTAATGTCATAGTATGATAATACATGCGGGCCTTTACCAATAATGTATTTTTCAAGTGTTTCGAGCCTTACAAGATCTATCAGCAGTTCGGAGCCATATTTGGTTTTAAAAAAATCGTAGTAATCCATGACAAGCTTTTTTTATTTGTACTTAATCTTTAATAGCAGTATCGTGAAACTTAATACGAAGGTGATTGCATTGGCCAGCATTACAGGCATATCCTTGGTTAATATTCCATAAATCAGCCAGAGTAAAACACCGGATGTGAAGATAATATACATGGTCAGGGAGATATCCCTGGTCTGCTTTTGTGTGATTACCTTTATCGCCTGCGGTAGCAGGGATATGGTTGTGCAGAAAGCCGCAATCAGGCCCAGCCATGTGACTGTTTCAAATTCAAACATACAGATTAATTATCCATCAGGGGGATTTAGAGTAACCCTCTTACCCCCTTATATTATCTCAGCTTCAGCGGAAAATATTTTTTAATATCATATGACCCTGCATTGCGTGAATAGGCGCCTATGGTGCTGAGGTTTAACCCATCCTTGTCCACGTGGAATGCGAAGCCACAGTCGTGCATTGTCCTGTTGTTGATAATAATTGTCCCCTGGGTCCCGTTGCATGCCTCCTCTACCCATGTAAACAGGTAAATGTCATCGCGCAGCTTGACATAGTCCGCATGCGAACTCCACTGCATGCCAAAGGCCCCATTTTCCAGAAATATGGTCCATGAGTAGGAGTGAGGTGAGCTGTACACATGCATGGAAGAAAGCCCATCACTGTAATTCCAGGTAAGCGCGCCGCCTACCAGTTCATCGGTGTATGCATGGCGGTAATACCTGGGAGGTGTAATCCCTTCAGTCTCAAGGACGCCAAAATCGATTGTATAGGAAACCTCATTGGCCATGTATTCAGAGCCGAGCTTTGAACTTACGCAGGTGGCAAGGGCGGTTGAAAAATCGACAACGATCTTTTTACATTCTGCCGGTCTTGTGTTGCTAAGCGGGTGACAGAAGTATAATAAATTCTCCGCTGGTTCAAATGCCTCATATTTTTCCTCGTGCCATTGCGATTCACCTTCACGCTGCCAGTGGAGTTTTTTCATATCATCAAACCTGTAATTTATAACAGGGCCTTTGTTATCGCATCTGACCGTGATCTTTTTACCCGCAAGGTAATCTGTTGGCAGCATCTTCCTGTCGCCCCCCATTAATCCGTCTTCCAGAAAAACCGCTGTCTTTTTTTGTACTGCGGCATGCACCTCCTCTTCGGTCATGGGAGGATACATGGAAAGAGGACGGTAAACGATTCTCTGGCCCTTTTCAGTCATCTGCGGCATATTTGCACCAAAAGATATCTTTTCGCCTTGATCTGCAAGTGGTTCAAAATGGGCGATCTGACCAACAATATCACCTGTGCCCCGGAACATATAATATTCCAGCTCATCCTTTTCATTAAAGCCAAGACGCATGCCTACTTGATTTACATTCTGCACGTCCAGGACATAGAGGGTCATTATGCCGGACATTTCACACTCGACCCTGTTGTAAATATACAGCTCATCATTGATCATGATGTAGTCAGAGGGTCCGCAAAAGGTAAGCTCTCCTCCCAGCCGCGTCAACTCAACAAAGGAGGATGATACAATGGATGGATAGAATTCAAGCGTTTCAATGCCGGTATCCTGTTTCCAGTAAAAGCCCTTTCCCTCTATCCTGTTTGTCAGGTGATGCCGCCCCTTTGGCGCCTCAACGCCGCTGGTCTCCACATACCCGTAATACATCTGGCGGTTTACCTCCCTTAAATCCTTGTAGCCGCTGAACCACACCTCAAGCACAGTAACAAGATTGGTCTTTAAGTCGAGGATAACATTGAAACCCTTCTGTGTCCCGGTCACCATGTGAGAAAAAAGGACAACCTGCCCGAGCGTGAGCGCACCATAACCGGCTTCAGTGGCAGCAGATTTGTCTTCTTTAAGGGTAAGTTTCCGCCCGGCCTTAAAGGTATAGGAGAGAACAGGGCCATTGTCAGTTACAATCTTAATCTGCTTGCCCTCAAGCAAATCGGTATATTCCGACCTGCATTCAGGTCCAGCACCAACCGATAAAAGCCTTCTATCGATCTCTTCTTTTGTCAGTTTTGTATATTTGATCCTGTGCAACTGTTCTTTTGGAAACCTGATAGCCTTCATTTTCTTACCTCCATAAAAACGCGGGTTTATAAATAGACACGGAATTTTGTTGTCCTGATTTATGCTGACATGAATATTTATCCTGAAAATCGAATATATTGAGGCCAATCCTGTGTGTCAAGAAGATTGTTTACACGATGTTTTTCCAGAAAAGGTTAACCGAATATCTTTTTTATATTCTCGCAAAATGGAGGATATATAATCCCCTTATCTGTAACAATGGCAGTGATCAGCTCATGGTGGGTAACATCAAAGGCAGGGTTATAGACCTTGATTTCTTCAGGGGCGATCCTTCTCCCGTACCAGTTTGTAACTTCATCTGTGTTTCTCTCTTCTATTGGGATATCCCTGCCGGTTCGGGTATTAATGTCCACGGTTGTTGAAGGGGCAGCTATATAAAAAGGTATATTAAAATGGCTTGCAAGGATAGCAACTGACATTGTGCCTATCTTGTTTGCTATATCACCGTTTGCTGCAACACGGTCTGTGCCCACTATCACCGCATCTATCTTCCCCTGTGACATAACCATACCCGCCATGTTGTCGCATATCAGGGTAACATCTATACCAGCCATTGAAAGCTCATATGCTGTAAGGCGAGCACCCTGGAGATATGGCCTTGTTTCATCCGCATAAACCCTTATATTCCATCCCCTCTCCTTTGCCAGATAAACAGGAGAGGTTGCAGTGCCATAATCTACTGTGGCCAGGCACCCTGCATTACAGTGGGTCAGAATGGTCATGCCATCTTTTAACAGGGTTAAAAAATTTTCGCCGATACGCAGGTTGATCTCAACCTCTTCCCTTTGTATCTTAATGGCCTCTAACTCAAGGAGTCTCTTTTTTGTTTCAACCGGTTCCGCCTTAAGATCTTCAGCCCTTTGGGTCATTCGCTCTATTGCCCTGAACAGGTTAGATGCAGTGGGCCGTGCCTTTGCAAGCATCTCCCCTTTTTGTTTCATTTTCTTCATGAATGATTCATGATCTGTGTCACCCATATCTTTTATTCCAAGGTACATCCCGTAACCTGCGGCAATACCTATCAATGGTGCTCCACGCAACTCCATATCTCTAATAGCATGAAACACATCTTCAGCAGTTTGCTTTGGATTGTATTCTGTTATCATTGGAAGCTTTAACTGGTTTAACACATACAGGGTGTTATCTTTCCATTCCACAGGTTTTATGAATTCCATTTTCAATCTCTATCTGATTTATGAATCAATATTTTTATATTTAGAGATTCAACAGAAAGGGGAGCAGGGGCAGGATCTGCCCTCTGCTCCCCTTATCTGAAAAAAACTCTATTTTTTAGGCTCAGCCATAAATGACTCTGTGGCGACAACCTCCTGCAGGCGGCAGAAGTTCCACTCCGGGTCTGCCGGGCTCCATTTCTTGTTTTTATAATTCTCACAGCTTGCGGGTTTATCGAGAGGATATTCCTCGATCGGGTCATCTATAAGGTTATAGAAGGTGCAATTCCCTGTTTCCGGGTTATTGGCGCAGAGTACCTTGTATGTGGCATTTCTAGCACCAACGTGCCTCAGGTTATTCATTACAGGGTTTATGGTCTCAGTGAGCAGGTATCCCATATGCGGGTCTCTCAGGCCTGTTGCCCCTTTAAAAAGGATGGGTGACAGGGAAACAGAATCAACTGCTACAGTACCATCACCTGTCTTGTTAGGAACGATCTTTGGCACCTCAAGGTCTGCAAGCTCCAGTATGGTGGAAAAGAGATCCACGTTGTGTATCCACTCATCACTCTGTATGTTGGCCTTTATTCCCGGCCCCTTGATGGCCATTGATACCCTGACGCCGCTTTCATAGGCAGTTCCTTTGCTGCGGTTCCTTCGGGTAATGTACAAGTTATCAATGAACTCACGTTTTTCACCGAACATCCATGTGCCGTTGTCACCCAGGTAGATGATATAGGTGTTGGGGTCGAGTTTTTCTACAGTTTCAATTACCCTGCCAATCATGGTATCCATGGAGTTTGTCATGGCCCTCATAAGCGCCTCTGATGAGCATGAGCCAACATTGGCAGAACCGAATTTGCCGTCAGGCCCCATGCACGCCTCCATCTCTCTGCGTGATGGCTCATCAATAGTGTCAGCATTGGGGATAACCATGGGATTAGGCTGCTGATTCCCTGTTATATGGGAGAGATTAAAGGCAAACCAAACAAACCAGGGTTTGTCAGGGTTATTCTTTTCCTGCTCTGTGATCCAGTTGATGGTATCTGCTGTCTTCACTACCGGGGCATAGGTGGTTGGCGCTATGCCGGGAAGCGACCTCACTGGTGCCTTTTCTGTGCGCCACTGATCCGGTGGTGTGGTATCGTCCTGAATCTGGTAATCATATTCAAAATATGTTGCAAGTCCGCCATGAAGGTTACCCCTGAATAGATCAAAGCCCGCCTCTTTGGGCTTCATGCCCGGGTACTGGCCAAGACCTGCTATATGCCATTTGCCGAATATGGCCGTGCTGTATCCACCTTTTTCCTTAAGGTCTTTTACAAAGGAGTGGTGGTTCTGGGATAGCCAGTTATTATAATCCAGCACCCCTGTTTTAGCGGAAAAAAGCCCTGTAAGAAGCGATGTGCGTGTAGGCGAGCAAAATGGCTGTGTCCATGCGTGCGTGAATCTTATGCCGCCCTTGGCAAGGGAATCCAGGGCAGGGGTGGATGCCGGCCTGCCATTTATCATTTTGTAGTCAGGATGATTATGCCCTGATGGCCCGTATTGTCTGGTGAGATTGTCAATCAGGCCCGGATACATATTGGTTGTGGCATCTATACCTATATCGTCACCGATAATAAGCAGGATGTTCGGGCGTTTGGTTTTTTCATCCCCCTTCTTTCCCATCCCGCTCGCTGTTACCGCGAAGGTCCCGGTGAGAAAAAAAACAAACAGGACAAATCCACATAAAAATGTTTTGACGGTTCTAGTACTCATTGAAAACTCTCCTTCTCCTCCCCAGTTGGTTTTCGTTTTTACTGCCAGGCTCCTTTCACTCTGAAACTGTTCTGGTGATAACCGGAGGTTATCCTATAAAAAGAAATCCTCAGCCAAATAATCCGATTACCTTTTCATATGGCGGAGTATATGAACTAGACTCTCATGCGTCAAGGAGATTATGCAAGGCTATAGTCTATAGTCTCTAGACTATAGACTGACCAAATTCTTGTAAACTATTTGGTTGTTAGCCTCTATTGTCCTGTTTCATACGACCTGTTACAGTAAACCGGTATCTATTTCCCCACCCTGAGGCCATATTTTATTTCCTGTTTAATCATGGTTTCAAGTGTGGCATCAAGGTATTCCTTCTGGCAGTCAAGTGCCTTTACATTATTATCACGCAGAAAGGTCATATAACGGCAGCCACCATAACAAAGAGGGAGATATTCGCAATCTATGCATCTGTCATTTTTCCATAATTCAAGGTTGTAAGTATCTTTATAATCCGAAACCCTATCATTGATATTCCCGATTTTAAACTCTTCCATCCCGATGAAGCCCGGGCATTTATATAAAGAGCCATCATAATTAACCACATAAGAATTTTGTGACTCGATCATGCATAATTTATGGCGCATGTTCAGGGTCTTATACCCTCGTCTCAGGATATCTTCTCGCAAAAGATCATTAGCTTCAAGAAGCCATGGCTCGTCAAGGGTAATGCAACCACCCCTGTAATCTGTCGGGCTTATGACCCTTTCCGAGCGCTTTGCAACCGGATCAAATTTTATTAAACCCAGCTTTTCAGGTGTGAGGCCCTCCTTTTCGAGGTAATCAAGGAGCAATGGAAAATCTCTGTAATTGTCTTTTTCAAAATTACCACCCAGGTTTATCTTGATGATATCCCATGTCTCTTTAATATTTTTTATGAGGACATCAAAACTTGGTGCGCCTGATTTAAATGGCCGGTTTTTATTGTGGATTTCGGATGGTCCATCTATGGTGATCTTCACATTTATAAGGCCAAGCTCAGCAAGCTCCAGAGCTGTTTTTCTTTTTAGAAGCGCACCATTGGTCACAAGACTGAAATTGTATGAAGCCCCTTTCTCTTCAGTAAAGGCCTTAAGCTCTCTGGAGATATATTTTATAAGATCAATGCTCAGCAGGGGCTCACCACCATAGAAATCCACCAGGAGTGTTTTTTTATTATCTGTGAATCTTTCCTTAATAAAGCCGATCAGCCTGTCGGCGGTCTCCTGCGCCATGTAAAGATTGCCTTTTAAACCGCCTTCAAAGCAGTATTTGCAGGCAAAGTTGCAGTCAAGGTTAAGGACTACAATACAATCCATTCCTGTGCTGTATTTGTTGGCCCGGTCGAATAAGGTAAGAACAGACCTTTTCTCCTCTTCCCTGTCCGAAACAAGCATGCCCAGGCCAGCAAGAAGTTTTTCATTTCCAGGGGATATTTCACCATTCTGAATTGCCCTGAAGGTCTCCGCCCTAATCTCGATCTTTGAAAGTCGCCAGGTAGAAAAGAGGATATAATTTCCATGGTTTTCGCTGGAAGGGTAATATTTGAGGTATCTGGATAATTCCATGTTGAAAACAATAAATCAAGGGGGGAAGGCCCCCCTTGATTTTAAGGCAGTATCCTAATGGGAATAATAAAAGCATAACAACAAAAGGCTATCATGATGATCATCGGATCATCCATATTTTGCCCATTGTCAAGCACCATGATCTCTTCGTTCTTTTCAATTTTTTTCTGGCTTTCCATACAAGACCTCCATTATTAAAGGTTATTAATGTCATCCGGTAATGCATTAAATTTATAAAACCGGGAAAACCTAAAATCTATACTTTATACCAAGCTCAAACCACCTTCTTGGATTAATGTTTTCTATGTATGAATACTGAGAACCATTAAACATGTTGCGGCCAACAGCAAAAAACTCTACATCATTCCCCTCGGAAATTTTGATTATCTTACTAATGGATATATCCCATATAAAATCATCCGAACTGCCACCTGGTATGTTATTCAGGTCGTGCCAGTTGTAATAGCCAAGTAACTGACCGCTTATAGTATTACTTTGATACTTAAGGCCAGCTACAATGCTGTAGATTTTAGATGAGCCTGCAGCGTTGGGTGGATTAATATCTACATATGATAAGCCGCCCTTAAAGGAAAAATTATAAATCGGTAAACTTTCTGCCTCTATTTCAACGCCTTTGCGCTTAATCTCTCCATTATTGATAATAATATCATTATATGCAGGAGGCCCTCCGCCAAGAGGTACGCCTGTAAGGGAATTTTTTAACTCATGCAAAAAGATGTTTGCCTTTAGCCACATAAAAGAGAAGGCAGACTCTGCTCCTGCCTGGTATGACCATACCTCTTCATATTTAAGAGAGGGGTTTGGGTCAAGAAACATGCCTCCACCTGAAGTCCATGAAAGACCAGGGGCTGAAAAACCCCTGGCAATTGTGCCTCTTAAGACGGTATCTTTTGACAACAAATAGGTTAACCCCAGGCTCGGGCTTATAAATGAGCCTGTAATGGTTTCATGGTCATATCTTATTCCCGGTGTTACAGACCATGCCCCACTTGAGATTGTATCGTTTATGTAGATAGCCCACGTTGTATTATCGGGTGAAAACTCAGAGATTATAGGGACGCCGATACTCTGAAGCAGAGAGCCAGCATAAAGGCTTTGATCATATTCTCCTTTCCCAATGTCCATTCCGAATACAAGGGAATTGATCTCTTTTTTCCACATCGCCTGAAATCTTGCTCCCAAGGATTCATCTTTTATTTTGGTACCGAGGTACAATTCACCGGGATCTCCTGTAATGCCGAGACCAAGGCTATTGCTTGTTTGAGCGCTCTCCTGCTGGATATAATATGCAGAGAGGCTAATATCAAGACCTTTTGCTACAGTAGCTGACACAAAAGGAGAGGTATAAAAGGTTTTAAGGCTTCCACTGATATTGATATCTGAATTAAGGTAATCCCCGAAGCCGGTCTGGGTATCACTATATCCCATGCTCAGACCTGTTTTGACATCTCCTGAAAAAGGGATTTCTATCTTGGAGTAGAAGCGTTTATTATCGGAAAACCTGGATTGTACGAGCCCATCAGAATCCTGGGTGCCCCCATAGAGGTAATAACCTGCTTTTCCAATTTTTCCATGCAGGTCTATCCTGTAATCCTGGCTGTTTTTCTTTCCATAAGAGGCATAAATTGAACCACCCGGCTTGCTGGAGGTGCCTGTGGATTTTGTAATTATATTAACTACCCCGCCAAGGGATGACCCCCAGGCAGATGAAGCAGGTCCCTTTATTATCTCTATCCTTTCAATAATTCCGACAGGGACTGTAATCGTTTCAGCAGACCCCTCACTAATAAGATTCCAGGGGATCTCATCTACAAGAACAAGCGTATGACGCGGTTCAGAACCCTGTATGTTTAATAATGAAAATGCCCCAAAATCCCTGTTAGTGCTGAGAAAAAGGCCGGGTACGCTGTCCAGCACCTCGGCCACTGAATGGGCATTCATGGCCTCTATATCACTCGATGTAATCACTGTAATATTCTCGGCCACCTGGGTTATTGGTTTGGGATTTCTTGTGGCGGTTATAACAAGGTCTTTTTCATTGTAAAACAGCCTGAGCATCTGCATCTCCTCTTCAGACTGACCGAAACAGGCTATAGAAATAGACAATATTATTGAGATGAAGAGAAATACTTTAATAAATTTTTTTGGCGGCGCTGTTTTCATACTGATTCTAAAATAATACCTTTACATGTAATAAAATTATGATAATGTCTAATATATATAATATACTTCAATATAGATTGCATTTTTACTTAAACAATAATCATTTGTCTATAACATAATTTTTATTATTAAGAAATAACAGATATATAACTGCCCTATTTCTTGTT
>JAFGFM010000202.1 GCA_016931115.1 Deltaproteobacteria bacterium | reverse complement strand
TGGATCCAGTTCTTGGAGCAGATATTCGGCCTTGCAAGCATGGTCTTAATGATTTCGCCATGATTTTTGGGTTCACTTATGACAGGCTCTCTTAACCCCCTCAACTCAGGCGGTGTCCATTCCGCATCAAACACCCACTGGGGAAAGTCCGATTTCATGAAATCCATGCTTATATAGGCGCATGTCTTGCCATTATAGTCGAGCCTCAGATACCCAGAATCATTGTATTCCCCTATAACAGTAGATTCCACCGCATGTTTTTTGCTCAGCTCCATAAACCTTTCAAGGTTTTTTGGCTTAACCGCAATGGTCATCCTCTCCTGTGATTCTGATACCCAGATCTCCCACTGGTCAAGCCCTTCATATTTAAGGGGCACCTTATCAAGGTCAACCCGGCAACCGTTACTTAATGAGGCGGATTCCCCTATGGATGATGAAAGCCCTCCCCCCCCATTATCAGTAATAAATGCGATAAGCCCTTCATCCCTTGCCTCAAGCAGAAAATCATGCATCTTTTTCTGTGTATAGGGGTCGCCTATCTGCACATGACCCGCAGGTGTATGTTCACTGAACACCTCGGATGATGCTGTAACACCGTGGATACCGTCCTTACCAACCCTTCCGCCGGACATTATTATTAGATCACCCGGTTCGGTCTTTTTAAGGTGTGATGGCTCACCATCTACTGTGGCGGGCATGATACCTAATGCAGTTACAAATACCAGGCACTTGCCCATATATCCCTTATCAAAAACCACCTGGCCGAATGGGGTTGGCACACCGCTCTTGTTTCCGCCATCCTTCACGCCCTCTATTACGCCATCAAGAAGCCTTCTCGGGTGCAGGTGTGGCTTAAGCGGGCCGTTATAATCCCTGTCACCAACACAGTAACCATACATCCCCAGGATAAGTTTTGAACCCTTGCCAGTGCCCAGGGGGTCCCTGTATATGCCAACAATACCGGTGATTGATCCTCCATACGCCTCCATATTTGAAGGGCTGTTATGGGTCTCGCCTGTAATGGTGTAGTTATTTTTTTCGTCCAGACGAGCCACGCCCGCGTTATCCCACAAAACAGAGACAACCCAATCCTTTTTATCTGCAAGCTCAAGTGTAGGGGCCTGGATGCATGTCTTGAAGAGGTTATTAACCTCTCTCTTTTCCCCTGTGGCTATATCAATATAATTGAACATGGCCCGGAAGGTGTTATGGTTGCAATGGTCGCTTCTGGACTGGGAAATATACTCAAGCTCCACATCTGTTGGCTGATCAAGCCCCACCTTTTTGCGCGCTGAACGTATATCCGCCCTTAGAAAATATCTTCTTATGGTAGGGATATCACTCTCCTGAAGTGCAAGGTTCCTCTGGCCTGATATCCTTTTAAGCTCTTCGTCAGAACCGATAGAAATGGTGTTTGAACCGGGTACATGGTCAAGCATTACCTTTGGGATGATTATCCCAATGCCCTTATCTTTGTCCCAGTCTCTCTTTGAAAATATCCTGTACTGCTGAATAATATCATTGGAGAGTATTTGTGAGGCCATTAAATTCACCCCTGCCTCGGTAAGCTCTCCTTTTATTTCAAACAGTTTGGATGTATATACTGCCTCCCCCTTATTAAAGGGCTTCTTAAGAAAATCCTCTATTGCCTCCACTGCTGTACTCCCGGCTGTATCCCTTACGCCGGGCCTGAAACCTACCCATATGAGCCAGTCAAAATTGGTCGCCATGGGCGAGAATGAAGAGAGCTCAGTAACCGGGTTTGTAAATATCTCCTGCCTGATCGCCTCAAGATTTTTTTCATTGAGGCCTGCGTCAATGGTCAGTATCTTTATTACACGGATATCCTTAACCCCGAGGGCAAAGTAATCATTTGCCTTCTTTTTTATGTTATTACCCTCTGCATCGGGTAATTCCTTTTTCAGTCCTATTTCAAGTCTAAAGGCCATTTCTGGTTCCCTGTTCTTTAAAATGTTTATATATATTCAAAAATTACCGATCTTTATAATCAGGTATCTATCAGATATTGAGACTTTAATGAAAATAATCGCCTGAGTCAATATGGTATAAAAACATTATTTGGGTTGAAATCAATATCCATAATGTCTATATTTTGACATTAAAACAAAGAGGGTTATATGACCACAAAAATAGAGGATCAGGATAATGGGCGGAATGAGTATGAAAAACTTCCTAATCAGCAGGAGCTTGAAAAGGAACTTGGAGATTATCTTTCCAAAAAATATGGAAACCGCATAAAGATACTTTCACCTGTCATGCTTCCAAAGGGGGATGTTGACGATATTGAAGAGGGGAGGGATTATCAAAACAAAAAGGGCGTACCTGAATTTGATATGCTCCCTGAAGAGCTTGAGGCGTATCTTGACACCTTTGTGATAAAACAGAATGATGCCAAGGCAGTGCTCGCCACAAAGATCTGCACCCACTTTAACAGGGTCAATTACCTTAATAAACTCTCGGTTAAAAAGAAACAGTCCGGGGTCGGGATGATCAAAAACAATGTCCTTATGATCGGGCCAACAGGTGTGGGCAAAACCTATATGATAAAGCTCCTTGCCCAGAAACTGGGTGTACCTATGGTTAAGGGCGATGCAACCAAGTTCAGCGAGACCGGTTATGTGGGAGGGGATGTTGAAGACCTTGTAAGAGACCTTGTTTATGATGCGGGTGAAAATATTGAACTGGCCGAGAACGGCATAATCTATATAGATGAGATAGATAAGATAGCGAGCGCAAATAATTTTATAGGCCACGATGTCTCACGCACTGGCGTCCAGAGGGCGCTTTTAAAACCTATGGAGGAGACAGAGGTTGACCTCAAGGTGGCCCATGACCCGATTTCTCAGATACAGGCAATAGAGCAATTCAGGCGCACAGGTAAAAAGGAAAAGCGTGTGATAAACACGAAAAATATCCTTTTTATCATGAGCGGGGCATTCGGGGCGCTTACAGATATTATCAAGAAAAGGCTTCAGAAGCAGGGAATCGGCTTTGAGGCGGATGTTTCCCCAACAGAAATCCCCTGGGAGATCATGAAGGAGGTTACAGCACAGGACCTTGTGGAGTTCGGTTTTGAGTCTGAGTTTATTGGCAGGCTTCCTGTTATAGTGGTCTTTGACGAACTTACCAGGGATGACCTGGCAGAAATCCTGAAAAACCCCAACAACCCGGTGATTGTAAGTAAAAGGCAGGATTTCAGGGCATATGGTATTGATATCAAGTTTGAGGATGAGGCACTTGACAGGATTGCGGATATAGCAGTCAGGATGAAGACCGGGGCAAGAAGCCTTGTAAGCGCAGTGGAAAAGGTGCTTATACCCTTTGAAAAACACCTCCCCTCCACCGATATCAAACAGCTTTTGGTTACCCCAGAATTGGTCGATGACCCCAAAGGCGAACTGGCTAAGCTCAAGGAAAGCTGTGATGACCCTGAACATTTAGCCCGTTTTGAGCGGATGAGGAAAAAGGAGCTTGAAAACCTGGCCCTGTTTATCAGGGAGAGGGAAAAGGATTTTAAGAACCTGGCAGGCATGGCAATGAATCAGGAGAGAAGGGAGTTGATAGGCGAGATTTATCTCAGGACAACAACCGATATAAACAGCGCCTTTGAGGACTTTAAAGCCATGTACAGGCAGGTGAGAGATGAAGAGATCCTGCTTGCGGAAAAGCTGGAAATCAGCATGTCCTTTGATGAAAGCGCTGTTGATGAACTTATCAGGCAATCACTTGATTCCAATAAAGAACCTGGCCCGCTTGCCTTTTATATGGCAAAAAAGCTTGAATACGGGCTCAAGCTTGTAAAAGACCGCTCCGGTATAGAACATTTTACCTTGAACCGGGATGCTATTATTGATATGGAAAGGTATATAAACAAGCTGCTTAAAAGGTATTACAGGCAGCACTTTGATGAAAATGACAAACTTATTGTTAATACTGATGAGAATGAATAATGATTGGGATTTCAAAGCTTTACTGCGGAACAGTGGAACCTTCGGACGCACTGCGATATGGGAGACATTCATCCAGACTGCCATCTCACCTGCTTCAGTTTTCAAAGGATAAAAAGCCTGTAGTTGTCTGGAACATAACCAGGGCATGCAACCTTAACTGTATGCACTGCTATGCCCAGGCCACTTTAAAATCTATCGAGAAGGAGCTTTCAACCGACCAGGCAAAGGTTGTCCTTGATGACCTGGCAGGTTTTGGCGCCCCTGTTGTGCTTTTTTCAGGGGGTGAACCCCTTGCAAGAAATGACCTTACTGAACTTGCGAGTTACGCAGTAGGTAAAGGCATGAGGGCGGTTATCAGCACAAACGGCACACTTATAACAAGGGAAAAGGCAGAGGAGCTAAAGCAGGTCGGGCTTTCATATGTGGGCGTAAGCCTTGACGGGATGGAAGAGGTGAATGACCGCTTCAGGAGAAAGGAGGGGGCATTCAGGGCAGCAATATCGGGCATAGAAAACTCTCTTGAGGCTGGGCTCAAGGTAGGGCTGAGATTTACTATAAGCAAGCTGAACAGGGATCAGATTGGCCCCATATTTGATCTGCTTGAAAAGATGGAGATCCCCAGGATATGTTTCTATCACCTAGTTTATGCAGGCAGGGGCTCTGATCTCATTAGCCAGGACCTCTCACATGCTGAATCAAGGGAGGTGGTTGACCTTATCATAGACAGGACAAAAGACCTTCATGACAGGGGAAAACCAAAGGAGATACTGACAGTGGATAACCATGCGGATGGCCCATATGTTTACCTCCGCATGCTTAAAGAGAAAGACCCCCGGAGCAGCGAGGTGCTAGAACTCCTTAAGATGAACGAGGGTAACAGCTCAGGCAGGGGTATAGGCTGCATAAGCTGGGACGGCTCTGTATATGCAGACCAGTTCTGGCGTCATCACAGTTTTGGTAATGTCCTTGAAAGGCCATTCAGCGAGATATGGACAGACATGACTGATCCCCTGATGTCAAAACTCAAGGATAAAAAGAGATATGTGACCGGAAGGTGTGCAAGGTGCAAATGGCTTGATATCTGTGCAGGCAACTTCAGGGTAAGGGCAGAGGCCGCTACAGGCGACCTGTGGGCCCCTGATCCTGCATGTTATCTGACAGAGGAAGAAATAGGAATATAAAAAACGGTGTGCGGTTTAGGGTTTACGGCGTAAGGAAAAGCTGCCTCAAAGATCCTAAAAAAGAGATACTTGATGGTTTCTTAAAAAAGCTGAATCTCACACAAAGTCACAAAGGTAACTACTTAAAATAAATTGTTTTTCTTGGTGTTCTTTGCGGCTTTGCGTGATAACTTGCCTTTTTACAATGTTGTCATACTTTGCTTTTGATATATTTTGCTGTTGGAAAGGAAAATCTTATGCTCATTCGTCCAAGGCGTCTCAGGCGAACACCTGGAATCCGCAACATGGTAAGGGAGAGATCTTTATCAGTTAATGATCTTGTTCAGCCACTCTTTGTAAAAAATGGAAAGGGGATCAAGGAGCCCATACCCTCAATGCCTGGCCAGTACCATTTCTCAGTGGATACACTTACTGAAGAGGTAAAGGAGTTGCGGGATCTTGGCATCAAGGCTGTCATACTCTTCGGGCTGCCTTCAAAAAAGGACTCCATAGGCAGCAGCGCATTTGATGATGATGAGGCTGTGCAGAGATCAATAAGGGCGATAAAGGCGAAATTCCCTGACATGGTTGTTATAACAGATGTCTGCCTCTGTGAATATACGGATCACGGCCACTGCGGGTTAATAGAAAACGGCTCTGTGCATAATGACTCTACCCTTGAGATACTTGCAAAGACCGCATTAAGCCATGTAAAGGCGGGTGCGGATTTTGTTGCCCCATCTGACATGATGGATGGCCGTGTGGCGGCTATACGCGATATCTTAGACAAAAACGGTTATTGTGACAGCGGGATTATCTCATATGCGGTCAAATATGCATCCGCATTTTACGGCCCATTCAGGGAGGCAGCAGAATCTGCCCCTGAATTTGGTGACAGGACCGGCTACCAGATGGACCCCGGTAACAGTGATGAGGCCATAAAGGAGGCCATGCTTGATATTGAGGAGGGGGCAGACATGATCATGGTAAAACCAGCACTTCCCTATCTTGATATTATCCGCCGTGTAAAGGAGAAGTGCCTTTTACCGGTTTGCGCCTATCATGTGAGCGGCGAGTATTCCATGATAAAGGCGGCAGAGGAAAGGGGATGGGTGGATGGAAAAAGGATGATGATGGAAAGCCTCATCTGCATCAAAAGGGCCGGGGCTAAAATTATATTTACCTATTTCGCGAAAGAAGCGACAGTAATATTAAATAAATAAAAACTGGTCTACGGTCTACGGTTTTAGGTTTGCGGAAAGGCTTAACACTTTATTTCCGTAAACCGCAAACCGAACACCTTAAACCTTTATATATAAACTAAAAAATTTAAATTTATCGGATTCATATTATGCACCCTCACAGTAGTTCAAATCAGCCCCGGCTTGTTGCATGGGAGATTACCAGAAGCTGCAACCTTAATTGTGTCCATTGCAGGGCATCTGCAGAAAAAGGCCCCTATGAAGGCGAGCTTGATACCGGTAAATGCAAACAGGTGCTTGAAGAGATTCGCAGCACAGGCAGTCCCATCATCATACTTACAGGCGGTGAGCCACTCATGCGGGAGGATGTCTTTGAGCTGGCCCGATACGGCACAAACTTAGGTTTAAGGATGGTGATGGCAACTAATGGCACACTCCTTACCCCTGCTATCATAAAAGAGATCAGGGAATCAGGCATTAAGCGTTTAAGCATATCCCTTGATGGTGAAACTGCTGAAAGGCATGATGCCTTCAGAAAGGTAAAGGGGGCATTTGATGCATCCCTTAAGGGTATAGCCATGTTAAGAGAGGCGGGCATTGAATTCCAGATAAATACCACTGTAACAAAACACAATGCGGAACATATAGAAGATATACTTAAGATGACGGTTGAACTGGGCGCTGTTGCCCATCATATATTTCTTCTGGTGCCCACAGGCAGGGCAAAAGATATGGAAGAGCAGGAGATCGACGCCATCAAGTATGAAAAACTGCTTCACTGGTTTTACAACATGAGAAACAAGACCCCTCTCCATCTCAAGGCAACATGCGCCCCCCATTACTATCGTATACTCAGGCAGGAGGCCCATGCTAAAGGGGAGAAGATAGCATTTGAGACATACGGCCTTGATGCAGTAACAAGGGGATGCCTTGGGGGCACCTCTTTCTGCTTTATCTCATATGATGGCATTATACAACCATGCGGGTACCTGGAGTTAAACTGCGGTAATCTCAAAGAGGCATCCTTTGATGACATCTGGAAAAATTCAAAGATATTTAATGAACTAAGGGACTTTAACCTGTATAAAGGCAAGTGTGGCAGATGTGAATACAGAAAATTCTGCGGCGGATGCAGGGCCAGGGCCTATGAGGCAACAGGAGACTACCTTGCTGAGGAGCCTCTGTGCGCGTATCAGCCGAAGATATGATTTTTAAAAGGATATTTTGTATTAAATTTTGAATCTTGAATCTTGAATTTTGAATTGTTTTTTTCATGGACCCAACAGACAAAAACATCTTAAACGAAATACAATCGGGCTTTCCTGTAACCTCAAGGCCCTTTCTTGAGATAGGTAACAGGCTTGGGCTCTCTGAGGATGAGGTAATAGTGCGCATCAGGCGACTCAAAGAGGATGGAATTATCCGCAGGATCGGCGGCAATTTTAATTCAAAAAAGCTTGGTTTTACAAGCACCCTCTGTGCCGCAAAGGTGCCTGAAGAAAAAATAGTAGGGTTTGTGGAGGTAGTAAATGGTTATATAGGAGTGACCCATAACTACCTGAGAAAAAACGCATACAACATATGGTTTACCTTTATAGCCCCTGACATAGCATCTATAGAGGCTGCACTCAAGGAGATAGCCTTAAAAACCGGGGTGAATGATATACTCAATCTACCGGCAGAAAAGATGTACAAGATCAAAGTGGATTTTGAGGTCTAGTATTCTCCTGCCTCCTGAGCCTCCTTTTTTGCTATATATGCCTCCAGCTCTTCCTGCGTCAACTTCCCGGCCTGAACAAGGAGTTCACCTATCCCGTCATTCCAGAGTTCAGGCACCTCAAGCACCTTTTCTATCTCTTTAGCCTTGGTGCTGTAAAATGTATACTTGAGGGTGAGTTCAGACTTTTTAAGTACCTTAATTGATTTATCAATGATGATATAATGAAATCCCAGCACAAAATAGCTGATCAGGCAAATTACCCCCAGGGTAAGTAACTTCTTTAAAAAGGCCATGTATTCCTCCGGTGTGTTTTAAATAACTAGAATTATTATTAATCTTGTTCATATGCCAATTTATCGGATTATCTATAATATATTGCCGGATATTAATCAATTCCAATTCATTTCTGATGATATGATCAAAAAACCGTTGTGGAAACACCCTCTCGCCGGACGTCTCTACCTATTTTTTTATTTTGTCACTGATGCCTTTTTGGTGCCTATTGTAGCCTTTTTATCCAGCCTGTCATCCACCTTCAGATCAATCATTATCCGCTTTGCTCCCTCTTTTACATGCGCTGCATGTACCTTTTTAATTAAGTCAAACAGCTCATCCAGGCCGGGCGTTTCTACCGTAGTGGACATGCCGCCTACTTCGTAGGTATAACCTGACTTTTCAATAACTGCCACCCCCTTCTTTACAAAGCGGCTCACGCTTGTCCCTTCACCTATCGGGTAAACTGATATTTGTGCAATCATGATCTCCTCCATATAAAATATTTTTTAAAAGTGCCTTTGCCTCTGGTGAGGCATCAGGTGTTAATGGCATAACAGGTTCAATGGCTGTTGCATTCATAGATACCATTATCATAATTATGGCGCTTAGTATTAATTTCATGGAATTAACATGTTTTCATTTTAGAAATGAAATCATTTTGCCGGCACTATAAAGAGTCCTGCCACCCTCTTTTGACTATCAAAGACCGCCTGGACATCAAGGTTTACCTTTTCAAATTCACAGGTAACAAAGACAGCATCATACCCCTGAACCTTTTCTACTCTTGTCTTTACCTGTTTTTTAAATTTGCCTGCCTGCTCTGTAACAGAGGCCCATGTCTGCTTTAATGTCGCTTCTGGCATAGCATTAGTCATAGTTGCATCAAACCATTTGACTACGGATGCAAAATCCTCCTTTGCGAGCATATCTACAAACTTACCCGCAAGGGTTTCCGGGGTATCCTCCTGTGCTGTGGAGGTTAACTGGAAGTTAAAAAGCAAAACTCCTAATAAAACTGTTAAAAGCCATGATCTCTTTGTCATTTTCATCTCCCTGTAAAAGTTTATATTAAAGTTTACGCGTATACATATAAGATGTGACTGCCGGTACAATTAAACTTAATGGAGTCATGCTGTCCTCTATATTGTAAATTTTTCCATTTCCGGGCTGCCGCAATACATGCATCTTGTTTTTGAGGGGCTTATATGCCCGCACTTTAAGCATTTATAGTGATCTACCTTTATGTTGTATTCTATTTTTGTATCTCTGAATAATTGAGCCCCTGTATACTTTGAAACAAGTTCTGCGTAACTCAATGCCTTTTCATACTGCATCCCTGTAAAATCAAAAAATGGCAGGTAATCATAAGTTTCATCTGCCCCGCCATCACCATTGAATGTAAATAACAACTCTCTAAATGGTTTATTTTTTCTAACAATTTGTACATACCATGTTTCAGGAGTCGCCCCGGTTCGCAGTATAAGGCTCATGGTTTCTATTTTTGCCACATCAATATATTTTATATCATTAAAGGGGATATATCTCTTTGATGTTACAAACCAGTATGCCTTAGTTTTTACTTCTATATGTTTTTTAATCCGGTCAATAATCACAGTCCTTGAATAGAAAAAAAGGCACAAAAGCCGGTATACTTTTGCGGTCCTGGCATAAAGGTGATTATCATCAGACCATACCTTTGGACTGATCTGAAGAAATGATAATTTAATAGAGAGCATATCTATATCTTAATATTGAGCGAACTTTTTTCTTCTTTTTCGGGCTCAACTTTTAATTGGCCGGGGCAAAAAACAACCCGGAGATTTTTTTATCTTTGTCAAAAAAGATCCTTACATTAATTTTTTGTTTTTCAAAATCACATGTAATTTCTACAAGATCATACCGTTTGACATCTTTTTGCTCTTTAAATTGCCCTGTCTGCCTTATGAGCCCATCCCATGTCTTTTTTAAGGTCTCAGATGGCATGGCATTTTTCATGGTAGGGTCAAATGACTCTGTTGCTACGACAAAATCATTTTTTACAAGAGTATCTACAAAATTTTTCGCAATGATTTCAATATCATCATTTTGTTCTGCTGAGATTGAATATGTATTCGGTAACAGTGTGATTAACGCAAAAATCAATAATACTTTAAAAGTTGTCATCATTTTTTTCTCCTTTTATTATTTGTATTTACTACCATATTTTCTGTAAAATATTATATGTGAGTACCAACGAAACAGTCTGAGCTAAAAAGAGTCCGATAATAAAGGAAGCGACTAATCTGCCCCCTTTCAAATCAAAGGAAACCTTATATGAATTATACATAAGTGCAACCATAAGACTGAGGCAAAGATAGGCAGAACATTGGACAATGTAAACTGCAGTTATTGTGGTTCCGAATCCCGGTACCTTCATTATGAGGGGTGCAAGTGCAGCCATAATATTGGGCCAGCGCGCAAAGGCCTGTGTACTTACAATATCAATGATACGGAATTTTGTTTTTGACAGTATGCCTCCAAGCACAAGAAAAAACAGGGTCGATATGAGCCAGTTTAATATGTTTAACGTGATCAAATAGTACAATGGCGGTTTGATCAGCCCAATAACCTGGACATTTAAAACGGCATTAAACTGGGCGTCACTGAACGAGCCTATAATTGCCGCAAGGATGATCGCTATTAATCCAGTTATTAAAAGAGGTGCCCCTGAAAACCTTAAGAATGGATTAAAAAATAAAACATCAAAACCCGGTGTATCATTTTTCCCGTTCATTTATTTTTCCTTTTCCTTGATTGCATCTATGATCTCATTAAGCTGGTTTCTTACTGTCGGGTAGCTGAGTTTTTTTATCTCTGCCATCTCCTTCAAGCTCCCGCTTGCCTTGATAAACTGTATGATAAACTCCTGGTGTGCATTTGAAAGGCTCGCTAAAACAGGCATCTGGTACAGCCCCTCCACCTCTGTGCCGCATTTTTCACAGCTTAGTCTTTTTACAGAGAGGATATTTTCACAACTCGGGCATTTTTGGGGTAACATATATGGCTCCCTATAAATTAATTGCTAACAAATATTAATATTATCAATTCAATAATTAATATAATTTAATATGTATTCTATAATGTCAATATATATTTTTATTTTATGTGTTTTACCGAAAATATTGCTTATGAAAAGTCGCTTGACTTTTAAACGACTGTTTGAAATAACTGACTGCAAAATCTCATGAAAAGCAGGTGACAGATAAGAGTGTCAAAAAAAACCAGCGATGCCCAGAACAGTGATACTACGGTAAAGCAGACAAGGGAAAGGCTACTTGAAAAGGCAGAAATGCTTTTTGCGCAGAAGGGATTTCATGCCATAGGGGTTCGTGACATTACCTCTGCTGCAAGATGTAACATGGCATCTGTTAATTACCATTTCAGCAACAAAATGAATCTCTACCTTGAGGTCTTCCGATCCAGGTGGATCCCGCGTGAACGGCTCATGTACGAGGCATTTGAGACAAAGGTTGACAGCATGACTGATCCGACCCCGGAACAGATTATCCAGGCACTGGCAAAGGCCTACCTTGAGGGGCCTTTAACAGATGAGGAGTTCGGCAGGCACAGGCAGCTGATTGTAAGGGAGCTAAATAATCCGACAGAGGCATTTGAGCTTGTAGCTGATCAGACCCTGAGGCCGCTATTTAAAAAGCTGTACGGGCTTTTAGAAAATGTTGCCGGGGATAATCTGAATGATGCAAATCTTAGCTTTGATATAATGAGTATTTTTGGTATTATTCTTTACTTTAATTATTCAAGGCCAATGATCTCGCGCGTGACAGGAAAACCCTATGATGCTGATTTCAAGGCCAGGTTAATAGAACATGTGGTTCGGTTCTCGCTTTACGGGATGAGCAGCAGGAGCATGTGCGCTCCTGCATCGTAAAACAGGACTTTTGTCTCTCTTTTTTACCCTAATAAAAGGGTAAGACATGATCAATTTTCAGGGAGGAATTTATGGCTGAACAGATTTTTACAAGCTGCACAAACGCAGGCCCCATATCAGTTTACGTCAGGGACGGTAAGGTTGTCAGGATCAGGCCTTTAGAGGCAAAGGATGAAGACTTTAAACCATCCTGGACAATAGATGACGGGCAGAGGAAATATTCGCCCCCAAACAAGTTTTTTATATCACCCTTTATTCATGCTGAGCGGACCAGGCTCTATTCCGAAGACAGGATAAAGTACCCCTATAAAAGGGTGGATTTTGACCCGAAGGGTAAACGCAATCCACAGACCAGGGGTAAGGCAAAATATGAACGTATAAGCTGGGATGAGGCTCTTGATATAGTATCATCTGAGATAACAAGGGTAACCAATACATATGGCTCTTCTGCCATTACAGGCATAACATCAAGCCACCATAACTGGGGTGTTGTGGGTTACAAGATGGGGCCATTTGCAAGGTTTATGCACATGATCGGCTATACGCCGATCTTTGACAACCCTGACAGTTGGGAAGGTTGGCACTGGGGCGCAACACACACCTATGGCTTCTACTGGAGGCTTGGTATGCCTGAACCATACGACCACCTTACAGATGCGCTGCAGCATGCAGAGATGATTGTATACTGGTCATGCGACCCTGATTCAACAAGGGGCACCTATACAGGCCAGGATTCATGCATGTGGCGTCAGTGGCTCAAGGAAAAGGGGGTCGAGATGGTCTTTATTGACCCTCTTTACAACTACACAAACGCCGCAATGGACGGCAAATGGATACCCATAAGGATGGGCACAGGTACAGCCCTTGCCATGGCTATTGCCTATGTCTGGATAACTGAAAACAGCTATGACAAAAAATATATTGAAACCCGCACTGTAGGTTTTGAGACCTTTAAGGATTATGTACTGGGTAAAGAGGATGGGGTAGAAAAAACCCCAGCCTGGGCATCAGAAGAGACAGGCATCCCCATAAAGACCATAGTCTCTCTTGCAAGAAGATGGGCAACCAAACGGACAGTCCTTGCGAGCGGTACAAGGGGCGGTGAAGGCGGGGCATGCCGTGAGGCTTATGCAACAGAGTGGGCAAGGATGATGGTGCTGTTACAGGCAATGCAGGGGTTGGGAAAACCGGGTGTAAGCATCTGGGGTACATGCATGGGTGCGCCCTCTAATGTTGATGTATTCTTCCCCGGATATGCTGACCCTGATGGCAGGATGGGCTCCACAAAGGCTGCAAATATAAAATTTTCACCGGCCCAGAACCCTACAAAACAGAGGCTTTACAGGCTGACTGTTCCGGACGCAATTCTGAACCCTCCAATCGACTGGAGGGGTGACGGCTTTTGCGGCAACTCACTTGAGCAGCAGTTTAACGAATATGTCTACCCCATGAAAGGGCACTCTGAAGTAAAGATGTTCTACAGGTATGGCGGTTCATTTATAGGCACCATGAGTGATACGAACAAGTGGGTTAAGATGTACCAGAGCGAAAAGCTTGAGTTTGTTGTTAACCAGGACTGCTGGTATAACAGCGAGACCAATTTTGCAGATATAATCCTCCCTGCCTGCACAAGTATTGAGCGTGACGATGTGGGCGAGTGGGGGGCTGCCGGAGGGTACACACACCATGCCTCCAATGGATGCAACCACAGGATCGTGGTGCGCCAGCAAAAATGCATTGAGCCTTTGTGGGAATCAAAGTCTGATTATCAGATACTCACACTGCTTGCCGAGCGTCTTGGCAGAAAAGAAGAGTTCACTGATGGCAAGGATGAGATAGGGTGGATAAAGGCATTCTATGAGATATCAGACCTGCCAAAGTACATATCTTATGAGGAGTTTGAAAAGAAGGGTTACTATGTAATCCCCATGCCTGAGGATTACAAACCGACTGTCTCCATGAGGTGGTTTGCTGAAGGCAGGGAGTGTGATACACCTGACCTTGGAAACCCGAAGCGTGGGACAGACAAGGCAAAGGAGCTGGGTACATATACCGGTAAAATTGAGTTTGTTTCAGAGAGCCTTAAAAAATATTATCCAAATGATGAAGAGAGGCCTGTATCGCCAAAGTATATCCCGAGCTGGGAAGGCCACAGGTCGGAACTGGCCAAAAAATATCCCCTGGCCCTTGTTTCGCCGCACCCAAGGTTTACCTTTCATACACATTATGACAAGCACGCTGACTGGCTCAATGAGATACCTACTCACCGTGTTTATAAAGATGGTTATCCATACTGGCCTGCACGCATACATCCGACAGATGCGGATCCGCGCGGTATTAAGAATGGCGATATAGTAATGCTCTATAATGACCGGGGCGCTGTGCTATGCGTAGCAAAGGTGACACAGAGGGTTATGCCCGGGATTATTCACAGCTATGCCTCATCCGCTGTATATGATCCGCTTGAACCTGGCAAGGCCGGTTCAATAGACAGGGGCGGCTGTGTTAACCTGCTCACCTCATCAAGGATGCTATCAAAGAACGTACCCGGCATGACACCCAATTCATGCCTTATAGAAATAGAAAAGTGGGAGGGATAACGAATGGCAAGATATGGAATGGTAATCGATGTGGAGAAATGTACAGGCTGCTACAGCTGTTTTCTGGCCTGCAAAGATGAATTCTGCGGCAATAACTATCCCGGGTATGCGGCTTCACAGCCTGCTAAAGGCCATTACTGGATGAAGGTCGTGCCTGTTGAAAGGGGTACAACACCAAAGGTAAAGCTTGACTATATCCCCACACCATGCCAGCAGTGTGAAAATGCCCCCTGCATTTCAGGCGGCGCCCCGGGTGCGGTATACAGGCGGCCTGATGGTATAGTGATTATAGACCCTGAAAAGGCAAAGGGTGATAAGGGTATAGTATCATCCTGCCCCTACAGGGTCATATACTGGAATGAAGAGGAGAATGTCGCACAGAAGTGTAATTTTTGCGCCCACCTTCTTGACAAGGGGTGGAAGGAGCCGAGGTGCGTTGAGACATGCCCGACAGACGCTTTAATTTTTGGTGATCTTGATGACCCAAAAAGTGAGATTGCAAAGAAGCTTAAAAAGGGTAATACAGAGACTCTTCACCCTGAGTTTGCCACGAGGCCTTCAGTCTGCTATATCGGTTTACCAAAGAAATTTATAGCGGGTGAGGTCGTGTTTGCAGACAAAAAGGATGAGGCTGCTACAGGGGTAAAGGTTACCCTTGTATGTGGAAGCAAGAAGATGGAGACAGCCACAGACCATTATGGCGATTTTGAGTTTGACGGGCTTGATTCCAATAAAGAATACAAGGTCAGGCTTGAATATGCCGGATATAAGACACAGGAGATGCAGGTAAAGACCCTGAAGGATATTAACCTGGGTGAAATTGTATTGGCCAGATGATGCAGCAGTGCTGCATGATAATATTTTATAAACAATAGCGTAAAAACACCATGGCCCCTGCTAAAGTATATTTTAAATGGGCCATAAACAATTTGGAGGAAAAAAAATGTTAAAAACATTACCAAAAGACAAGATTCTTATCACAGTGGCCATGACCGGCGCACTGGTAACAAAGGAGCAGCATGCTGATCTTCCTGTAACGCCTGATGAAATAGCAGAAAACGCAAGGCTCTGCGTTGAGGAAGGTGCTGCCATATGCCATATACACGGCAAGGATAAAAACGGAGGGAACACATCCGATGTAGCCGTATTCAAAGAAATAAAAGAAAAGGTAAGGGCAAAGTCAGATGCCATTATACAGTTCAGCACAGGCGGCGGCCCCAACCTTACACAGGAACAGAGGATAGAGTGTCTTGATGCGCTCCCGGAAATGGCCTCACTTAACATGGGTTCGCTCATGAGGCTTTCGGGCCAGTACAAGGGCACAGCATTCTGCAATCTACCGGAAGAGATTGAGACCTACCTTTCCAAGATGAAAAGACTGAACATCAAACCTGAGATGGAGGTCTACAATGTAGCCATGTTCAAGGAGGTAAATGACATCATCAAAAAGGGTCTGGTAGAGCCACCATACTGTATCAACCTGGTTCTTGGCATGCGTTATCAGGGTGCGCTTGAGGCTACACCGAAGATACTTACCACAATGATCGATTTTCTGCCTGATAACTCAGTATTCAACTGCGCTGCTGTTGGCTCTGACCAGCTCCCAATTACCACCCTGAATATGCTTCTGGGCGGGGCTGTAAGGGTTGGTCTTGAAGACAACATATACTACAACAAGGGTGTAAAGGCCACCAACATGTCGCTTGTTGCAAGAACAGTAAGGATAGCAAGGGAGCTTGGCAAGGAGCCCATGACACCGGCTGAGGCAAGGGAATTTATAGGGCTTAAACCCCTTTAGAATATAAAAGATTTAGCGGGGCGATTATCTTAAGCTGCTCCGCATATGTGTGAAGAATAAATTAAACCTATATAATATGGAGATAAAAAATGACAGATACATTAAAACTGGAAGATATAAAAAAGATAGCGGTTATTGGTGCAGGAACAATGGGTCATGGTATTGCACAGGCATTTGCCTATGCCGGTTACCAGGTAAACATGATGTCCCGCACACAGGAAACTCTCGACAGGGCAATGTCACTTATAAAGGCGAGCCTTGAGGCAATGGCCCAGGCCGGCCTTGTTGACAAGGCAAAGATAGCCGATTCCCTTTCGCGCATAAAGACCTGCACCAATCTTGAAGAGGCGGCAAAGGATGTGGATATTGCCTTTGAGACAATGGCGGAAAACAGGGATGCCAAGACAAAGGTCTTTGCTGATCTGGATAAGGCCCTGCCCAAAAGGGCGCTTATTGCCTCCAACACCACCTTCCTGAACCCGTTTGAACTGGCCAAGACAAGCCGCCAGGACAAGATCCTGATTGCCCATTTCTATGCACCGCCACAGATCCTTCCCCTGGTGGATGTTGTAAAGGGCCCTGAAACAGACATGGCAAATGTGGAGCTGATGGTAGAACTTTTAAAAAAGATGGGTAAAAAACCCATACTCTTTAAAAAATATGTATCAGGCTATGCGATCAGCAGGCTCCAGCTTGCACTCCAGAGAGAGGTCTATTACCTGATTGATGAAGGCTACCTGACCCCGAGAGAGGTTGATGATGCCTGTATCTGGGGCCTTGCAATGCGCATGATGATCGTTGGCGCTGTGGGCCGTATAGATTTCGGCGGTATAGGTCTGAGCGTGAACAACCTGAAAAACCCGGCATGTGATGCCACGCCTGTTGATTACAAGCCCAAAAAGATATTTGAACTCTTTGATCAGGGTCATGTGGGTATAAAGACAGGCAAGGGTTTTTACGATTACGGCGGAAAATCAGAGGCAGAGCTCTGCTCCATCAGGGATGAAAAACTCCTGAAGATGCTGAAATTCGCAATGGATCTGGGTGATGCACTGCCAAGTAAATAATTCAGTACAAAGGAGAACCTATGAGTCTTGAAAAGGTATATATAGTAAGCGGTGCGAGAACCCCCATTGGGCGATTCGGCGGCACCCTGCGTTCAATACCTGTACACAAATTTACTGCGGTGGTATTAAATGAGGTTATCCGCAGGGCTGGTATAGGATCAGAGAGCGTGGATGAGGTAGTAATGGGGCACGCCTACCAGAATGGTGAGTGTGCCAATGGCGCCCGCATGGCCCTTCTTGAGGCTGGCTGGCCGGTATCAATAACAGGCATTGTTGTTGACAGGCGCTGCTGTTCAGGTCTTGATGCCATTAATATCGGCGTTATGAAGATACAGACCGGTAATGCCGACATAGTTGTAGCTGGCGGCATGGAGAGCATGAGCCTTGCCGAGATGTATGTGCCCGGCGATATCCGCTGGGGCCTTGGCGGCAAGACCGATGAAAAATTCGGTTTCATGCCAAAGGGTCACGGCTCACTTGCCATGTGGGGTATCCCGTTCTATGACAGGATACAGAGGGGCAGGGTAATGGCCCAGCCCATAGAAAGGTTTGGCGAACTCAACTCCATGATGACATGGGCAGAGGCCGCAGCCAGAAACGAGGGTATTTCAAGAAAAGAGGTGGATGAGTGGGCCTATAACAGCCACCAGAAGGCTGTAAAGGCAATGGAATCAGGCAAATTTGCTGAAGAGATAGTAGGCATCCCTGTCCCCCAGGCCAAGGGTGCTCAGATCCTCTTTGACAAAGATGAAACACCCCGCCCTGATACCACACTGGAACAGCTGGCAAAACTGAAACCTGTATATGATGGCGGTGTATGTACAGCAGGTAATTCATCCTCTGAAAACGACGGGGCTGGCGCTGTTGTGCTCATGAGTGAAAAGAAGGTAAAGGAGCTTGGTATTAAGCCAATGGTTGAATTTATCTCCTTTGCGCCTGCGGGTGATGACCCGACACTCACATATCCTGCTGTCCCTATTGCTGTAAACAAGGCCCTTAAAAAGGCCGGTATTACCCAGGCGCAGATTGACCTGATAGAGATACAGGAGGCATTTGCAGCCCAGACTTTAGCGGATGCAAAACTCCTGGGGCTTACAGCAGAAGAATGCAAGGCAAAGGTTAATGTAAACGGCTCAGGCATTTCGTTAGGACACCCGATTGGGGCAACAGGCGCAATGAGGCTTGTTACCCTTGTCCACGAGATGGTACGCAGGAATGCACATTATGGCCTCGAGACCATATGCGGTGCAGGCGGTCTTGGAGTTGCCGCAGTTTTTAAAAGAGGCTAAACCCCTTTTTTTGTAGATATCTAGTTCTAAACATTGAAAAGCCTTCTTATATAAGAGGGCTTTTCATTGCACTTTCCTTTGGGTTATTTAGTATAAAAAAATTATTATCATTTGTTAGGAGCACCCGCTATGATTTATCATGAGGCAACATTGGCGGATTGTCTCAGCCTCGCCGAACTAAACCATCAGTTGATTCATGATGAGGGACATCGCAATCCGCTTGTGCCCAGATATGAAAAATGTCTTGATATAGCTCATGATTCTGGTATACCTGTTTTCTATTACAACTGCGGGAAATGTGAGAAGTTGATACCTTCAATGGTAGAGATCAGTGTAGCTGTATGTGATCCCGACCAGAGCAAGAACTATTATAAATGACAACAGAAACAACAATTACTGGAATAACTGATTCGCAGAGAACCAGAGATCTTGTCAATGCATCTTTTTTGGCAATGGGAGTTGATGTTTTTTTAGTCTCCCTGAAATATGCACTGGCATATCTCACAAATAACGCGGTTCTACTGGCAGACGCACTCCATTCATGCGCTGATTTTGCTGTAAGTCTGGTAGTCCTTATATCCATCCTTGTAAAATATATTTTTCATGGGAGCAGGCGCGCCCGTTATGCTGAAGCACTTGTCTCATTTCTCATTTCGCTGTTATTGATCTTCGGCAGTTATGAGATGTTTTTATACGTGTGGAAGGCAGATATATCCAAATTTATCCTGATTACAGATATTCCTTTGATTATCGCCTTTACCGGGATATCGATTGTGTTACTCATAACCCTTAAGATGTCTGAATTTAAAAAAAGGATTGGTGCGAAATACAATTCAGATGCCTTCTCAGCAGAGGGAGATCATACGTTTTCAGATTTTCTCTCTTCTGTAAGCGTATGGATAACGCTGCTCCTGGGATACTTCGGTGTACATATTGAAAGGTTGATCTCTCTACTCATAGGGCTTGTAGTCCTCAACATAGGCATCAGACTCTTTTTCACATCCGTTAAAAGATTTGGGTTCAAATTTAGCTTTCTATCCAAAATAATAGATAAAGTACATATTGATATAGTTAACAGGTTGCGCTCAGTAAAAAAGCAACTAAGCAGTACACTTGAAAAATGTGGCTTAAAATTTTTATTACTTCCAGGAATGATCCTTAACAAAATGAGGGCCTGGATTTTTTTTAATGCATCTCTAATTGTGGTTCTTTATCTGGGAACCGGTTTTTATGTCGTTCTTCCATATCAGACAGGGCTGGAACTGCTTTTTGGCAAAGTAGTAAAAGAAAATTCTCCAGGGCTGCATTTTCATCTTCCAAAACCATTTGGAAATGCCCTGCTGGTTGATACATCTGCGATGATTCGCCTTGAAAGCGGATTCCGTACGGATATGAATTACAGTGGTGCAGAGCCGGAAATGTATCTATGGGAGAATATGCACAGTCAGGGTAGATATACCAAGGTTCCTGAAGAGGCCCTGGCTATTGCAGGTGATGAAAACCTGATTGATTTGAACTTTATCTGTTATTATCTGATAACAGACCCTGTACAGTATGCCCTCAATATTGAAAACGCACATGAAATACTACGCAATCTGTTTGTGCATGAAATACATTCGATCTGCGGGCGATACGCCCTTGATGACCTGCTGACTTCGGAGCGGAACGAGATACAAGCCAATCTGCTTTCACGAATGAGTCTCACGGCAAATAACCTTATAATGGGGGTTGATATAAAAAAGGTTTACATGCAGGAGGTCCACCCACCAGTAGAGGTAATCCCTGAATATCGAAATATCTCATCAGCAAAGGAAAAAAAGGATGAGATCATCCATCAGGCAAGCGCTTATTCAAACGATCTGGTACCCCGTTCCAGAGGTGAAGCAATTGCCATGATTATGGATTCAAAGGCATATGCTGAAGAAAAATTGAACAACGCAAATGGTGAAACCAGAAGTTATCTGTTAAAAGAACAGAATTTTTCAAGATATAAAACTATTCAGAAAACCAGGTTGTGGTGGGAGGCCGTAGAGAAGGTTTTAAAAGATAAGACACTCTATATACTGCCGTCAAAGGCTCAGCGCAGGTTTATTAAAAATGATGACAACAGGGTGAAAAATCAATGATGAAAAATAAATCAATCCATATTTTGATTTTGGCAGTGGTAATTATTGTTTTATTACTGACATGTACGGTCATAGTAAATCATGGCGAAACGGCTGTTCTTATGAATTTTGGCAGGCTTGTCAGGGTAATAGATAAACCAGGGCTCTACCCTAGATTCCCTTATCCGATTAACAGTGTAGTAAGGGTTGGCGCGAAACAGAATATGCTTGTCCCTGTTCCATCTGAGTACCTGACTTCCGACAAAAAAAACCTGATCATGGAGACAGCTATCTGCTACGTTATTTCTGATCCGGTATCCTTTATTAAAACCGTGCGTGATAAAAGCGGGCTTGATATAAGGTTAACAGATCTGCTTTCATCACAGCTTGGTCTTCTCCTGGGGCATATTGAACTTTCCGAACTGGTAAATGTGGATAGAGAGAAAATCAAGTTTGAAAAACTGAATGAGGATCTTACCCGGCTTTTAAAAGCTGAAAGCAGTGATCTGGGTATTGATGTAAAAAAGGTCTTTATCAAACGTATTATGCTTCCCACTGACAATAAATTCGCTGTATTTGAAAGAATGAGGGCAGAACGTAACCGAATTGCAAAAAAATATTTAGCTGAAGGAGAGGAGCAGGCTCAGCAGATAAGGTCAGATGCGGACAGGACCTCCCGCATCATACTCGCTGAGGCAAAAAAAGAAGCAACTGTAATAAAAGGTCAGGCAGAGGCTCAGGCAATGAAGATATATGGCGAGTCATATCAGAAAAACGAGGAGTATTATAATTTTATTCGATCACTTGATGCCTATGAAAAGATATTTAATGAAAAAACAGTAGTGGTTCTGGATGAAAATTCTCCAATTCTGGGAACATTTGTTTCAGGAGTAACGGGTGAAGGTAAATAATAACAGACAGCTATTCCTGATAATAACAGTATTTCTGATTATTGTGCTCTACTTTATGAGCGGTGCCTATTCTCTTGAAAACGGCCAGAAAGCTATGGTTATTTTATTTGGTAAGGCACAGGAAGAGGTTTCCAATCCAGGGATACACTACTCTCTTCCATGGCCAATCAATAAAAAAATAAAAGTATATACAAGCAAGGTGGAGACTATCTCCATTAACGATGTGCTAGACGAAAAACTTGAGAGGTTAACTGGAGATGAGAACCTGATCGTTGTAAATGCGCTCGTTAGTTATGATATTAAAAACCTCTTCAATTACCTGTACAAGTGCGATGACGTGAAACGATCCCTGCGCTCAATCGGCCAGATGTGTTTAACAAGAGAACTCACAAAAATGGCAATAGACGATGTAATGACAACCGGGAAATCCCTGTTAAGGCTTGTGGTTAAGGAAAAACTCCAGGAAATGGCAGATGAAATGGGGTTAGGGGTAAGGATAATTTCAGTCGAATTGACTGATATTTCTCCACCGGCAAGTGTTTCTGATGCATTTAACTCGGTGTCAAACGCCAGGGTAAAAAAACAGGAAATTATCAGAGATGCAGAAGGTTATGCCAATTCAATATTGCCTAAGGCTAGAGGAGATGCATCCACAATCATGTCAACAGCAGATGCGTATTCAAAGGAGACCATATCAAACGCCGAAGGCAGTGTCAGCGCCTTTAACGAGATGGTTGTTGAATATCAAAAAAATCCAAAAATGACCTTAAATGTAAAGATGCTTGAGACCATGAAGACAGTACTTCAAAAAAGTATAGTAAAGGTAGATACCAACCCTTCACAAAGCATTCATTTTATATATGAATAAGGATGCATTATTCCTGCCTTTCTATAAGACAAAACTAAAACTGAGGGATTTTATCACCATTGATCCGCTGATATATTTATGCAGATATCTATTAGCGTCATAGCGTCAGGCAAGAGAAAGATATTTCATCACACGTGTGAGCAGTAAATTAAGCCAGGGCATCTGCACCGGTTTACGAGCTGTAATAAGCACCCTGTCAGGCTCACTATCTATGACCCCATCATTAACCGTTAGTTCAACCTCATAGATACCTGGACGGTCAATTTTAAGAGATGGTTTAGGTGAATTATTACTGGTCATTATTATTAATAAAATTTATATAAATGATTACAATTGTCACTGTCAATTTATTAGCGCAATATATTTTGAGCGCTGCTTAGCACATTGTGCTAAATGTTGACAAAAAAAAGGGGCGATGCTATTCTTACTTCAATATTTAAAAAAATTACTGTCATAAATAAAATAATTTAAAATTTAACTTACTGCCCTTGAAAATGGAATATAAAGAGATAAATGATAAACAGATAAGGGACACCGGCATGGCCTTAACCCTCTGTTGTTTGATTATCTCCTATTTATTTGCTGGCAACATTTTTATATCTTTTGCCATTCTATTTCTTGTTGTAACAATGACCATGCCGGTCATCTTAAAGCCCTTGGCCTTTTTATGGCTGAATTTGTCATACTATATGGGCACATTATTATCAAAAGTGATTCTTACTGTAATCTTTTTCGTATTGGTAGTACCCACAGGAATAATGCTTAAGATAATTCGCAAAGACCCCATGTGCATTAAAAAATGGAAAGACGGTAATGAGAGTTCAGGTATGGCTATAAGAGACCATATCTACTCTTCAAAAGATTTGGACAATCCGTTCTAAACATCTTTTATGAAAGGTAACAATCAAACAACACTATGGAATTCATTAAAGATTTCTTTTTATATCTTAAAGAAAGAAAAAAGTTCTGGTTGATACCTATCATCTTGACCTTATTACTTTTCGGCGTTTTAATTGTCCTGACAAGCGGTACGGCAATTGCACCTTTTATATATACAATCTTCTAGTTAAGAGAGATGCAAAATATTATATTAGGGATATCGGCTTATTATCATGACAGCGCAGCCTGCCTGCTTATCGATGGTGAAGTGGTTGCTGCAGCCCAGGAAGAAAGGTTCTCAAGGATCAAGCATGATGCTTCATTCCCACAAAATGCTGTAAAATATGTCTTAGATGAATATGGATTGAATATTTCAGATCTGACTGCGATTGCCTTTTATGATAAGCCAATCCTTAAATTTGAACGGCTGCTTGAGACCTACCATAGTTTTATTCCCCAAGGTCTCCCAAGTTTTTTATCAAGCATCCCTGTCTGGATTAAGGAAAAGCTTTTCATGAAGGATTTATTATGGAAAGAAATAGACTCAATAGAAAAGACCTCTCTTAAAAAAAGACCTTTGCTCAAATTTCCAGAACATCATTTATCGCACGCAGCCAGCGCCTTTTATCCATCCCCTTTTCAAGATGCAGTCATTTTGACCATAGATGGTGTGGGCGAGTGGGCAACAACAACTATCTGCCAAGGAAAAGGTAACCAAATAAAAAATCTTAAGGAGCTTAGGTTTCCGCACTCTCTTGGGCTTCTTTACTCTTCATTTACATATTTTTGCGGTTTCAGGGTAAACAGCGGGGAGTACAAACTTATGGGGCTTGCCCCATATGGGATAAAAAACAGCACAAGAGTCAATAGATATAAGGAGCTGATCCTTGAACACCTGGTGGACATTCGTAATGACGGTTCACTGTTGATCAATATGAAATATTTCAATTATGCCACAGGCCTCAGGATGATACATGAGCGAAAATGGGAGGTGCTTTTCGACATACCCAGACGTAAAGAGGAAGGAGAACTAACCCAGTCATATATGGATCTTGCACTGGCCATTCAGGAGATTACAGAAGAGATAGTTTTAAAACTTGCTTTACATGGAAGAGATATTACAAATGGCTGTCGAAACATGGTTCTGGCTGGAGGAGTGGCTCTCAACTGTGTTGCAAATGGTAAACTATTGGACTCTAATGAATTTGACAGGATATGGATTCAACCTGCTGCCGGTGATGCCGGAGGCGCTCTGGGTGCAGCTTATGCGACCCATTATATCGGTCTAGGTAAACAAAGGACGCTCGAAAAAGAAAACAGAAAAGATCAATTACATGGCTCATACTTAGGTCCTGAATACAACAGGCCGGATATTATCAGAATGTGCCGAAAATATAATTCCGAGTATAAGGAGTATGATGATTTTGATTTATTGTGCCATGATGTTGCGGGATTATTGTCTCAGAAAAGGATCATAGGCTGGTTTCAGGGGCGAATGGAATTCGGCCCCAGGGCATTAGGCAACAGGAGTATTCTGGCTGATCCTCGTGATCCGGAAATGCAGAAAAGGCTTAATCTCAATATAAAATACAGGGAGGGGTTCCGTCCCTTTGCCCCCTCTGTGCTTTATGAAGATGTTAACAGATACTTTGATCTGGATAGTGATTCTCCATATATGTTGTTCGTATCTAATGTTAAAGAATCATTGCGATTCACATTGCCGGATAATTACGATGTTAAGGGTTTATATGACAGGCTGTATACCCAACGTTCCTCAATACCCGCTGTAACACATGTCGATTTCTCTGCCCGTATCCAGACTGTTCACCATGAGACCAATCCACGATTCTGGAAACTGATTAACAGGTTTAAAGAATTAACCGGCATTGGTTTGCTTGTAAACACGAGTTTTAATGTTAGGGGGGAGCCCATAGTCTGTTCTCCATCAGATGCCTACAGGTGTTTCATGAGAACAGAAATGGATTATCTGGTGATCAACGATTTTTTATTTTGCAAAAACAGGCAACCCTCATGGCCTGAAAAAGGGGATGTGCACAGGTATTTTCTTGAAGATTAGCATCGCAGGGTAAACCATGTTCTGCCAATCACGGCTGAAATGAAATCGTCATTTCAGCTGCCTGGCTCTGGCAAGGCTTTCACGCGCCATTTTAAAATCAGGCGCAAGATTCAGTGTCTCGGAAAAATATTTAATAGCTCCTTCCGTGTCACCCCTGCCAAGTAATATCTGCCCGATAACATAATACATTTTAAACTGTTTTGGATCCTGCTTCAGGACTTCCTTTGCCATCACCATTGCTTCGTCGTACCTCTTTTCAATAAACAATGAACCTACCATGTTTATGGATGCAGGAAGAAAATCAGGCTTGAGACGCAGAGACTCGGTAAAACTATCAATAGCGGATTTATTATTACCCTGAAAGGCATAAAGAAGACCGTATAACATATGTGCTTCATATTCTGCTCCGTCAAGCCTGAGTTTGTCTTTATAGGCCTCAAAGGCATCTGAAAATCTGCCCGCTTCTCTATAGGCATCTGCAAGCCTCATGTATAATTTTGGCGTTTCATAACCAAGCTTTATGGCTTTTTGGAAGGCCACAATAGCATCTTCGGTCTCCCTGTTTTTTAACAATGCCATTCCAAGCAGGCTGTATGCTTCCCCCTGCTCCCCATATAACTCGATATTTTTTTTCAGGATATTCTTGGTTTCTTCAAATTTGCCTGCCCAATCGAAGACCCTTGCCAGGTTAAATAATGATTCCCTATAGTATTCATTTTTCAAAGAGGAACGTACCTGTTTTTGAACCTTATCAATCTGCGTATTGCTCAGGGTGCGATCAGCGGAAATAATTTCATTATTTTTTAATTCCTTTAACAGACTCAGGCCAAGGATACGATATCTTTCATCATCAGTATGGACATGATCCATAAAATACTCATTGCCAAACACAGGATGTCCATATTCCTTTAAATATTCCTGTTTTAATATCTGTTCAAAATCAACCAGTGGTACACTATATTTTGATGATATATCAAAAAGGATAGTCCTCATGTAGCTCAATGCCCTGAGAGGTGCTATATCCTCATCTACTGCCAGCCTGAAGGCCTCTTCAGCCTTATCATAATTTTTTAGATCAAACATTACACGGCCGATCTCAAAAAAGAGATCAGCATACCTGTTATCGATTTCAAATGCCTGTTTATATAATTTCAAGGCATCAGCCGGGTTGCCTTCTGCATACAGTTTTTTCCCATTATTAAGAAGATTGACAAATAAATCTTTAGATGATTCTGACACCCCTTCCTTAAATTCGCTTTTAAAGGGAGATACATCCTTGATATTTATGACAGGGGTTACAAAAATAATTTTAGCATCTGCTTCTCTTGCAAGAAGTGTCATTCTCTCAAGGTTGGAATGGTAATGGGTAATTATCTGTTTTTTATGGGTATCATCCCGGTGGTAGCTTGCAGGGCCGGCAGTGTACTCGAGCATTGTCCTGACTTCACCGCTTAGTTCATATTTCTTTTTTGCTTTTTCAAACGAATCAGGTCGCAGGTTTTCGTATAACCGTTTCATGCTGCTGTATATTCGGGTTCTGTTAAGTGTTGACTCGAAATTAATAAGCCAGGTGGGAAGATCAGCGAGTTTACTGTAACTTCTTCTTTCAAGAAACTCATTTTGTCCGGAGTAGACAATAAACAGATCAGGATCATACAGGGTAAGTTCCTGCATTAATTTGGCGACTCTGTAGCTTGCATAGCTGATCCCACCTGCGTTAATTACCTCCCAGGTAATTCCCGGTTCAGCCTCCTTCAGATAGGAATCGAGCCAGCCACAAAAAGAGAGTCTATTGTCATAGGGACGGCCGTATGTGGTTGAACCACCAAGACAGAATATGCGATAGCTGTTTTTTCCCTTAACCTCAGGGAATGACTGATCATTAAAATATTTGAGTTTATTTTTTGCTGTCCTGTAAATAAACGTACCGTCATTGTGCTTCTGCTTCACAAACAAAGGAACGTTTTCACCAAAACCAACCATTGGGTCTTCGGTCAGTATAAGGGGTTGCACCCCGAATAATGATAAGGCTACTTCTAAAACAGCAAAGAACATTATGAATATCAGAGCAGTGAAAATGATCTGTTTTAATGGTGACAATCTCCTTTGATTATTTTTCATAAATTTCATTACAGCGCCGTTTCGTTGATCTTGAAGATATACTCCTCAAAAATATCTCTTCTCCATTCCTGTGCTCTCTGCCGGTCTATATTTTTTTTCAATTTGTCTATTATTTCGTCTTTTACATCATCAAGCGGGACTGGTTTATTAATGACAACACCGTTTTCCATTACTTTATCGGAATATTTTGTCTCTTTATCTTTTTCATATTCCTCTGTTATTTCCTGATCTGAAATAATATTTTCCTTTGATAATTTAGCCTCCATGTATTCAGCCATAATCAGATTAATTTCCTTTTCCTTTACTTCCTTTACATATTCAGCCATTTTATCAATGCCTAATCTTGCAGCCTCCCTCGTCCATATTAAATTTTTAAAACACTGCTCAGCAAAATTGAATTTAGTAATATCAGGGATAGTCCCATTTTTATATATTTTTTCCAGTTCATCCGGGGTTGTTCTCTTTTCAATTATCTTTTCAATATCTGATATTGCATACTCTTTTGAACCAATCTTGAAAAGGACATCCGTATTATTAAATGTTTTCCCTTTTTCATAATAATTTTTAACATCATCGGTCTTTTCAAGTGCTTCCAGATAATTCTTTTTATACTGCAATGCCAGCTGAGTCTTTATCCTGTCGCGCTGTTTCTTATCTTCAATGATATCGTCTATATTTTTATCGGTTAAGTCCGCTTTGTCTGTGACCTTTATTATATAGACACCCTGCTGCGTCATGACCGGTGTTTTTGTGTATTCGCCTTTTTTTAATTTAAATGCAGGGTCACAAAAATAGTCAGGCATCATACCTCTAACTATATAACCCATATCCCCATCATACTTTTTATTTGAATCCTCTGAATGTTCCGAGGCCAGTTTTTCAAAACTTTCACCTTTATCAAGCTTAGAAATAATATCCTTTGCTTTTAATAGTAATTCATCAAATTTTTTGGCAACCTCCTGAGGTTCAAATTTTGCTCTTTTTTTCTGATTATCAGGATTGGGCTTAAACATATCGATTTCAAGAATGATATAGCTCACTTTGACTGCAGGTTCATTATAGGTTGCGGTATCTGTTATGGTCTTATTAAAATACTTTTTAAGAATCGATTCTTTTATCCTTTCCTTGAGGACCGTAAGCTTTTGGCTTTTATCAAACCCTTCTGATGCCGCCTTGTCCATAATAAATAATTCAAGTGCCATTTTTTCAAGCATATCTATCTGCTTTATTTTACTGTCCAGTATGGATTCTTTAACTATTTGTTTTGCATCAAGCCAGTTGTAGAAATCTTCTCTTGTGATATCCTTTATCTTACTTGTGGAGAGAATCTCATTATCTTTTGAGCAGGATGATAAAAACCCTGCGGAAAGAAATAAAAATAATAGCACTGACGATATCGTCTTTTTCACTTATTGCTCCTTTTAACTAAACAAAAAATAGCCTTTTGCCCCGTCTACACGGGACAAAAGGCTTATTTTTAGTGAAACTTTTTTATTCTAATCCTGGCTTATAGCAAAGATGCCATCATAGTCGAGTACAACCCATATGTTAGCACCACTGTATCCCCATGTACCTGAAGGTAAAGTAGTAGCCGCTGCCACTGTAGAATAGTATTTGCCTGCTAATGTCCATTCACCATCACTATTCATTGTCATGATCCTGGTTTTGTCATTGGGTGTTACCCCTGTAGCAGACATTGTAAGAATATACTTTTCAGCTATGCCTGTTCTGGATTCTTTCATACCATTCAGTATAAGCGCATCGCTGACTATATTGGTATCCGAATATTGAGCCTCATCCTTCCATGCAATAGTAATCCTTTTTGATATTGGCATTGCCTGTGCAGTGGCGTCACCTTTGGGATCTTCCATTGATTTACTGGTATTGGTCCCACCAAGCGCCATAGTTGTCGTGGCATAGGTATCGGTAATTGCTGCAAATGATCCACCCTGAGGAACTGTAAATGCCGCGCCGTTCAGACTGTATGTCCAGGAATTCCTTAAAACAAAGTTGAAATCAGGTGTAACCAGAGAGAGGTCTCCTACAACAGGCCAGTAAAAGGAGCTTGCTGATCTTCCACCAGAGGCATAATTTCCTGTTGCATCTGCATAATAGTCTACCGTTACAACAGGGCCGTCAACCGTAAAGATATAATATCCGGTATTGTCATATTCGGTATCAATTACTGTCCTGCGATCTTTCTGGCCTCGCCATTCTGTGGCAGAGTATGCTGCATGATAAAACTTTGGACATGCCGGAGTAGAGATCAACTGTTCTACAAAAGAAAGACCATCCGGGCTTTCTACAATAGTTCTGTCATGCAGGTGATCATGACCGCTTATATAAAATGCCACATCATTTGCTACGAGGTCTGCATAAAATGTATTCTGGTCAGCAGTGTTGTCAGGAATACCAACAATAGCATCGCCACCGCCTTCATCGGTCATATCGGTCGGGTCAAAAGCAAGATAACCAAATGGTGAATCTTCGTGGTTTGATGCTATAAGGGGCTGATGACTGAAGACAAATGCATGCTCTGTTCCCCTTGTTGTTGCATCAATGCGTTCGCTTATCCACTCCTGCTGTGAATTAACCGGATAACCATAAGGATATGGGAGAACAAACCCGTATGCGGCCATGTAGTCCTTATAAAAAAGTGGAACCTGTACTGTATCAGTTTCCCATGGGTCAAAGATTACAAATGTTGCGCTGTTACCAGTACCATCATCATAATCAAAGGCATAGGATATGCCTGCCAGTTCGGTTGCCATATTCGGATAAGCCGGATCTGTGGAGGTCGGGCTGCTGAAATTGGTGGCTCCACCGGTGTTATCGCCTATTCCCCGGTTCTGGGGGAAATATTGTTGAATGGCCGGGATTGCCTGCTGATTGTCTTCAGGCGTATCAGCTATACCATCAGCATCAGTATCAAGAGTATTAAATATATCACCCCAAGGTTCATGATTACCACGCATAGGGAAGAAACCTATTCCCGCGTCATAAAGAGACCGTGCCAGAGTTGCCCTTGCTTTGATTGCTTCATCATAACCATAATTGGTCAAGTCACCGACCTGAATAACAAATTCTACTCCGTGGTTGATCATCTCCTCGTTTATCTGAGTAATGAAAGAGCCTGAAACTGTTTCGGGGTTTCTCAGGTCAGGATCAGTTAGATCAAATGTCCACTGTGTATCACCCATAACACCAAACTTGAATGATGTATCTGCTGGCGGTGTTGTTCTTGCTGGTGTTGCTGGTGGCACATAACTGTCATTTGGAACACCCTGACTGTTACTGGTGTCGGTATTACATGCTGGAACTGAAATAACAAAAGCTGTAAGTAACATAATAAAAAACAAGTTTTTAAAAGTAATACTTTTTTTAAACATATCCCACCCCTCTGCTTAATAATTATTTGTTTTTTTCCATCTTTAGGTTTATTTTCATGGTAAGAAATTTGATTACAGATTTAACACCTAAAGATGACCATTATGAATTGCCTGCATTTCAAGACAATGCAATAAGAATTGGTTTTTCTATTCACCTCCTCCCCCTGATTAAAATGAATAAAATACCCTTTTGTACATTCTGCTTTTATGTTATTTTTCAAATGTATAACACAAAGCATCTTCTATTTACATAGAAAAATATCAGTAACAATAATAAAGATTAATAAGTTTAAAATAAATCTTATTAACTATGCATATAAC
>JAFGFM010000201.1 GCA_016931115.1 Deltaproteobacteria bacterium | reverse complement strand
GCTGAAAGCTGAAAGCTGAAGGTTGAAGGTTGAAAGCATTATCTGTAGCAATTAAGGAGAATATAATTTGAGTATCGCAACAATAAAAGGGTTCAAGGATATTTTGCCTCACGAGACCCCCATCTGGCAATGGATAGAAAAGAATGCAAGGGATATCTTTCGGGTGTTTGGTTTTAAGGAGATACGGACCCCTCTCCTTGAATGGACAGAGCTCTTTACAAGGGGCATAGGGCAGGAGACAGATATTGTATCAAAGGAGATGTACACCCTTGCAGACAGCAGGGGGAGAAACCAGACCTTAAGGCCAGAGGCAACAGCATCGGTTGTAAGGGCATATATAGAGCACAGGCTTTATCTGTTAAACCCGGTACAGAAACTCTTTTCCATAGGCCCCATGTTCAGGCATGAGAGGCCACAAAAGGGGAGATTTAGACAGTTTCACCAGATAAATGCGGAGCTCTTCGGCGACCCTGGCCCGAGGTCAGATGCAGAGCTTATCAATATGGCAATGCATATCTTCTACAGGGTGGGCCTTACAGATGTAACACTTAACATCAATTCCCTGGGGTGCACCTCGTGCAGGAGCGAGTTCAAAAACAGGCTCAGGGGGTTTCTCGCTGACAGGAGGGATATGCTGTGCGGCGAGTGCCAGCGGAGAGCAGAACTCAACCCGTTAAGGGTCTTTGACTGCAAGATCGATTCATGCAGGTCAGCCATGACAGGTGCTCCTGTGATGCTGGATCACATATGTGATGCTTGCAAAAACCATTTTGAGGCTGTGAAGAGGCACCTTGATGACCTGGGTATAAAATATGTTGTCAATACGCTTCTCGTGAGAGGGCTTGACTACTACTCACGAACCACTTTTGAGATACAGACCGATAGACTGGGCGCGCAGAGCGCAGTTGCAGGTGGAGGTAGATACGACGGGCTAATAAGCGAACTAGACGGCCCGCCCCATTCAGGTATGGGGTTTGCGATCGGTTTTGAACGCCTTGTTGCCCTGCTTGAAGAAGAGGCAAGGCCATTAGCAGATAACCCTGACCTTTTTATCATTGCCCTTGGAGATGAGGCGTTCAGAAAGGGTTTTATATGGGCCGACACCCTGCGCAAAGAGGGTATTTCAATAGAAATGGAATATGAGGCAAAGGGGCTCAAGGCGCAGATGAAAAGGGCTGATAAACTCAATGCAAAGAGGGTACTTATTGCCGGTGATGATGAGCTTGCAAAGGGTAGTGTAGTATTAAGAAACATGGAAACAAAGGCGCAGGAGGAGATCTCCATTACTGATCTTATCCAGAACCTGGTTAAGAATATTAAATAGAAACAGGAAGGATATATGAACATAGATACACTTAACGACTGGAAAAGGAGCCACGACTGTGGTGGTTTAAGGGCAGAGGATGAGGGTAAAGAGGCCCTTTTAATGGGCTGGGTCAACAGCAGGCGTGACCTGGGCAACCTCATTTTTATTGATCTGAGAGACAGGGATGGCATCACCCAGATCGTGTTTGACCCTCAGAAAGAAAGTAAGTGCCATGAAAAGGCGCATATTTTAAGGAACGAATGGGTCATAGCGGTAAAGGGAAAAGTTGTTCGCAGGCTTAATGGCCAGGAAAATAAAAATATGGCCACCGGCGATATTGAACTTATTGCAACAGAATTAAAAATACTCAATAAAACCGAGGTGCCGCCATTCCAGATAGACGGTGCTGTTGACGCATCAGAGACACTCAGGCTCAAATACCGGTATCTGGAACTCAGGAGACCAAAGATATTCCAGAACTTCAAGAGACGACACCTCATGGCCGTAAGTATAAGGGATTACCTTAATGAAAGGGGCTTTCTGGAGGTTGAAACACCAATACTCACAAAGAGCACACCTGAAGGGGCCAGGGATTACCTTGTGCCCAGCAGGGTAAACAAGGGTACCTTTTTTGCGCTCCCTCAATCACCCCAGCTCTTTAAACAGCTTCTTATGGTTGCAGGTTTTGAAAAATATTACCAGATCGTGCGCTGTTTCAGGGATGAAGACCTTCGTGCGGACAGACAGCCTGAATTTACCCAGGTGGATCTTGAAATGTCATTTGTGAATGAAGATGATGTGATGGATATCTTTGAGGGTATGGTGAGGAGGCTTTTCAAAGAGATCCTTGATGTGGATATAGTAAATCCGGTTCCAAGGATAGAATACATTGAGGCAATGGATAGATACGGCTCTGACAAGCCCGATACAAGGTTTGGGCTGGAGTTGAAAAATATCTCTGATATTGTTTCAGGTTGTGAGTTCAAGGTTTTTAAAGAGACGGTAGGAAATGGAGGCATAGTAAAGGGGATCAATGTAAAAGGTGCAGCTAATAATTTTTCAAGGAAAATAATAGATGAGCTTGCCGCATATGCAGCAGAGTTCGGGGCAAAGGGGCTTGCATGGATAAAGATAACAGATGGCCCCTGGCAGTCACCCATTGCAAAGTTTTTAAATGAAAATGAACAAAAATCCATTGAAAAGGTATTTGATGCGGCCCCTAACGACCTTATTCTGCTTGTTGCGGATAAACAGAAAATAGTTAATCAGGCATTGGGCGCACTTAGGCTTAATATTGCCGCAAGGCTTGAACTTGTTGCAAAGGATAATTACAGTTTTTTGTGGGTAACAAAGTTTCCACTCATGGAATATAATGAAGAGGAGGGCCGCTTTCAGGCAATGCATCACCCTTTTACATCACCTTTAATTGAAGATATGCCCATGCTTGACAGCAACACAGGGAAGGTAAGGGCCAGGGCATATGACCTTATATTGAACGGTGTGGAGATAGGGGGCGGGAGCATACGTATCCATGATACCATGATGCAGGAGAGGATATTTAATCTCCTTGGTATTTCTAAGGAGGAGGCTGATATTAAGTTTGGTTTCCTGCTTGAGGCCCTTAAATATGGGGCACCTCCTCACGGCGGTATGGCCATAGGGTTTGACAGGCTTGCTGCGATTATGTCAGGGGCCGACTCCATAAGGGAGGTCATTGCCTTTCCGAAGACATCGAGTGCATCATGCCTTATGACCAATGCACCCTCGAGTGTGGATGAAGCACAGCTCAAGGAACTGGGCCTTTCAATAAGATAGTAGTTTAAAATAAAAAACCCCTTTGTCTGAATTACAACAAAGGGGTTTTTATTTTTTAATATTACAGGTTACTGGTTATCTTTCCAGATCCTGAGTGTAATGTATGTTGCTGCTCTTCCTCGTTTTAAAAGAAGCAGCACCTTTTCGCCAGGTTTGTAATTCTTGATCCTGGCCTCAAAGTCCTTTTCAGATGTCACCTTCATGCGGTCTACCTCAAGTATTATATCCCCCTGCTGTAGGCCCGCCTCAGCGGCAGGAGAATTGAACTCCACATCAACTACGAGGAGCCCTTCACGCTCTGATAAGCCATACCTCATTGCCTTTTCAGGTGTAAGCTCCTCTAATGACATTCCCAGCTTGACACTTGAAGAGGGTTCTTCAAAGGCTGTTTCATCTGATGGTGGCCTTTCACCCAGCTTTACACTAAAGGTTTTTCTCTCGCCCTTTCTTATTACAACTACCTCTGCCTCAGTACCAACCGGGGTTGCAGAGACAAGATATGGGAGCCTTTTTGAGTCCTTGATCTCCTTGCCCTGGAATGACACTATAACATCGCCATTCTTAAGCCCCGCCTTTTCAGATGGGCCGTCCGGGTATACCTGTGAGATAAGCGCCCCGTTCTCATTTTCAAGTTTGAATTGTTCCTTCAGATCAGGAGTTATCTCCTGCACATTTACACCAAGGTAGCCTCTTACTATTTTTCCTGTCTTAAGCATGGGAATCAGATCCTTTGCCATATTGACCGGTATGGCAAAACCTATGCCAACGCTTCCGCCTGTCTGGGAATAGATGGCTGAATTTATACCTATCACCTCACCATCTACATTCATCAAAGGCCCGCCGCTGTTACCGGGGTTTATAGATGCATCTGTCTGTATAAAATTTTCAAATGTACCGATGCCCACATTGTCCCTGTATTTTGCGCTTACTATACCGGCAGTAACCGTGGTTTCGAGCCCGTATGGGTTCCCTATTGCTACTACCCAGTCCCCTACCTCCGCCAGATCAGAGTCTCCAAGTTTCAGGGGCTTAAGGTTTTTGGCATCCTCTATCTTTATGAGGGCAATGTCAGTTTCAGGATCGCGGCCAATTATTTTTGCCTCAAAGACACTTTTATCCATAAGGGTCACCTTGATCTCGTCTGCCATCTCAACAACATGGTTATTTGTGAGTATATAACCCTCTTTATCTATGATAAAACCTGTTCCCAGGCCACGTTGAGGCATATCCCTTGGTAACCGGTCGCCGTAGAATTTCTCAAAAAAATCCCTTAAGGGGTCATTCTGCCCGAATGGTGAGAGAAACCTCTGTTTGATAATCTTTTTAGTGCTGATATACACTACAGATGGGCTTGCCTCCTTTACCAGACCTGAGAAACTTTCCGGTGCGGGTTTGGCTGATACGGCTGTCCCAACCGGTAGAATAAACATGATAAACAGAATGGCAATAAGAAAGATTATTGCACTTCTTTTACCGCATGAATTTATGTATCGTGTTATAAATCTATTTTTCATTTTGTACTCCTTTTTCGAGGTTAATATCATTTTGATATTGGTGCCTTAGACATAAAGCGTCATATAAATGTTCCTTTAATAATTTTTATTCGCCGACATTAAATTTTATACGCATAAGAATCTGATCAGCACTCTTACCACTCAATGCAGGGGCAGCTGGGTGAAACCTCCCAATTTCTTCTGCCTTCTGTATAAAAGAGTTATAACTTTTTACAGGGATGCTTACAGTAATTGCATCTATATTTTCAGCGGCACCCTTATGCTCCTTTAATACTATATCCCCTCCTGACTTAACTATCAACTCATTCAGGCGTGATAAAAGTATTTCATGCCTTGCCATAGGGGTGTCCATTTCAGGTATCTTCAGTATATCAGGTATCTGTGAATCGTTGAAACCTTTGCCTGATGACACAGAAAACAGTTTATCTGAAGAGACTGTATCAGATGCCTTTCCGCTTACAGGGATGAATTCAAGCTCAACAGGAGTGCCCCTGTTTGAAACTGAAAATGTTTTGCTGCTGCCTGAATCAGCAATCATAATATCCTTTGGTTTATCCATGTAGATGCCGGTAACGATAAAAACAACAAGCAGAGCAGTCGCTGCAAGGGTTACATATTCCATTGGCAGCCTGAACCCGCCTGAGCCAGGGATGAAGTCAGGGAGTCTTAAATACCTTGGCCTCTTCCGGATTGCCATGTTGACCCTATTAAGGAGATTTGAAGGTGCCCTGTATCTTTCCATGGAGTTCATATCTTGTGCAATGGATTTTAATTTAAAATATTCACTGCTGCAATCCCTGCATGAAAGGAGGTGCTCCTTGACCTCTTTTGCAGTATCATTTACAAGTGCCTTATCCATATATTCTGATAGAAGAGATTTTATCTTTGCGCATTCCATTTTATATTATCCCCTCAAGTTTGTTTCTTAAACCAAGCCTTGCCCTTGAAATCTTAGATTTTACTGTCCCCAGCCTGGTTTTTGTAATACCTGCAATCTCATCATATGAGAGCCCCTCAATATCACAGAGAACAATCATTGTTTTTTGTTCAGGCGGTAAACTGTTCAATGCCTCCTGAATCCTCTCCATCTTTTGCTTTTGCTCAAGGGTCTTATCCGGCATTGGCCTCTGGTCAACTATATCAGCTATAGTATTGCCCCTGTTTTCCTGGTCGCTGTCTATAGAGACCCTTGATTTTGTACTCCTGTATTCAACAGATTTTATCCTGTTTTTACAGGTGTTGATCACAATCCTGTACAGCCAGGTATAAAAGGAGGATTTGAACCTGAACCCCTTCAGCGCCCTGTATACCTTTATGAACACCTCCTGAGCAGAATCCTCTGCCTCATCTCTATCTCCAAGCAGGCGAAAGCAGATATTAAATACGCGATCCTGATATCTCAGCACTATATTTTCAAATGCCGAGTGATCACCCCTGATAAAGCCATTTATCAGCTCATTATCATCATTAGCGCTGCCTTCACCGGCTGTTTTCGATATCGATATATTCGTCAGGTTTGACAATTTATTTTCTAAAAGGTTCCATAGGTTTAAAGATTACCTGTACAGGTTTATCTCATCACGGAGTGTGAGTGCCGCCTTGCGGACCGCATCTGTATAGTCTTTACCGCTTCCGGCAAATATGATTCCCCGTGATGAATTGATCACCATCCCGGTTTTATCCCGGGTAATGCCATTTTTTACCGCCTTTTCCACATCCCCTCCCTGTGCCCCTATGCCGGGCACAAGTAAAGGTATATCTCCCACAATCGCCCTTATCTCGGCGAGTTCAGCCGGGTATGTGGCCCCAACAACAAGCATTATATTTTTGTTATAGTTCCATTCCCTTGATGCAAGCCCTGCAATTATGCGGTATATCTTTTCATGGTTTGACTCAATATCCTGGAGATCAATTGCTCCGGGGTTTGATGTTCGGCACAGTATTATAACCCCCTTATCCTTCCTATCGATAAATGGGGCAAGTGTATCGCCTCCCATGTATGGGTTTACTGTAACCGCATCTGCCCTGTACCTGTCAAAGGCCTCTATTGCATACATCTTTGCTGTTGCTCCGATATCACCCCTCTTTGCATCAAGGATAACAGGTATGTCAGGGTAGTTTTTATGGATATGTTCAATGGTGAGTGTAAGGTCATGCTCTGCGCCAAATGCAGAGTAGTAGGCGATCTGCGGTTTATATGCGCAGACAAGATCATGGGTGGAATCAATTACCCCCCTGTTGAATTCAAATATGGGGTTATTCATAGCCCTTATGTGTTCAGGGATCTTCTCCATATCCGGGTCAAGGCCAACACAGAGGAGTGAATTGGCGGATTGCCACCTTGTTTTTAATTTTTCCATGAAATTCATATTATGTTTTCTCCAGTCAAAAAAGCTAGTTCTTATTATTTGTAATCTTCTCTACTGCGATGATGAGCGTGTCAGGTATCCTGACCGGTTTTTTATCATTATTGATGCATGCATGTACAGTAAAGCCTTTCACAAGGAGTGTATTATTATCTGAATATATCTCATAATCAAACCTGAGCCTTACCCTCCCTACCTCTGTGATAGAGGTCTTTACATGGATGACCTCATCATAGCCGACATTTGCAAGGTATTTTGCTGATGCCTCAATAACAGCGAGCGCTGACCCCTTTCCCTCCAGCTCTGAATAGGGGTAACCCACTGCCCTCATGTATTCGGCCCTTCCGACCTCAAAGAATGTAAGATAATTGCCATAATAAACCACACCCATACGGTCTGTATCCTTGTACCTGACTCGTATCTGCGTGGTGTGCCAGCCGTTTTCTATCATTTTATATGTTTCCTTCCCGATCCGGTTTATTACTTGAGATACTTTATCCTGAAAATGTTGGGCCAGTATTTACCGGTGATAAGCAGTGTATTGTTTTCTGCATCATAGGCGATACCGTTTGCAGGGTCATCAACCCTGAATGTGTGATGGCTTTTAAGTATGCTCCTGAGGCTAAAGGTATCCACTACTGCCCCTGTTTCAGGGGCTATCTTTTTAATATCAGAGGTCAGAAAGATATTGGCATAGATATACCCCTTAATGTATTCAAGCTCATTAATTGCCCTGACCTCACCATTTTTATCATGCGCCTGTACCCTCTTTACCACATCAAAGGTATCAGGGTCCAGAAACTGAAGGGTGGATGTCCCGTCACTCATAATCAGGTTTTTCCCATCATTGGTAAGTCCCCAACCCTCAGTGTCATAGCTGAATGTTCTTATCTGTTTGAAGGTCTCAAGGTCATAAACGTATCCGGTCTTTGATCTGTAGGTAAGCTGTATTATCCTCTCCCCGAATATGGTGATCCCCTCTCCAAAGATGGGGCGCGGTAGTGAGATATATTTAAGAACCTTGCCTGTTTTAAGATCGATTTTACGCAGGCTTGATGGGCCATCCTTGCATGGGCCTGTGCCTTCATATATAAACCCGTTATGCAGTTCAAGCCCCTCTGTCTGGGAGTTTTTATCATGTGGATATACATCAAGCACCATACTGCTTTTTTCTATTTTGACATTTTCAGATGCCCTGCAACCTGAGATGGGTGTAAATAATATTAAAGATAACAGGCAAATTATCAATCTGAACTTTAGATTTTTATCTGTCATTAATTGCCTTCTTTGAGCCCTTTATTGGATTCAAACTCTTTCACTATCTTTTCTCTCACATCCTCAATAAGTCTTGATTTATCTGACTTTGAATAATCAGTAACATTTACAGGAGGAAGTATGGTGAGGGTTACATTACCAGGCTTTATGGCTAATGAATCCTTTGACATAATAGACCATGTCCCGTTCAGCACCACAGGAATAATTTGTACCCCTGCATCATGGGCAAGAAAAAATCCCCCCTTTTTGAATTCGCCTATATTCCCATCCAGGCTGCGGGTGCCCTCAGGAAATATCATCACAGAGACACCTGATCGAATCTTTTCAGCCGCCTCTCTCAGGCTCTGTATTGCCTTTCTCCTGTCCTTTCTTTCTATGCTTATATAACCTGCCCCGCGCATGGCGCGCCCGAAAAGGGGGATTCTAAAAAGTTCAGCCTTGGCTATCCATCTGAACTGCGCGGGAAGGGCGGAAAAGAGTACAAGAATATCAAAATTGCTCTGATGGTTGCACATGAAGACGCAGGGTTTATCAAGGTCAAGGTTTTCAACACCTTTAACCTGAATCCTGATGCCTGATGCCCATAGAATGGACTTTGCCCACCACCTGCCAACTTTATGCGGTCCATTCCCCTTCCTGGAAAAAAAGGCGACACATATGGCCGCAAGGCTCATTGTAATGGTGCTAAGGATTGTCCAGACAAATATAAAAACATATCGAATCATTTAAAAATTACTCTTTCAATTTTTTAGGCGATATAGTAGCAGAAAAGATGGATCGGGTCATCTAATAATTGGTGTACCTCCTGGTAACTTACTTAATAGGGGAGTCATGGCTGGGCTTGTGAGCTGGTTTTGCCCTATGAAAAATTTCTTGTCCTTAACATTGTAATACGTGTATAATACGTGCATTATTGAAGGAGACGTTTATTATGCAAAAAAAACTTACGGTCACTATAGACGAAGAGGTTTATGAAGGTTTACATAAGGTCATAGGCCCTCGAAAAATTAGTCGTTTTATCGAAGAGCTAGTTCGACCCCATGTAACGAAAAAAGATATTTATGCCGGCTATAAAGAGATGGCTGCTGATGAAGTCAGAGAATCTGAAGCTCTTGAATGGGCTGAACTCACATTCGGAGATGTGAATTAAAGTGTCGTGTGAATTAAAGGAGGAATATGTGGAATCATAGAGTGGTTCGAAAAAGGCATGCTTCTTCTAATAATGGGAAGGTTAGCTACACCTATGCCATACGCGAAGCATATTACGATAACAATGGACATGTGGGTACAGTCACCCAGGACCCGGTAGAGCCCTTTGGAGAAAACATAGAAGAATTGCGCCACTCCTGGGTAATGATGGCGGAAGCATTTGGCCAGCCCATTCTTGACTTTGATTGCATTCCCGAACCTGGTTATGAAATACAAGAAGACCCTGTTGCCTCTGTTCTTGATAAGAGAATCAAGAACATGGAAACCGGCACTGTTGAGGCTATCCCATTTGAACAGGTAAAGAAGGACATGGAAGAGAAGTTCGGCCCCTTTAACGAAGTAGAGTATGATAATCAGGTAGAAGCTGAGAGAGTAGAGAAAGAGAAGGTACACGCTGAAACCTTTGTTGCCACTTCACCGCTTGAAAAACTCGTACAGAAGATTTGTACAGACTATCTTGAATATTTGGAGCGGGATAATACTGATAATCCATGGAAATACAAAGAGGATTCATAACCACGTAATTTGGTTAGCTCAACATCGACTGTCAGATTGTAACGTTGTCGAAGGCTGGATGGTGCAAATCATTTCCTTGAAATCTTCAATTAACTTTCTCTAAAAATCAGGGTAATTTATTATTGATTATTAAAAATCAACCAGCTATTATTTCAACGCTTCAATACGAAAATGCCTTATTAATTATGATAATTTTTAATTAAATTCCGGTTCATCTTTCTATATAGTATTAAAAAAATAATAGCCAGAACTGATAATTACACAATCACTTGTTTTTCATCTGTTACTTGTAATGTTTTATAGTTATAAATTTAGATTGACTCCCTGTATCAAAATAGGTACATTATGAACGGAGCAAATAGAGAACCCATATTGAATGTCAATTTCTACAAAACTGATTCAGGTAAAGAGCCAGTCAGAGACTGGTTAAACTCTTTATCAAGGGAAGAGAAAAAGATAATCGGTGAAGATATAAAGACAGCTCAATTTGGTTGGCCAATAGGGATGCCATTGATAAGGGCTCTTGGACAGGGGCTTTATGAAGTCAGGTCCAATTTAGTAAACAGGATCAGCCGTGTGATTTTCTCTGTTGAAAGCGGCAGAATGATACTCTTACATGGTTTTATTAAAAAGGATCAAAAGACCTCTAAAAAGGATTTTGAATTATCCTTAAAGAGACACACAAAGGTAAAAGGTGGTACTCGATCATGAAAAAAAATATAGGAAGCAATTTTGATGATTTCCTAAAAGAAGAGGATATACTTGAAGAAATCCAGGAATCAGCCATAAAAAGGGTGCTTGCATACCAGATAGAACAGGCAATGAAGGAGCAAAATATCACCAAGACGGATATGGCTAAAAAGATGAAAACCAGCAGATGTGCGCTGGACAGGCTCCTTGATCCTTCAAACGAAGCTATTACACTTCTAACCATGAAAAAAGCAGCGAATGTAATAGGGCGCACGCTTAAAATAGAACTCACATAAGGGATATAAAACCCTGAAGATACTGAAGGGATGATGTCTTCCTCTGCGTAATACATCCAGGCCAGTCATACAGTGACCCCGCATTGAGTGCGGGGTAATCTTGTTATAGGGATGGAGAAAAATGAGTTTCACAGTAGATTTGATACTAACTGATATACTTAATGATGACAAAAAAGCATAGGACTTTATCGCTAACCTCTGAGAAGAATATTATGAGGATAAAAAAGGAGTTCATGAAAAACTAGTTAAATTACATGATATCCTTATTTAAAAGTATCCATGTCTATGTAGCTATAAAGAAGATGACCGTGAAATGGAAAATTGTCCTTGGGCTGATGGTCAAATGTTAGGCACCTTTGCGAGTAAAATGGGAATGCTTGCCATCGTCTATCCAAGAGTTAATGAAGTATTCCCGTTCATTCTTGAAAACGCCCTCGCTCTTGATATCATTGTCGCAGATGGGCAAAGTGATAAAATATATCGTCCTGGTCAACAAATGAATGAAACAAAAAGACCATGGTGGAAATTTTGGTAAATCCCTATAACCAGCCCTTCAACTATGACCGGGCGATAAAACGCCGCCCGGCATGTTAAGGGCACAGTTATGAGGGATATAGCCGTCACCTTGATTCAAAATTAGTTCATTCTTTAATATCTTTTAAAAGTGAAATCTAATAAGCGTTTTGTTTAACGATTATAAAAATTTTGTTTATAGATAATTTGGAGGTGAATATTATCAATTGGTTTAAAAATAAAGTACACAAGACGGGTGGTGGTAACTATCAAACGATGATGAATGGTGCTTTACATAAATATATTGAGGCAGAGACAGAGCCGATTGAAGATATGTTAATGCGTGTAATCAGGTAAGAGTTACATCAGGGAAATGCTGCTTAAGAGGATCTAATATCTGAACTATGGGGCAATTGATTAATTATCGCCCCTAAGGGGCTTTATAATATTTGATAATGTGTTTTCTATTAACATGCCACCCCTTCGGGGTTAAAAAATCTGATCATTTTTTATTGATAGCCACGCGGGCGCAAAAGATAATCGTCATTTATGTGCTGTCCTTATGTGCAAACAATAACAGCACCATAGGTGCGGTATATTAATAGAGCTATATGTGCCTCTTTTTTATCAGCCCCATCGGGGCGACATATTAACGCCATTTATATTGCACCCCTATGATGCTGTGGATACCTGGATGGTGTTTAAGTCTTATCCTTGTGCACAAATTCTTATGAGGATCCGTTTATTTTATAAGCCCAAGCGTGTCGAGCTCAAGAGCAGTGTCCGCCATATCCAGCCCCTTGAGTTTGTCAGATTTCTGAAGACCTGTTTCAATATCCCAGCCCCGCAGGGAATAGTATTCATCTATCAGAAGCCTGAAATCATTCCTGTTAAAAATATTACCCTTTTTGGATATGATGGCCTTATCCTTACCCGGTGCAATGCATTCAGGGTTTTTAAACATGCTTTCAAGGGGTTCTTTATAATAGAAATCCATAATCGTGTCGCCTGATCTACCACCTGTCCCCTGCCTAATCATTATTGCGCGCTGGAGGTTGAATATCCTTTCGCCTGTTTGTAGGAATTCCTTTTCATCATAAGACCTCCCGGTAATAGCAGAGAGTATCTTGGCCTCCATGGTGCAAAAACCAGCATCCTCAGTTTTGTATTTTACCGGGTATATGGGCCATGAGAGGTCGCAGAGCACAAGGCTCTCCTTCATGTATCCATAATCCTGGATCATTTTTGCTGCAAGTGCCTTACCCTGCATGGTACCGAAATCGCCTGCATCAATGCTGCCCCAGTATTCCTCAGCTATCTGGTAGAATTTTTCAGGTGAAATAAATGCATCCTTGAAACCATCAAGGTTATTCTGCAATCTTCCTGTTACAAGGGATGTTGAATGAAGGAGATGTATGGCCCTTCTTGGTTCAAAGGGGTATATGAGAGAGTGTACAGGCATATATCTCGGGTCATAGTCCCTTGTCTCATTTGCCCTTGTCCCGATTACAGCACCTATAAACCTCTCTGACCCCCTGCCCACACGGCTTGCCGCCCTTATGGTGCCGTCTGCCAGTACGTTGCCGAACCCTTTTCTGTAACTGATCTGTTCAAACAGTGTATTAACGAATTCAAGGCTTCCGATCTTTGAGAGGGGAAGTCCTGTCTCTTCTTCAGTGAGTATACCTGCTATAAAACAAGCGGACAACCAGTCAAACATGGGCATGAGTACTGCTGTATCAAGCCCGTACTGATCGCATAACCGGTTCGCAACCATGTTTATTGATAAGCCCTGTTCAAGACCGTTATATTTAATGGCATGTTCAATATAAACCGCAGATGCCTGACAGAAATGTTTATACTCCCTGCCTGATTCATCAGGGAACGCCTGCCTGTCACAGCCGCTTATGCACCCATAACAGGCCCTTACCCTCTTTTTATCAATCGGCACATGGCCGTAATTCTCATAATTTTCTGTCCTAAGCTTAAAGACACTGTCTGCAAGGTTCCTGAGCGTATCAGAGTCATAGGCGAATGGTCTTTTCTTTTTTTCGATAACTATTACAACTGCCTTGAGATTTTTAGCGCCCATAACAGCCCCGAATCCGCATGAGCCGGTAGCATTGTCTGATGCCATTATAACCGCAAATGAGACAAGGTTTTCTCCTGCCGGGCCAATGCACATCACGCGGGCCTCTTTGCCAATGCTCTTTAAAAAATAGGCTTCAGTATCAACAGTTGATTTTCCCCAGAGGTGAGTTGCATCATTAATACTGATGCCATCATTATTGATAAGTATCCATGAGGGTCTTTCGCATTTGCCTTTTATTACAATACCGTCATACCCGGCATATTTGAGCCATGTGCCCCAGCTCCCACCAAAATTGGCATAGGAGAATGATTCGGGTTCCATGGCTGGAGACTTGCCGCACATCTGCCACCTGCACCCTGCAAACCTGGTAAAGCCTGAGATCGGGCCGGTTGTGCATATTATGCAGTTATCCGGGTCATATGCCTTTGTATCAGGGGAGGTCTCATCCCAGTAGAGTTTTGCACCGATCCCCCTGCCACCTATAAAGCGGTCAGCGTAATCAGATGTATCGAGATTTGTAATGGCATGGGTTGATAAATCTACCTTTATTATTTTGCCTGCATATCCATAATCTGCCATATGTCATCTCTCTCTTTGTAGCAATGCCAGATAATATTCGTATAATACTGATAATATATTTGTAGGGGCAACCCCATGCCTGGCCCGACGTAGTTCTGGTCTCTTAAACGAAGGCGGCTGGTTGCCCGGCGATGATTGTCCTGGCCACGATCTGCAGGCAGGCACACAGGCCTGCCCCTACGATTATGATCCAAAATTATGCAATTCTTATTGACTCCTTTGTTTTCATTTAACCATTTATATTGCGTTTAAAATCCGTCTTTGGACAGGAATTATGTTACATCAGACTCTATATTCATCTTAACAGGCTTCAGTGTTAATGTGGTTAAAAGCCCTGCAAGACTCATAACAGCGAGAACCAGAAATGCTACGCTGTAGCTTCCGTTCCGGTCAAAGAGATAACCTGCCATAACAGGTCCTATGAATCCTCCAATAGATGAAATAAAGGCTGTAATACCGAAAATAAGGCCATGTGATATTGTCCCGAACAGTTCGGCAAGGATCGGGGAGATAATCGCAAACACACCACCGTGTGCAAATCCATGTATAACAGCAAATACAATCAGCATCCACATATTGTGTGAAAACTGTAGCCACATGAGCCCTGTAAAGAGAAATAAAAAACATACAAACATTGCCTTAATGTTGCCAACCCTATCGCCTGCCGCACCCATCAATAACCTGCCTGCAATACTGAACGCACCAAGTGTTGAGAGCACCTTTACAGCATCTCCTGTTTTTAGCCCGAGGTCAATCCCATGTGGGACAATATGGATCATCATGGTATTTGAGCATGTATAAAACAGTGTGTAGACTATCGCTATAATATAAAACTGCCTTGTCCTGATGGCTCTTTTAAAGGATATGCCCTTTTCAATATAGGATTTTACCCTCTCTTTTATATCCCGAACCCCATCCGGGGCAAGGCCTTTTATAAAAGGGTCTCTTACTAAAACCTGGGAGACAATCAAAAACAGGATCAGCACAACAATACCGAGTGTGATGAGTGTGCTCCTCCATCCATGGTTATTAATCAGTATATTGATAATAAGCGGCATGATAAACATCCCTGCACCTGTGCCAACCTTTACGATCCCGGTTAATAAACCCCTTTTTGTGATAAACCAGCGCGCTATTGTCGAAAGAAGCACTACATCTACACCGGAAATCCCTATACCGATGAACAGGCAGCAGAAGATGTAGAATGACCATATAGATGAAACCCTTGACATAAGCAGATAGCCTGTCCCCAGAACAACCCCGCATATGGTCATAATAAGCCTTGGCCCGAACCGGTCATTGAGTCTGCCAAGCACGATGCTGGCCAGGGCAGCAATCACATACACAAAAGAGATAGCGCCGGTAAGGGATGCCCTTGACCAGTTAAATTCAGATACAAGGGGTTTAATAAATACCCCGAAACTGTTGAACATGCCCAGACCAAGTATTTGAAGGCAGAAGGCGGCAAAGACTATCGCGTACCCGTAAAAGAATCTGGAGCAGCTTTGATCCTCAGGGTTAGAATATTTAATCAATTAAATCAACTCCTTAAATCATAGTATATTTATTTTTTCTACTGCCTGTAAACCCGGTTTTAAAGGGCCATTCAAGACAGGCCATTTAATTTGCTCTGTAAAAAAATAGCTCTATGCTTAACATTTATGATAAAATTCATAAAGTATTTTGTTTGAAAATCAGTTGTTCTCTAATTTTCCTTGACAAAATATTCATGTTAAGGCATCTATTTTGCCTTTGTTTTTATATGTTAACTAAAATTGAAAGGTTGTGAATACAATGCTTTGTGAGACAATAAAAGAAGGTGTTGATTGCTTTTTTATGAAAAAGGATGGTTGCCAGTTTCCAGGAGGCGCATGCCATCAGATTATTGATGTATGTATCGGTTGTAATAGAGTTCAGGAATTTCCTACAGGCAAATACTGTAGCAGTTTCCCTGATCCAGCCATAAAATGGAAAAATGGGAACTGCAACATGGCTACCCACATCAAGATCGAAGCCAAGGCTGAACAGAAGATCAACCCCATTAAGGCTTCAAAACGCGGCAGTCACTAGAATCTCCTCTATCAGGCAGATTTTTTCATCCTGTAAACCTCCTTTATTAAAAGAGCAGGTTTACGGGACGTAACAGGTTTGTCTTTTTAGATAGATTAAAAATTCCCTGTTACCCTTTGGCCCCAGGATTGGGGAGGGTATTACGCCAACAGGGGCAAGACCCTGTTTTTTGCAGAAATCACTTATATCCACGATTATCCTGTTATGGGTCTCCTCATCCCTTACAACGCCACCTTTACCGACCTCTCCCTTGCCTGCCTCAAACTGGGGTTTTATCAGGGCTATAATAAAGGTGTTTTCAGGGAGGAGTGCGGCTACTGGAGGAATTACAAGTTTTAATGAGATAAAGGAGACATCTATGACTGCCCCGTCAGGCTGTTCACTGATGGTATCAGGGGTGATGTTTCTCGCGTTTGTCTTTTCAATAACAGTTACCCTGGGGTCATTTCTCAGTCGCCAGTGCATCTGGCCGTAACCCACATCAATGGCAATCACCCTTTTTGCGCCATGCTGCAGAAGGCAGTCTGTAAACCCCCCTGTTGATGCACCTGTATCGAGCATAACAAGGTCTTTTACATCAATGTTAAAATGGTTTATAGCTGCTTCAAGCTTTAGCCCCCCCCTGCTGACAAAGGGCATTGATGGGGTTTTAATGGTGATTTCACTCTCTTCCGGGAATATATGGCCTGGCTTATCTGCCCTTGTGCCATCAATCATGACCTCGCCGGCCATTATGATTGCCTTTGCCTTTTCACGGCTTTCAGCCAGCCCCTTTTGAACCATCAACTGGTCAAGCCTGATCTTTTTTCTTGAGGTCGCCTTTTCCAATAATCACTTTCCAAGCAGTATTTTGGCTTCCCTGGCTATGCCTGCCTTATCGAGCCCATATTTTTCCTTTAAAATGGGGATCGGGCCATGTTCAATAAACCTGTCCGGGAGTGCAAGCCTTCTTGTTTTTATTGTATAGAGACCTGCATCCTCCAGAAATTCAAGCACAGCGCCTCCAAGACCGCCGCTCCTGATATTTTCTTCGACTGTGAGCAGATTGCCTGTCTTCATTGCAACCTCTGCTATCTTCCTGTCAACAGGGGTTACAGTGCGGCAGTTTATAACTGTGGCTGAGATGCCTTCTTTCTCAAGCTCTTTTGCTGCCTCAATGGCAGGGTATACCATGCTTCCAATGGCGGCAATCGCCAGATCTTTTCCTTCTGTAAGGATCTCCGCGCTGCTATTAATGGGTATCAATTTGTATTCTTCATCAATGGGGACACCCATTCCCTCACCCCTCGGGTACCTGATTGCCACAGGCCCGTCATGCTGAAGCGCACTATAGAGCATGTGACGCAGCTCATTTTCATCCTTTGGAGCCATCACTGTCATGTTGGGCAGGTTTCTCATATATGTAAGGTCAAAATAGCCGTGGTGAGTCGGCCCGTCTTCACCCACAAGACCGCCCCTGTCAAGGCAGAAGACCACATGCTGCCGTGTGAGGCACACATCATGGATTATCTGGTCAAATGCCCTTTGCAGGAATGTGGAATAGATTGCCACAACAGGTTTAAACCCCTCTGTTGCAAGCCCTGCTGCAAAGGTAACCGCATGCTGTTCAGCAATACCCACATCATGAAAACGATCAGGATATCTGCGTGCAAATTCATTGAGCCCTGTGCCTTCAGGCATGGCTGCTGTAATAGCAAATATTTTTTCATCCTTTGAGGCGAGGTCAACCATGGTATCGCCAAATACCTTTGTGTAGGTTGAGCAGCTTTTTTCCTTCTTCTGGGGTGATCCGGTTTCCACCTCAAAGCATCCCACGCCGTGAAAATAGGCAGGGTTTTTTTCAGCAGGGGCATAGCCTTTTCCCTTTTTGGTGAGCACATGAACCAGTATTGGCCCTTTAAGCGCCTTTACATTCCCGAATGTCTCTATGAGCATATCAAGGCGGTGGCCGTTAATAGGGCCTATGTACTTGAATTTGAATGCCTCAAAGAGCATGCCAGGTGTAAAAAATGTAATAAGGGAGTCTTCACTTTTTTTGAAAAGACTCAGGATATTTTCACCAAAGCCCGGTACTGATTTTAAGAAATTTTCAAAGTCCTTTTTCAGACTTATAAACCTGCGGCCTGTCATCTTGCGGCTTAAAAAGGATGATATGGCCCCAACATTTGGGGCTATGGACATCTCATTATCATTCAGGACTACAATAAGGTCTTTATCCGAGTCTCCTGCCTGGTTCAGCCCCTCAAAGGCCATGCCACCGGTCATTGAGCCGTCACCTATAACCGCTATTACCTTTGAATCTTCACCCTTTAATGCCTTTGCTGTGCTGATACCAAGACCTGCTGATATGGATGTGCTGCTGTGCCCTGTATCAAACGAGTCATAGGGGCTTTCTGCCCTTTTGGGAAAGCCGCTTAAGCCCCCGTATGTTCTAAGGGTATGAAACCTCTCTTTCCTTCCTGTAATGATCTTGTGTGTATATGACTGATGCCCTACATCCCAGATTATCTTGTCAGCAGGGGTGTTAAAAACATAGTGCAGCGCTAAGGTCAGTTCAACAACCCCAAGACTGGGGGCAAGGTGCCCACCTGTCTTTGAGACTGTTTTAATAATCAGCTCCCTTATCTCCCCACCAAGCTGTTCAAGCTGACCCACAGAAAGGTTTTTCAGATCCTTCGGGGTATTTATATTATCTAAAAGATATTTTTTGTCACTTTTTGTCATTATTTCTTTCTTTCCATTATGTAAAAGGCTATCTGCCTAAGGATATCTGCCTTTGTGTCAAACCCGGATATGGCCTCAACAGCATTAGCTGTTATCTCCTTCAGCATAGTTTTTGCATTTTCCATACCGTAATTGGAGGGATAGGTATTTTTTCCCCTTTCCGCGTCAACGCCTGTCTGTTTTCCCAGCTCCTCTGTGCTACCCTCTATATCAAGGATATCATCCGATATCTGGAATGCAAGACCTATATATTTACCATATTTATCAATCTGATCAATCTGTTCATCAGTTCCCCTGCCTAGTATGGCGCCGGCTGCAACAGAGGCCCTTAAAAGCGCACCGGTTTTATGTTCATGGATTATCTTCATATGAGAGGTCTCTATTTTTTTACCCTCTGCCCTTATGTCAAGGGCCTGGCCCAGCACCATACCCCCTGCACCTGCGGCAGAGGCAACCACCTCTAAAACGCGTCTAAACCTCTTTGCCCCGGCCCTTGTAATCAGTTCTGGAGATGCCATGACCCTGAATGCCTCTGTGAGCAGGCCGTCTCCGGCAAGTATGGCAATCGCCTCACCATAAACCATGTGGTTTGTGGGCTTACCCCTCCTCAATTCATCATCATCCATTGCGGGCAGATCATCATGTATAAGGGAATAGGTGTGTATCATTTCAAATGCACAGGCGACAGGCATGACATCATCACTGGTCCCTCCTACTGCCTCTGCTGACGCAATACAGAGTATGGGCCTGATCCTCTTTCCCCCTGCAAACAGGCTGTAGCGCATGGCATTATAAAGCTCATGGGCAGGGCCTATTGTTACAGGGAGGAAACGATTCAGTGCCTCATCCACTATTATTCTTTTTTCATTAAGGTATTCTTTCAGATCCATAATCAGGGCTCTTCCTGTTCGTTTTCATCAAATGGCCTTTTTGCGTATCTCCCATCACTTTCTTTTATCAGGATGCTTACACGCTTTTCAACCTCATCAAGTTTATTAGAGCAGAAGGTAAGCAGTTTCATCCCCTCTTCAAATTCCTTGAGTGATTCCTCAAGCGGCATCTCACCACCTTCAAGCTCTTCTACAATATCTTCAAGCCTTTTCATTGCATCTTCAAATTTCTTTTCAGCCATTATTCCTCCATGTGACTGCTGACTTTAACAAAGCTGACCGGGTCAACCCTCATGCCATTTATCCTCATTCCCCAGTGAAGATGAGGGCCTGTTGATCTGCCGGTTGAACCGACCGTCCCAAGCACCTCACCCCTTGTTATTATGGCATTATTATTAACATTTATTTTATCAAGGTGAAAGTACATACTGAATATCTCTCCCCCGTGATCAATAATAACTGAGTTTCCTGTAAAAAAATGATCCCCTGTAAAAACAATCCTGCCATCATTTGCGGCTTTTACAGGTGTGCCTTTTTTACCTCTCAGGTCTACTCCAGTATGGGGAGACCTTGGCTGGTCGTTAATGATGCTTTTTCTGCCAAATGGGCCTATAACCTCGCTCTCAAGGGGCATTATAAATGGGGTCTTAAATGCAGCCGGTGTTTCAGCCTTTTCCCATAACCGGTCAATAACCCTCTTTTCATTATTCACCCTTTCCAGGTTTTCCTGGCTCAGGTTTACCTGGCCCGCAGGGAGAGTGAGTTTCCTTACCCCATAATCCTTTGCATTGATTTTTAACTTTTTATGTGTTGTCTCCCCTGAAGGGGTGAGGCTCAGGATCAGGTCATATGTCCCGGGTTTTTGTGCAAGGTCTGCTGCGATAAAACCCTCGTATATTTTTTTGTCAGGGCGGTACAGCAGATGTACCTCTTTATCAAGCCATCTCAATGCCGGTTTTTCACCCTCTTTTTCATGGATTTTCAGATGTATAACACCGCCCTGATAAAGCTCCTGAGATGATAATGTCATTTGAAGATCATTTGCGAAGGCAGGCACATTGATTGTTAACATTATAAATATAAAAAATTTATACATCTTATTCCTCAAAAATTTTTTCCACAAGGCATTCAAGGCTGCCCTTTGACAGGGTAACATTTACTCTCTCCCCAGCCATTACCTCAGAAGCAGAACGGATTGCCTTTTTATCAATTGTTCTTGTTATGCTGTACCCCCTGTCAAGTATGGCATAGGGGTTCAGGTCATTCAGTTTTTCATTGAGGATATCAATCCTTTTATGTTTGCCATCCATTACCCTTTCCATTGATCGGGTCAGCAGCTGCTGTTTAAAGTTGATTACCTCTCTGTATCGTTCGATTTTTTTTACAGGGGAATTCACGAACAATGATCTGCCCTGGTTCCTTATATTCATTTTTAAGTCATTAATGATTACAGAGAGCTGCCGCTTAATCCTGCCTTCAAGTTCATCCAGCCTGAGCCATGTATCGGCAATCCCCTTTCTCGGGTCTTTCAGCCCCTTTTTAAATGCGTTTAATGCATCTTTTATATTGCTTAGATAATACCTGTAACTGCTTGACATGCGCTCCCTGATCTCCCTGAGCCATTTTTCAATAATCTCCTTTTCTGCCACTAATAGCTCTGCGGCAGCAGAAGGGGTTGGCGCCCTCATGTCAGCGGCAAGGTCAGATATGGTAAAATCTATTTCATGACCTACAGCAGAAACGATCGGTATCTCTGATGCACGGATAGCATACGCCAGCTCTTCATTGTTGAACTCCCACAGATCCTCCATTGAGCCACCGCCACGGGTTATAACAATGGTGTCTGCATCAAGTTCTGTATTGGCTATAGAGATAGCCTCTATAATCTCTCTGGCAGCCCCATCTCCCTGAACCCTTACAGGTATTATGGTTATCTCAAGGTTTGTAAATCTCCTCTGTGCAATATTGAGGAAATCCCTGATTGCAGCCCCTGTGGGTGATGTAATAACCGCCACATGCTGAATCAGAAAGGGGAGGGGCCTTTTTATTTCTTCATCAAATAACCCCTTTTCTGAGAGTTTCTTTTTTAGCTGTTCAAGTGCAAGGGCCATTGCGCCAACGCCAAGGGGCTCAAGGTAATCGATAATCAGTTGATATTCGCCCCTTGATTCATAAACAGATACCCTGCCCCTGGCCACGATCTTCATGCCGTCTTCAGGGACAAAGTTAATATACCTTGTCTGTGGTCTGAACATTACAGCCCTGATCTGTGCATACGCATCCTTGAATACCATATAGTAATGGCCTGAGGATGGTGCCCTGAAATTGGATATCTCTGCCTCTATCCAGATAAACTCAAACTGCTCCTCAAGCAGAGTCTTTATCCCGGTGGTCAGGGTGCTAACAGAATAGATTTTGGGGCTTATACCCTCTGTATGTGTTTCATGATCGATCATATTTATTAAAAGCAGGGTTCAAGGATTCAAGGGGCCCAGGGTTCAAGTGAGTAATACCTAAAGACAAAAGCCCCTTGAGTCATTAATCCTTTAGTAACCTTCAAAATATAGTTTCATGCCAACACACTAAAATATTGTATTTCAATAAACAAGTTCTTTTATACATGCAGGAAAAAATAGGGTGTTAAATGAGGATTGGGTGGCTATCTTCTTGATATGCCTTGCATATAAGTATATCCTGCATCTATTTTAAACCCTGATACCCGGATAAATATTTTTTTGAATGACAGAATCTATTAACGAAAGCAGGTTCAGCCTGAGGGATTACCAGAAGGAGTGCCTTGAGGCGATCTATGAAGGATACAGGCGCGGCATAAGGCGTGCGCTTGTATCCCTGCCCACTGGTTCCGGCAAGACAGTAATATTCTCGGAGTTTCCCCGCTATTTCAGGATGAAAAAGCAGATGATTGTCCTTGCCCACAGGGCAGAACTCCTGGATCAGGCAAAGGATAAAATAATAAGATCAAATCCCGGATTAAAGGTGGAGGTTGAACAGGCAGATAGAATTGCCTCGCCTGAGAGTGATGTAATTATCGCCAGTGTGCCCACACTTGGCAGGACAGACTCTAAAAGACTTGCTGCCCTTGACCCTGACCGCTTTTTTCTCATCATTGTGGATGAGGCACATCACTCCACAGCCGGGACATATAAAAGGATACTTGAATACCTGGGGGTGTTTCACCCTGAAACCAGGAAACTCCTTGTGGGGTTTACGGCTACACCTAAAAGAGGTGATGGTGTTGGGTTAAACGAGGTCTACCAGGAGATCGTCTACTCAAAGCCTCTGCCAGATATGATAAATGATGGGTATCTATCACCTGTGGCGGGCTACAGGGTTGAAACAGATATTGACCTAACCCGTGTAAAGACACGCATGGGAGATTTTGTTACATCGCAGCTGTCAAGTGCGGTAAATATTGAGGCAAGAAATAACATAATTACAGAGGTGTATAGTTTATACCTTAAAGGTAAAAAGACACTCTGTTTCTGTGTTGATGTTGCCCATGCCTTGAGTGTTGCAGGGGCTTTCAGGAGTGAAGGTATAAGCGCAGAGGCCATTACAGGTGATATGGATATGCAGAGAAGAGGGGATATTCTTAAAGGTTTCAGCGAAGGCAACATCGATGTGCTGGCAAACTGCATGGTGCTCACAGAGGGGTATGACGAGCCATCTGTTGAGGGGATTATGCTTGCCCGTCCCACAAAGTCATCCCTGCTTTATACACAGATGATTGGCCGCGGTACAAGGCTTCATCCTGGGAAGGAAAATGTTACTGTAATAGATATAGTTGATGTTACAAAGGGGCACAGCCTTTCTACCCTCCCATCGCTTTTTGGCCTTTCACCGGACTTTAACCTTGAAGGTCACACAACAGATGAGGCAAGGGATGCAATAAGGTGGGTAGAGGCAAACAGGCCCTGGGTGCCTGTTGAAAAGGCTTCATCTCTTACTGACCTCAGGTACAGGTGTACAAAGATAGACCTGTTTGATCTCAAGACACCTGATGAGGTTGCCTATTATTCAGACTTTGCATGGGTGAGTATGGGTGGAGGCGGTTATAAAATATCCCTTTCAAATGGAAGAAGGATTACCATCATGCCCACTATCCTTGAAAATTATGAGGTTGCCTTTATTGAGAAGGGCGTTGAAAGAGTAATAGCCGAAAAAAAAGACCTTGAGTCAGCCATCTTTGAGGCAGAAAACTATATTAAAAGAGATTTCAGTGACCTTATACCCCTTTTAAGCCTCTATTCAGGGTGGAGGAACCAGCCTGCTACTGAAAAGCAGCTTGCTATTTTATCAAGCAGAAACCTTGATGTGCCAAAAGGTATAACAAAGGGCCAGGCAAGCCACCTGATTGGTATGCTCTCTTAAGGCTTGACTTAGACGTATAAATAATTATATATTGTACGGCATGAATACAAAACTTACATTAAGAATGGATGAAAATACTGTACAGAAGGCCAAATTGGAGGCAAAACTAAGAGGTAAATCTGTATCCAGAATGATTTCTGATTTTATTGAATCCATTGATACAAAAAAGACTTCTGAAAAGAAACTGCCTCCTGTGACCTCAAAACTGGCTGGTATTTTAAAGGGAAAAGATATATCCGAAGAGGAGTACAAAGCCCATCTCATGGAGAAATATCTTTGAAGGTTATTATTGATACTAATATAATCCTGGATGTTCTGCTTGAAAGGATACCTTTTTTTAAACCTGCTGTTGAAATATTCTGCCTTGTTGAAGATTCAAAAATAGAGGCTTTTATATGTGCTACAACAGTTACAACTATCGATTACCTGTTAACAAAATCTCTTCCGGTTAAAAAGGCCAGAACCGCTTTAAGTCACATTATAAGCCTGTTTGAAATCGCCCCTGTCAACAGACCTGTTATTGAACGGGCGCTTAATAGCAGGATTACTGATTTTGAAGAAGCTGTGCTGGAAGAGTCAGGCAAAATAGCAGGTGCTGATTGTATAATCACAAGAAATGTAAAGGATTTTAAGTATGCTTCAATCAAGGTTTTTGAACCAATTGAATTTTTAGCTTTATTTTAAAACAGGAGAAAATAATGACAGATCCAAAAAACAAACCAGAGGCAGTAGTGAGTAGCAACCTGATAGTACCTGAGGGGGTGCACAATTTTGAATCAGACGACCTGGCGGACAAATCCCCAAAGGATGATCCTATAAAAAGGGTTATCTATATAGATGACAGGGTTATTCCGGGGGCATTTTATGTTGAGGCCGCATGGGCAGTGGACTCTTTACCGCGTGAACATCCTGAACATGCACATGATTATGATGAGATATGCGGTTTTGTCGGGAGCAATATGGCAGATACAACCGATCTGGGTGGTGAGGTTGATTTCAGCATAGATGGTAAAAAGATGACCATCACAAAGACCTGCTTTATCTTTATCCCTGCCGGTGTAAAACATGGCGGGCTGAATTTCAGGAAGATAAATAAGCCTGTCTTCCAGATAGCCATGTCACCCATGAAAAGGTTTGTAAGCGATCCGCCGACCTAAATTCTCAGTAAGGATTTTTATCAATATTGCAGAAAGGGCACAGTGCGCTGTGCCCCTACAAAACCCTTATCGCAACCCCTGAACACAGATAACCTTCGGTAAAAAATATGAAAAAATATTTTATCTTAATTCTTGTAATTGCCGGCCTTGTGTATGCAGGTATTCAGCATACACAAAATAAACCATCAGAAAATGTTAATGCTGATTCCGGCGCCTTAACAAATGACCAGGTTTTAGCGGATGCCTTTAATAATAAAGAAAGCAACATACAGGTGAGCGGTTCTGGCAGGGTAAAAACTATTTTGCCGGATGATGTCGAAGGTAGCAGGCATCAGAAATTTATTATACAACTTGATTCAGGTAATACTCTTCTTATTTCCCATAACATTGATATAGCCCCAAAAATCAACTCTCTTCGTAAAGACGATCAAATAGAATTCTATGGGGAGTATGATTGGAATTCAAAGGGCGGGGTTGTGCACTGGACTCATCATGACCCGGACGGCAGCCATGTAGATGGGTGGCTGAAGCACAAAGGAAGTATATATCAATAGAAATTATAGAGGAAGGATCATCACAAAGACTTTATCTTTATTCTCGCTGTAGTAAAACATGGCGGGCTGAATTTCAGGAAGATAAATAAGCCTGTCTTCCAGATAGCCATGTCACCCATGAAAAGATTTGTAAGCGATCCGCCAAGCTAAATAGTCAGACAAGATCTTCTGATCAATATTGTAGAAAGGGCACAGTGCGCTGTGTCCCTACAAATTTTAAAAACTCTGTGATCTCCGTGTTCTCTGTGCGAGGTATCTTGGGATTTTCAATGTCTATATATCCATTTTTATGTCCCATTAAACTGGCTTGAACCATAACTGTCAGCCAGCAGGCAGTGGCCAAAGTAAAAAGGTCTATCCACCTTTTTCATAAAAATGGGGGCATGCTGCACACCTGCGGGAAGGCAGATTATGGCTGCGGTGGTGATGGTATGCTTTTCACCCTCTGTGCCCATTGATACCTCTATCTCAGCGCCAAAGTCATCGGTGTCAGAAGGGTTTGTCCCTATGAAGCAGAGGAACTCCTCAAAGTCATGAGAGTGTGCCTCTTCTATCCGGACCGCTCTTGATACATAGTCCCACTTGATGCGATGGTTTATTCCTGCCCAGTCCTTTGGTTCACCAAAGGCAGAAGGTATTACCCCT